>JAQAJI010000113.1:0-11453 GCA_028278665.1 Candidatus Rariloculus versatilis
TGACCGCGACTCCCAATACCTCGCCGAGATTCATATCGGGCGAGTACTTGAGGAAGTTGGGTACGGACTCGTACGGAATCAGCGGCACCTCATAGTCGACCCACTCGGCCCGGGCAAGCGCCGCTGACAGCGTCAATGACAGAATCGTAATCAGTCTCATGGCTATCGCCTCCAATGCGAACGGGCCGTAATGCCACCGGCCCGGTTAACGGTGATTTTTCCAAATCGGCGCACGGCGGGAAACTCCCGGGTTTGTGTACCGCAGGGACCTGCAGGCTCAGCGAACGGCAATGGGCCGCACCGGGGAGCCGGTCGCGCCCCTGATGCGTTCGGTCAGGGCCAGAAACAGGAACTCGTAGACTTCATCGCCTGCAAGCTCCCGCAATTCCATGTTTTCCAGCAGCGGGATCCCGTCCCGGAGAAACAGCATGCGGTGCACGTTCTCCGTCCCCGGACGCGGCCTGACTTCCACGCAACAACTGTCGGCACCCACCAGTGAGACCCTGCGGCTGATCAGCCAGCGGGTGACATCGGCATAGATTCCGGGCGAACCTTCGTTCTCCCCGACCCCGACATAGGAGTCGTTGTACTTCGACGGGTTCGTCCAGTTGACCGCCCAACCGTAGTTGAACAGCACCGCATCGCCCTGCTGGACCGTGTCCTCGTCCATGTTCTGCCGCGCCAGGGCGCCGCGCACATCGTCCATGGTCACTTCGTAACCCGCCGCCAGGCTTTCGACACCCTTGTAGCCCGCGATATCGACGAGGATCCCGCGCGTGATGAACGGTTTCACCTGCTCGGTCCCGAGCGCTTCCAGCCCGTGCAAGCCCTGATTGGTACCGGTCAATTCCTCCTGCGTGAAGCCGTTGTAGTACACGTTCTGCAACGAACCGTCGGCCATCAGCACTGTCTCGCCCTGATGGCCGAGGGCGTCGAACTGCGTCCCCATCTGACCGATGACTCCCGTGAAGTAATCGCGTTGCGCAACGCCTTGTCCGGCGCGCTCCGGCGGCGCGGCGGGAATGGCCTGCAGGAAGTAGGGCCTGTAGCCGTACTGGGGCATGCTTGCCTCGTACATGTGGCCGAGTTCGTAGGTCTGAGCAGTTCGGGGTAACTGCAGCGCCGACTGGATTTTCACGGGGGTAGGTCGTCAGGCCCGTGCACGGAGGGCCACCAGGGCCCCTGTTCGCGTGTTTGCGCCAGGCCTGCAGGTGCCGCAGCGATACATGCGGCCGTGATGCACGCAAGGGCAGCCGTCGCAAGGAACGGTGGTTCGCGATCGATCATGAGTTGCGTCCCCTCTTTTTCGGTGGATATCGTTTCAGGTAGCGGCCGCAAGAGTCGGCAGCGCTTTGGGGTTCGGTCGCGATCATAGCAAACCGCATTGTCAGCCTGATGGCGTTGCAGCGGCGTACTGGCCACCTGATAATCCGGTCGATCCGGGAATGGGGCGCGCTGCGGTGACCGACAAGGGTGAGGAGCACGAGTTGGCAGTTGAACCTGCTACGGCCCCGGTCAACGCCAGGTAGGTTTCCAGAGTGGAATCCGGATCGTCGCATGCCCCCGTCCTGGCGGAGCTTTCGAGCGTCACGCACCGCTATGGATCGGTGGTTGCCCTGAATGGTCTCGATCTCGAGGTTCGGCGTGGCGAGGTGCTGGGGGTGCTTGGCCCCAATGGTGCGGGCAAGACCACCGCCATTGGCCTGCTCTTGGGGAGCCTGCATGTGCAAGAGGGCAGCGCGACGGTTTTCGGCTCGGCCCCCGGTGCACCGGAAGTACGAGTTCGACGGGGCGCCATGCTCCAGGTATCGGGTGTTTCTCCGAACCTGACAGTGCTCGAGCACATTGAATTGTTCCGTGCTTACTACCCGTTTCCGCTTTCGGCAACTCGCTTGCTGGCCACGGCAGGTCTTGAGGACCTCGGCAGGCGCAGATTCGCGAAACTCTCCGGTGGACAAAAGCAGCGAGTGATGTTCGCGCTGGCACTGGCGGGAGATCCGGAGCTTTTGTTCCTGGACGAGCCCACGACGGGGCTCGACGTCGATGCCAGGCGTCGGCTTTGGAACGAGATCCGGTCTCTGCGAGAGGCCGGGCGCACAGCCGTCCTGACGACGCACAACCTGGACGAGGCTGACGCGCTTGCCGACCGCGTGGTGGTCATCCACCGGGGTCGGCGGATCGCGGAGGGTACGCCGGCACAGATCAAGTCACGCACGGCAGGGCGTTTCGTGCGCTGCATCACCCGGACCCTCGCCGAGGAGATCGCGAGTTTCCCTGGTGTGGTCGAGACCCAGACCCGCGGCCGGCACCTGGAGGCGCTGACGACCCGGCCTGAAGATCTTGTCCGGGAACTGCTCCGCCGCGACGACACGCTTGCCGATCTGACGATCGAGGCGGCCGGGCTCGAAGATGCATTTCTTGCCCTGACGAGCGATACGAAGGCGGGCACATCGGCCGATTCAACCGTCGAAGTTGCGCCGTCGGAAGACATATGACACCAGTGGGTTCAACGGCCGATGACAGCGCAGCGGGAGACAGGCGCGCCACCCTCCGCCTCACCGTGACGCAGCGATTGCGGGTCTACGTGCTGGAGGCGCGCTACCAGTTCGTACAGGAACTCCGGGAGCCCGCGTTCGCCATCCCCACGTTGGCGTTCCCGCTCTTCTTCTACCTGTTTTTCGGCGTGCTCATGGGCACACGCGGAGAGACGCTGGCGTTTCCCACCTACGTACTGGCGACCTACGGCGTCTTCGGCATCCTCGGTCCAGCGCTCTTCGGCTTCGGAGTCGGGCTTGCGAACGAACGCGACACGGGCGTGCTGCGCCTGAAACAGACCACGCCGATGCCGGCCGGCGCCTACATGTTTGCCAAGGTCTCAACGGCGCTGATATTCGGGGCAGTTGTCGTCCTTGGCCTGTTTCTGATGGCCGCCTACGTGGCAGGAGTGGAACTCCAACGCTGGCAGTGGTTCGCGCTGGCAGGAGTGCTGCTCGCCGGTGTGATTCCGTTCTGCGTGCTCGGCCTTGCCATCGGTGCGTGGACGAAGGCGCGCGCGGCCATCGCCGTGGTCAACCTCATATTCCTGCCGATGGCTACGCTGTCCGGTCTCCTGCTGCCGATCTACATGTTCCCGGACTTCATGCAGGATTTCGCGATCCTGTTTCCTGCCTACCACCACGCCCAGCTCGCCCTGAAGGTCATTGAGATGGATGCCGGTCAGCCCGTCGTGCTGCATGTCGCGGTATTGACGGCTGAAACGGTCGCGTTCCTGGTGGCGGCCGTGATCGGGTTCCGCACGCTGGCCGGCTCTGCATGACGAGGCAGGCGGTTGACAGCCGTGATGACCCTCCGTAGGTTGGGACCGCGCGCGACCCGTGCGTAGCAAGTGTGAATGGCGGGAGGAGCGAGGACGATGACGCGAAGCAAGCGGACGTTGATGATCGCGTTGGCGGTTTGTACCGGCGCCGGCGCGGCCATTGCGCTGGCGCAGCAGGCGCCGGATGACGGCCCGCGCTACGAGGACGGGACAAGTCTGGTGCGGCCCGACGACTATCGCGAATGGACGTTTCTGAGTTCCGGTCTCGGGATGACCTACGAGGATGAAACGACGGACGGCGACTCGTCCGAGCTTTCGCAGTCGTTCACGAATGTCTTCGTAAACCCGTCGTCGTATCGTGGATTCATGGAGACGGGAGTCTGGCCCGACGGCACCACGTTCGTCCTCGAGTTTCGCCAGTCGGCGTCGGAGGCATCGATCAACCGGGCGGGACGGTTCCAGACCGATCTCGTGATGCTCGAAGCCGAGGTCAAGGACCCGCGGTTTCCGGACGGCTGGGCGTTCTACGATTTCGGGCGCGCCGGCGAACTTGCTGACAGCGCGGCTCCGCTCACCGGGGAGCGGGTCGCCCCCTGCATCGAATGTCACACTCTCCACACGGCGGTGGAGCGCACGTTCGTGCAGTTCTACCCGACGGCGCTCGAAGCCGCGCGCGAGCATGGCACGCTGAAGCCGGGATTCTGAATAAACGATCACCGCGGGATGTACCGCGGGACGATGCCTCGGCGAACGCCGCACGGTCGCGGAGCGCCCGGACGCAAACAGCAACGCGAAGGGAGGCTTTGTATTACAATCCTCCCGTCGGAAACACCGTTTCGTCCGGCATCCGGGGACAGCGGGGACGCAAGGCACCCGATAGTTTTTGCTGCCCGGTTTCGGGCAACGAAGCGATCGGCGCGTCGAGGGCAACGGCATTGAATACGCTTGTGACTACCAGACTGCTCGGAGCTGCCGGGCTCGCCAGCCTTATGGTGTCTGGTTGCGGGCTCGTGGGCGACGAAGTCGAACAGCATGCGGCCGTCATCGACGGGACCTGCCTCGACTGCCACAACCCGATCGAACAAGCTGGAAACCTCAATCTCGAGTCGATCGACTTCGACGCCGTGGCCGCGAACGCAGAAACCTGGGAGATGGTCATCGCCAAGCTGCGCGCGGGCCTGATGCCGCCGCCCGACGGGCCAGGCCTACAGCGCGAAGTGCGCACGGAGCTTGTGGCGTTTCTCGAGAACGAAATCGACCGCAATGCCGTACCGCATCTTCCGGCTCCCGGTCTGCACCGACTGAACCGCGCCGAATACTCGAACGCGATCCGGGATCTGCGGGCTCTTAATATCGACGCGACCAGCTTCCTGCCCGCCGACGACTCGAGTTTCGGGTTCGACAACATGGCCGGGACGCTGACCACGTCGCCCGCGTTGATGGAGGCGTATCTCTCCGCCGCCGGCAGGATCGCGCGCCTGGCGATCGGTACCGAGACGGCCCCCACGCTGGCCGTGTTCGACGTGCCGCACGACACCTCCCAGAATACGCATATCGAAGGGCTGCCGTTCGGTACGCGCGGCGGCATGTTGATCGAGCACGAGTTTCCGGCCGACGGTGAGTACGTCTTCACTGTCAAGGGTATGACCGGCTACTTCACACGCGTGCTCGGCAATGTCAGCGGCGAGCAGCTCGAGGTCACCATCGACGGCGCTCGCGTGTACCTGTACGACTGGGATTCGGAGATCGGCAACACGGAAGGCAACGGCGGCCGGACACCGCCGATCCACATCGAGGCCGGCTTCCACACGGTCGGTGTGACGTTCATCGCCACGAGCGACCTGCCCGATACCGGGCTCAACACGTCGTTCGTGCGAACCATGAACTCGCCGGGTGCGATCTCCGGCTACACGTTCTACCCGCATGTCGGCCAGGTCTTCATCGAGGGGCCGTTCAACGGCCGCCCGGCGGCCAGCACGCAGAGCCGCGAGAAGGTGTTCGAGTGCTACCCGGCGAGCAGCGCCATGGAGCCCGAGTGCGCGCGCCGGATCGCAGCCACGCTCGTCGCCAACGCCTTCCGCCGTCCCGCGACCGATGCCGATGTCGACGCGATGATGAATATCTTCGTGTCCGGGCGTGAGCAAGCGAAGCGGTGATCCAGCGCGTTCTGGCCGATCCCGAATTCATCTACCGTTCCGAGATCGAGCCGGACGATGTCGCGCCGGGGTCTCCCTACCGAATCAGCGATCTCGAACTGGCTTCTCGTTTGTCGTTCTTTCTCTGGAGCAGCATTCCGGATGAGGCGCTGGTCCGGCTTGGCGCCGAGGGACGCCTGCACGAGCCCGAGGTTCTCGAGCAGCAGATTCGGCGCATGATTGCCGACCCGCGCTCGAACGCGTTCATCGAGAACTTCACGGGGCAATGGCTGAACGTTCGCGGCATCGCCGCCAGCGAACCGGTCGTGGATATCTTCCCGGACTTCGACAGCACGCTGCGTGACGCCTACCGGCGCGAGATCGAACTGTTCTTCGGCAGCGTCATTCACGAGGACCGCAGCATCTTCGACCTGCTTACGGCGGATTACACTTTCGTCAACGAACGCCTGGCGAGGCACTACGGCATCCCTGATGTTTACGGATCGCAGTTCCGCCGGGTTCAACTGGATTCGGCGTTCGAAGTGCGGCGCGGACTCCTGGGCAAGGGCGCCTTGTTGACCATCACGTCCCAGGGAGAGCGCACGTCGCCGGTCGCCCGTGGCAAATGGTTCCTCGAAACCTTCCTTGCGATCAGTCCGCCTGAGCCGCCGCCGGGCGTCGATACGGATCTGGCGCCGGTTGAGGGCGAGGCGCCAACTTCCCTGCGGGCACGGCTGGAAGCGCATAGCATCAGCCCGAGTTGCGCGTCGTGTCACACGATCTTCGAGCCGATGGGGTTCGCGATGGAGAACTTCGACGCCGTCGGTGCGTGGCGGACCGAAGATGCCGGCACCACGATCGATCCGACCGGTGTCACGAGTGACGGCATACCACTGGAAGGCATCCACAGCCTGCGCGAACTGACCGTGAACAACGGTTACCTGTTTGCCCTGGTCGTGACCGAAAAATTGTTAACCTATGCAGTCGGTCGAGGCATGGAATACGACGACATGCCCCTGATACGGTCGATCATGCGAGACGCAGCCGAGGACGACTACCGGTTTTCGTCGCTGCTCATGGGAGTCATTGAGAGCCCGGCTTTCACGATGAACATGAAAGCCGGTTCAAGTGAGGGATAAACCAATGTTTATTACCAAGAAGCACATTCCACGACGTACGCTGCTGCGGGGTGCCGGCATTGCGCTCGGACTTCCCCTGCTCGATTCGATGCTGCCCGCCGCAACCGCACTGGCCCAGACAGCTGCGGCGCCGCCGCGCCGGTTCTTCGGCGGCTTCGTCCCTCATGGCGCGGCACCGGGCCATTGGGTACCGGAGAATGAAGGCCCGCTGCCCGAGCAACTGCCGTACATCTGGCAGCCGCTGGAGCCCTTCCGCGACAGCCTGACTATCCTGACCGGTCTGCATGCGACGTCATCGGAGCCGCCTCCGGGCGAAACGGGCGCCGACCACTGGGTTGCCGCGGCGTTCCTGAGCGCCCGGAAACCGAAGAAAACCGCGGGCGCCGATGTACGCGCCGGCCACACGATCGACCAGATCATTGCTGAGAAGATTGGCCAGGACACGCTGCTGCCTTCGGTCGAAATCTCGGTCGAGGATCCCGGTTCCGGTTCGAGCAACTGCGGCGAGGGCTATAGCTGCGTCTATACCAACACGATCTCCTGGGCGTCGCCGACTACCCCGCTGCCGATGGAGTTGAATCCGCAGGTCGTGTTCGAACGCATGTTCGGAAGCGGCAGCACACCAGAGCAGCGCGTTCAGCGCCGGGAGCGCAACCAGAGCATCCTGGATTCGATCAACGGCAAGATCGCGAGGCTCCGGAACGAGATCAGCGTCCCGGACCGTTCCCGCCTGGACAGTTTCACCGAGAACGTTCGGGAGATCGAGCGCCGCCTCGAGATCGCGGCCCGTGCGACGACGACGGCGCCGGAAGATTTCGCAGTGCCGCCGGGCATTCCCCAGTCCTTCGACGACCACATCAAGCTGATGTTCGATCTGCTGGCCCTGGCCTACCAGGCCGACATCACGCGCGTCGGTACGATGCTCTTTGCACGCGACCTCACCAACCGGCGATATCCGGAAAGCGAATCCCCGACGATGAGCTTCCACGGCGGGTCGCATCACGGCGAGGCTCCCGACATCATTGCCGACTTCGCCAGGATCAACCAATACCACGTCAGGATGCTGGCCCATTTCGTGGACAAACTCGCCAACACGGAAGAAGGCGGCGGCACGCTGCTCGACCACTCCCTGGTCCTCTATGGCAGCAATATGGGGAATCCGAACCAGCACCTGCATTACGACGTGCCGCACGTGATTCTCGGTGGAAACAGCGGACGGATGGCCGGCGGGCGCCACCTGGCCTACCCGAGGAAGACCATATCCACCGGCAACCTGCTGCTGAGCGTTCTCGATCAGTTCGACATCCACCGCGAGAGTTTCGGCGACAGCACCGGAAGGCTGGAGAACATCTAGATGCCGGGCAGACGGGCAGTCGCGCTGGCGCTGGCGCTGGCGTGCACGAATACCGCCGTCGCTCAGGCGCCGTTGGCAGATGCCGCGATGCAGCGCGATAACGCCCTTGTAGCCGCACTGCTCGAGACCGGCGCCGATGTGAACCTGGCACAGGCCGATGGGGCGACGGCCCTGCACTGGGCGGCATACCACGGCAATGTCAGCCTCGCCGGGCTGCTGCTCGACGCGGGCGCCGACGCATCGGCGGCCAACCGCAATGGCTCAACGCCCCTGTGGCTCGCGGCGAGCCACGGCGACGCGGCGATGGTCGACACGCTGCTCGAAGGCGGCGCGGATGCCAACGAAGAACTGCCGCTCGGACGAAAGCCCCTGATGCTGGCCGCGCGCTCGGGCTCAGTCGATGCTGTTCGCGCGCTGCTGGATCACGGCGCGGACGCGAACGCGGCCGAGAGCGAGCGTGGGACGACCGCATTGATGCAGGCGGCCGATCAGGGCCATGCGGACGTCGTTGCCGTCCTGATCGAGCACGGCGCCGACTTCGCCGCCGGTTCCGCCCCGGTCATGCGCAGTGGCCGCACGGCCGCGCTGGGGAAGAGCAACGATCCCCGCAACCAGGTACGACGGCAGGTGATTGCTGTCCTGTGCGAGCAGGAAGCCCCGGATCTCGGCACGCTGCGCGCACTGTCTGCGCTCGCCAGCGGAACCACCGAAGACGAGTTGCTGGCACTTGCCAGCGGATCGTCGGCGGCTTCCGCGGAGGCGTGCGACCAGCAGGTCGATGCGCTCGGTTTCGTGCGTGGCGGCGCGGAGACGGACGAGGACTCCAACGACGCGCAGTTGTTGGTGAACGTCGGCGCGCTCGATAGCGATGCGCAGGGCGCTGACGGCGATGAGACCGAGAGCGCTGACGACAGCGTGGCCGGGGGTGCTGACGATGCCGATCCCGAAAGCGCTGATGATGACGCCGAAGGCCAACAGGACGCAGGGAACAACTTTTTCGGTCGCCGTGGTCCCCGGGAGCCCGACGGCGGCGAATTGACCGCTTTGGTGTATGCGGCCCGGGCAGGGCACATCGACACCGCGCGAGTCCTGCTCGAAGCCGGAGCCGACGTCAACCAGGTTACCCGCTACGGCTGGAGTCCCCTGCTGGCCGCAACTCAGAACCGAAACTATAACCTCGGCAGGTTCCTGATCGAGCACGGCGCCAACGTCAACATCGCCAACAAGGGTGGGTGGACGCCGCTGTATCTCGCCACTGACAATCGCAACCTCGAGGGCGGCGACTACCCGACGCGCCAGCCCGATATGGACGATCTCCGGTTCATCAGGCTGCTGCTCGACGAGGGGGCGGATCCGAACGCACTCGTCACCGAAAGCACCGAGACACGCACGGTCTTCACTAACCAGTGGCTCGACGAGAACGGGGCAACCGCCTTCCTCAGGGCATCGCAATCCGGCGACCTCGAATTGATGAACCTCCTGCTCGAGTATGGCGCCGACCCGCACATCTACACCGAGCTTGGCGTGACGCCGCTGTCGGTGGCCGCCTGTATCGGCGGGGTCGAGGGGATTACCAGCGAGTGGTCGACGGAGCAGACGGTTGAAGCCGTGAGGCTGTTGCTTGAACTCGGAATCGATCCGGACTACCAGGCCGACACCGGCCGCGTCGCCCTGCATGGTGCGGCCCACAAGGGAGCCACGGAGGTCGTGCGTGTCCTGGTCGAAGCGGGTGCCCGGATGGATGTCCGTGACTTCGGAAACACCGACAACCGGGGGAGCCCCGAACTCGCCGCACGAACATGGCTGCCGATCGACTACGCGGACGGCCTGGTTCGTGTCGGAGTCCAGTCCGCCATCGCCCATCCCGAAACGGCCGAAGTGCTGCGCACGCTGATGTTGGAAGCGGATCTCGAGCCGCCGCCTGCCGGCCGCACGCTCGCATCGATCTGCATCGTCGAGGTCTGCTCGGCAAACTACGATCCGGTCGAATTGAACTGAGTCGGCGGTCCCGCTACAGCCGGCCCGCAATACGCGTACCGGCAAGGCCGCCGGCCGCCGCGCATGCGCCCGAGCCGTGTACAGGTCATCGCGGTTGCTTGTGAACGACGCCGCCCTTCATCACGAACTCGATGTCTTCGAGGATGCCGATGTCGTCGTATGGATTGCCTGAAACGGCGACCAAATCCGCCTGCAGCCCTGCGGCTATCCGCCCGACCTGATCGGCGACCCCAGCAGGTCGGCAGCTTCTATCGTCGCTGACCGGAGCGCTTCAGCGGGCGTCATCCCGAATTGCACCATCCGGGAGAACTGCCTGGCATTGTCCCCATGCGGATACACCGCGCTGTCGGTACCGAACACGATTTCGACGCCGGCGCTGTGTGCTTGTCGGAAGCTCTCCCGACCGATCGGATCGTGACAGCGATCTGAACATGACGATCGATCAAGAGATCGCTGCCTATCCAGATCATGTGCATTCAGCGTCTCGCTATGGGCTCCCTTCCATTTGCCGAATGAGATCTTCGATCGCCGCTCCGATAGCGAGCAGACGCCGGTCGCTGCCTTCCGGCCCGTCAATTTCGACCCCGGCCGGCATCTCGTCGACCCGGGAAGGGAGCGGAATCGACAGGCCGGGGATCCCGGCGTTACTTCCGGGATCGGTGTTGCGCACGTACGTGGCAAAGGTCGGAACCTGCTCACCGTTCAACTCGACGGTCGCTCCGACATCCGCTATCCGCCGAGCGGTCAGCGGCGTGGTGGGGAAGAGGACCGCTTCCACGCGGTGCCGGGTGAAGTAGTTCGCATAGGCCTCCTGGAGCCGCGGTCGGTCATGATCGATCGCTTGCCGGTACACAGATTCGGTTATGTTGCCGCCAGCCACGCCGGCGAACATGGTTCTGACGTCCGGGCTGGCGATCGAATCGGCCAGCGTCGCAAGCGTTTGACCGGGGACGAACTCGGCCAGGTATTCGCTGAGCAGGATGCCGGCTTCGAAGGGCACGATCGGCAACCTCGCCGCCTGGTTCAAAGCTGCAATGTCCTCAAGGTTTTCCTCGACAAGGATCACGCCCGCATCACGCAAAACGCTGAACAGCGCCTCGATGCGTTCGACGATCAGCGGTTCAAGATCGTCGTAGAAATAGTCCCGTGGCACGCCCAGCCGAATCCCTCGCAGGTCTGTTTCAGGAAACTCTGCGCTTTCATCGGCCATGATGGCGTCGAGCACGGCAACGTCGGAAACGCTTCGTGCCATGGGCCCCACCGTGTCCCGGGTACTGGAGATAAGTGTCAGACCCCCCGCCGAATATCGCCCCACGGTGGGTCTGAAGCCCACGATGCCATTGAGAGCGGCGGGTATGCGGGAACTGCCCCCGGTATCCGTGCCCAGCCCCGCAACCGCCATGCCTGCGGCAACCGCAACCGCCGTTCCCCCGCTGCTTCCGCCGGCCATGAAATCCGGGTCGCATGCGTTTCCGTCGGTGCCGAACGCCTCGTTCATGCTGGTAATTCCA
>JAQAJI010000113.1:11473-17989 GCA_028278665.1 Candidatus Rariloculus versatilis
GCTGCCTTCAGACGGGCGACGACCGGTGCATCTTCATCGGGTACAAAGGACGCAAGGAGCGGTGTTCCGGCCGTATTCGGCATATCGGCAACGTGAATGTTGTCCTTTACCGCTATCGGGATGCCGTGCAGCGGACCCAAAACCTGCGCCTGGTTGCGTTGCTGGTCCAATCTCCTCGCCCGCGCGAGCGCGCCGTCGGCGTCGACGGAAATGAAGGCGTTCAGGTTGCTCCGGCGCTCGATCTCGTCCAGCGCGGTTGCTGTAAGCTGCTCGCTCGAAATCGTGCTTTCGGCCATCATCCGCTGGTATGTGTGGAAGGACGTGTCCGGGGTCACGGCGCCAGGAGGGAGCTGGGCACCCAGGATCAACAGCGCCGGAACCAGTGCACTGCACCGAACGACATTGTATTTCATCGATGTGGGCCCCCGGTCGTTGATCAACTCGGTTTCAGGTCCTCCGGATCGATCGGCAGGGATCGCACTCGTACGCCTGTCGCCGCATGTATCGCATTGACCAGCGCGGGAATCGCCGGTGGCAGCGACGGTTCGCCAAGCCCGGTGGGCGGATTGTCGCTGCGCACGAAGTGCACTTCGACCGGCGCAGCCTGGCTCATTCTGATCAGCGGGTAGTCGTGGAAATTCGTTTGCACCACGCGGCCGCCTTCGAACGTGATTGCGAGATTGAGCGCCTGCCCGATGCCGTCGAGCGCCGCGCCCTGCACCTGGTTTTCGGCCCCGGTCGGATTGATGACGTGACTCCCGATGTCACCGGCGACCCAGACCCTGTCGACGTTCGGTACGCCATTCGGACCGACGGTGACCTGCACCACTTCGGCAAAGTAGCCGAAGTGGCAGTAGTAGAAAGCGAGCCCCTTGCCGGTGCGGAATGGAAGCTGGTCGCGGTTTGCCCAGTCGGAGACCGCGGCGACGCGGCTCAGCACGCCGCGGACTCGACTCGTGTCGAAAGGCGGTTGCTCGATGCCGAATATCGGTGGCGGCGGATCGAAAATCTCCGGTTCGCCGTAGAGCTCGAGCCGAAAGTCGAGCGGATCCTTGCCGGCAGCCTCGGCCAGCTCATCGATGAACGACTCGAACACGAACGCGAGCGCATTGCTGCCCGGGGCGCGCATCGGCCCGGTCGGGTGGCCGAGCGGCAGTACCGAATAGCCGTAATGCAGATTCGGCACGAAGCGCGCCGGAAACTCGAGGTCGGTCAGTTCCGCGGAGCTTGCCACCGGGTCACCTTCGCTGTACGAAGGGTCGGCGAACGTAATGAAATGATCCTTCAATGCGGTCAGGCTGCCATTCGCGTCGAGGCCCGCGCTCAGATAGTGAAACCCACCGGGACGATACATGTCGTGCTGCAGGTCCTGGCGACGGTCCCACACGAGCTTGACCGGTTCGCCGGCAAGCTGCGCGATCCTTGCAGCCTCAACCATGTAGTCATTGGCGAGCCGGCGTCCGAAACCGCCGCCGCAGCGGGTGAGATTGATCTTGATGTTCTCGACCGGCACGCCAAGCACCGCGGCGACCTGCGCGCGCCCCGGTTCCGGGAACTGGGTCGGCGCCCAGATCTCGACCTGGTCGCCGGTCACGCTCGCCGTGCAGTTCATCGGCTCGAGCGGCGCATGTGAGAGGAATGGATAGTCGTACGATGCCGAGACGACAGTTGCGGCATCCGCAAGCGCCGCATCGGTGTCGCCGTCCTCGCGCACCGTGGCGGTTGGCGTTTTGCCCGCAAGCGCGGCGGCAGCTTCCGCCCATCCCGCCGTGCTTTGCTCGGCCGTCGCATTCTCTTCCCACTCGATCTCGAGTTGATCGAGCGCCTTGCTGGCAACCCACCAGGAGTCGGCCACTATGGCGACACCGTCGGTGAGGTTCATCGCCATGCCTTCCTTGTTCGGGTTCGCGTCGCCCCTGATGACGAAGGCATCGCGCACGCCGGGCAGTGCCCTGATCGCGTCGACGTTGGCGTCGACGATCTTGCTGCCGTAGATCGGCGACTTTTCATAAACGGCATACCGCATGCCCGGAATGTCGATGTCGATGCCGAATATCGGCTGGCCTTCGACGATCTTTTCCGTATCGACGCCGCGTACGGACGTACCGATGATCCGAAACGCGCCCGGATCCTTCAGCGTCAGGGATTCCATGGCAGGCGGCGGTACGGCCGCTGCAGCCTCGGCCAGTTCGCCGTAGCCGAGAGTTTGCCCCGATGCGGCGTGACGCACGGCACCGGCGTCGGTTTCGAGTTCTGCGATGGGAGCGTTGAGACGTTCGGCAGCGACGGTCAGCAGCATTTGACGGCCGGCCGCGCCGACGCGTCGCAGCGAGTCCCAGTACATCGGCGTTGCGAAGCTGCCACCGGTGAATTGCGGCGCGAAAACGGGGTCGTACATCGCCTGCTCGACGATGACGTTGCTCCAGGCCACGTCGAGTTCCTCGGCGATGAGCATCGGTAGCAACGCATTGACGCCCTGACCGATTTCGGGATTCTTGGACATGATTGTCGCGGCGCCGTTCGGGGCGATCCGGACAAACGGGCTGAGCTGACCGTTGCCTGAACCCTGCGCCCTGGCTGAACGCGGCCAGTTGACGCTGAGCAGCAGGCCGCCGCCCGCCGCGATGCTGGCTACGATGAAACCACGACGCGTCAGTGTCGGCATCGAGAGACGTGCTTCGAGCGTGCGAAGTATCTGTCGTTCCATGATCACGCCTCCGCCGTTTCGTTCGTCGGCAAACCGGCGACTTGCTTGATGGCCGCGCGAATGCGGTTGTAGGTCGCGCAGCGGCAGATGTTTCCGTTCATCGCGGCATCGATGACCCGGTCGGACGGCTCGGGATTGCGTTCGAGCAGCGCCGTTGGAGACATGATCTGACACGCCAGGCAGTAACCTCATTGCATGACGTCAACGTCGAGCCAGGCCGTCTGCACGCGCTGGCCGACATCCGTTTCGCCGATCGCTTCGATCGTCGTGATTTCGGCCGCACCCACGCTCGAGATGGGCATGACGCAGGAGCGCATGGGCACGCCGTCGACGTGTACCGTGCAGGCCCCGCACATGGCCATGCCGCAGCCGTATTTTGCTCCCTTCAGATTGAGCGAGTCGCGCAGCACCCAAAGTAACGGAGTATCGCTGTCGACATCGACGGTGCGCGCTTCTCCGTTGACGGAAATCGAGTATTCCATGATCGGGCACTCCTCCCCTTGAACGCGGTGCCACAGAAGGGCTCAGCCTAGCCCGGCCATGGCGGATCGATCAAGGGTCGGGAGCCTGCGGCGCAAAAAAATTCACGGCTGCGAATCCGCTCTCATCCGTTCCCTCGCGCGATTCATTTCGTCAACTCCGGCTCGATGTTCTCCTCAATCGGGCGATGGGATGGCGATTTCGAATCACCGCTTCGGTCAAGTCCTGCAGCGCAGCTTCCTTGCTCCTTGCAACGTGCTCAGGCAGCGTGGGATAGTTTCCGGAATGAACAGGACCTCGAGCTTCAGGCGCATCCTGGTGGCGCTCGGCGCGCTCGTCGTTGTCGGCCTCGCTGTCCTGGCATGGGCAGCGATACGTCCCGGCCCGATGGACTTTGCCGGTTCCACGATAGCGCTCAACGAATACGACGGCGACCCTACAGGCGTACCGGCCGATTTCCAAAGCACCGACCCGCTCGCGCGCGGCCAGTACCTTGCCGAGGCCGCCGATTGCCTGGCCTGTCACACGGAAGAGGGCGGTCAGGCTTTCGCCGGAGGGCGCGCCTTCGTTACGGATTTCGGCACGATCTATTCTTCGAATATCAGTCCCGATCCGGAGACCGGGATCGGCGGCTGGAGCGACGAAGACTTCGTCAGGGCCGTGCACAGCGGCGTTGGCCCGGACGGCGAATGGTTCTATCCCGCGTTTCCATACGCTGCCTATACGTACCTGACCGAGCAGGATGTCCTGGCGATCAGGGCATACCTGTTCAGTCAGCCGCCCGTGCACAGCGTGCCGCCGGACAACACCCTGCGCTTTCCCTACAACCAGCGCTTGCTCATGCGATTCTGGGCCATGCTCTACAACCCGAACGCACGTTTCGAGCCTGTCGCTGACCGGCCGCTTTCGTGGAACCGCGGGGCTTACATGGTCGAGGCACTCGGACACTGCGGCGACTGCCACACGCCACGAACGCCGCTGCAATCGCTCGACAACCGGCAGAAGTTCGGCGGCGGTTTGGCCGAGGGCTGGCGCGCCTACAATCTGTCGAGCCATGCATCGTCAGGGATCGGCAACTGGAGCGTGGCGGATCTCGAGCAATACCTCAAGACCGGGCGCGCCCGGAACAGGGGCTCCGCGTTCGGCCCCATGGCCGAGGCCGTGCACCTGAGTTTCCGGAGGATGACCGACTCCGACATCAGCGCGATCGTCGAGTACGTGCGCTCCGTGCCGCCGGTGGAAACGCCGGATTTGCCCGCTTTGCGTATGCAGCCGGCGGCTTCGGACCCGCTGCAGGGCGTCGCCGCTGAAGACAATCCGCGCGGTCTGGATATCTACTCGGCCGATTGCGCAGGCTGCCACGGCTGGACCGGCGAGAACGACCTCGTGCCGCATTCGACGTTCACCGGCAGCCGCGCCGTCAATGATCCCGGCGCGACGAACGTCGCGCTCGCGATCATCCACGGCGCAAGCTCGCTCGCATCGCCGGACGGCGCGGTCGCGATGATGCCGGCGTTCGGGGACATCTATACCGACGGAGATATCGCAGCGGTGTCGAACTATGTCGTCGCGCGTTTCGGCGCAACACCATCGTCCATCACCGCCGACGACGTCGCGCGGCTGCGTGAGGCGCATTAGCCTGACGACGGCTCCGAGCGGCATCTGGAGCGCAAACGAGCCCGATGCGCGCTCATGAAGTCGAATGCCTGCCGGGTTCAGAACCGGTTTCCCGCACGATCCGAAGCGTCATGACACCAAAGGTCTGGAAACCTGACATCTACGCGAAAAACGCCCGGTACGTGAGCGATCTCGGCATGCCCGTGCTGGAACTCCTCAATCCCCAATCTGGCGAACGGATACTTGACCTCGGATGCGGCGATGGTGAACTGACAAGAATCCTGCAGGACAGGGGGTGCGACACGGTCGGTATCGATCCCAGCGCCGAGTTCATTGCTGTCGCCCGGAAGTTCGATCTCGACGTACGGAAGCAGGACGCGCGAGAACTGGAATTCGAGGCTGAATTTGACGCGGTGTTCAGCAATGCCGTTCTTCATTGGATAGGGGAGGCCGACCTCGTCATCGAAAATGTCTACCGAGCGCTTCGACGGGGCGGCCGCTTCGTCGGGGAGTTCGGTGGCTATGGCAACTGCGCAGCGATCGAGCAGGCGCTCGTGGGTGAACTGAAACTTCGCGGCATCGACGCTTCGACGGCCAATCCCTGGTATTTCCCCACGGCAGACGAGTACCGCGACAGACTGGCTGCTGCAGGATTCCGCGTACGCTACATCGAGCTCATCCCGCGCCCGACGCGGCTGCCGGGGGGAATGCCTGGTTTTCTGGAGACATTCGCGGACAGTTTTGCGTCGCTGATTGTGCCGGATCAGCGCGAGGGGTTTCTGTTGGCGGTTTGCGACCGGCTCGAACCGCTACTCGGCACGAACGGTGAATGGATCGCCGACTATGTGCGCCTGAGGTTCGAAGCCATCAAGGGCCGACCCTGATGCCCGCCGCACCTCGCCGCGTTTTCACCGGTAGCCCATCGTCAGCACGCCACTGTCGACATCATTCACGGTACCGTCCCTGAGCCACTCGACTGATGCATCGAACAGCAGCAAGCGGTTGCTTTCCCACATCGCATTGTGCGACGCGCAGCCAAGGTCGATCAGAATCTTGTTGTTGGAACCGAGGTCCTCATACAACTGGCGAACCCGTTCGGCAGAAATCTGGGCATCGTGGATGCCGGCGACCAGCAACATGGGCGTCTCTGTCGCTCCAACGACATCGGGCGTCCATCCCCATACCGTGGTCCGGGGCGCCCGGCGTACGCCCGTTCCCCAAGTCGCACCGATCGGGTCCGATGCCATCATCGCCGTCCAGACGGCTTCGCTGACGGCGGGTTCGTACTGACCGGGACAACCCACCTGCCGATCCCAATTCGCCACGAAATCCTGGCGGGACTGCTTCGTCATGGCGGCGCCTTCGACGGGGCGCTCGGGCGGAGCCGCGGAAGCGTCTCGATTGTACGCGGGGGCGAGGAGCACAACTCGATCCACCTTGTCCGGATAACGGGCGGCATATCCCCCCGCGCGGGGACCGCCCAGCGACCAACCCACCAGACTGACGCGTTCGACGCCTCTCAACCTCCTGAGGTAGTCGACGACCGTATCGATATCGTGCCAGTCCGACGCAATCGTGGTCGCGGCATAGGGGTAACCTGGGGGACACGGAGCGTCCAGAAACTGTGGCACCAGATCAGCCTGCTGGTTTTCGGACAGATTGCACGGATCGTTCATCAGCAATGGCCGCGTCGACCGGCCGTAACCCGTCGT
>JAQAJI010000114.1:0-2192 GCA_028278665.1 Candidatus Rariloculus versatilis
AACGCTCGCAGACTTGCAGCTATTGACGACAGGTAAACCAGCAAGGAGCCAAGAACAATGAGGACTTCCGGAATTCTTAGCGCGGCATTTCCCGGCATCGCCCTGACCACGCGCGGCGCGACTGCGACAGCCGCACCAAAGACGTACGAGATCGACTCCAACCACACGTTCCCATCCTTCGCAGCCGACCACATGGGCGGTCTTTCACTCTGGCGGGGCAAGATCAACGGCACGTCCGGAACGATCGTACTGGACGTGGAAGCCGGAACCGGCAGCGTCGACATCACGATGGACATGGCCTCGATCGACTTCGGACACGACGGCCTCAGCGACCACGCGCGTTCGTCCGACATGTTCGACGTCGAGGTGTACCCGACCGCGACCTACACCGGCGAGCTCGTCGACTTTGAGGATGGCGCGCCGACTGCCGTCGACGGCACGCTGACGATGCACGGCGTGAGCCAGCCCGTCCGCTTGACGGTCGACAGCTTCGTGTGCCGGCAGCACCCGCAACAGGGGCGCGAAGTCTGCGGTGCGAACGCATCCGCGACGATCAACCGTGCCGACTTCGGTGTCGACTACGCGCAGAATTTCGGTTTCCTGATGGATGTGGCCCTGAACATCCAGGTGGAAGCACTCATCGTCGAGTAACTCGCCGACCCGCGCACAACGTCAGGCCCGGTCTATTGCGACCGGGCCTGCATGGAGGCGCCAATGACCTCGCGCGAAGCACGCCGAAAGCTGACCGCTGTGGTTGGCGTCGTCTGTCTGGCTATTGTCTGTGCGCCGGACAGCACTCATTCGCAACCGGGCCTGATGACCGCGGCCGACAGGCAGCGGCAATTCCTCGAAGCGATTCACGAGGAAGAATCCGGGAATGGACCGTTCGCCGAAGGGCTGATTGGTCCATTGACGGCCTTGGCGATCCTGTTTCACGAGGAGCGCGATCAACTTCAGGCGGAGGCGACCATCAAGCGTGTTCTGCAGTTGATGCGTGTCAACTACGGTCTGCATTCCCTGGCACAAGCGCCCCTGATCCAGCAACTGATCGAGCACGAAGAAGCGAGGGGGCGTGCAGCATCCGCATGGGAACTTGAGCAGGAGCTCTTGACGCTGGCGAGACGGCATCCCGATGACCTGCGAACAGTCGCCATATTTCGGGAAGCGGCCGAGAAACGAAAGGATGTGCTCGATCGATATCTCGATGGCGAATCACCACCGCAGATTGAACTTGGTTGCTACTACGACTGGCCGGGAACAAAACCTGGCGACGACGGTATCCCAGGGCAGGACATGACGCAGTGTAGTTCCGGTAGCCGTACAGACGTGCAGAAAGCCCTCAACGCGGATCCACAGAGGCATATCGCCGAAGCTGATTCCGTCATGCTCCGGAACGATGCGACCCAAGGCGATGCACTGCGTGAGTAGGAAATGGAACTGGTCAGGACTGCAAGTCGCACGCCCCAGGACCCGAATCTGCTCCGTGGCGATATCATGTTCGAGCCGTGGCGAAGTTGGGCCGAGGCATTGATCGGAATCGCCAACTGGGACCCTGCAGATCCTGATAGAAACAAGCGGTTGGCGCAGAACGCGATGGGGGCGCAGGCCGCCTTTCCAACGCAATATGGCGTCGGCAGATCAGCTCTGCAGCGCTTGTACGCCCGAGAGGTAGCGACAGGCTCATGGCAAACGCAAAGCGAAGCGCTTGTTCAAATCGCTGACTGGGACCTGGTACACAGACGTTACGCGCCAGCGCTTTCGCAGTACGAGTTGTTGTACCGAAAGCTGAAAGAAATGGGCGCAGCGCAATCCTCGATCGACGAGATCTTCTCGCCTGCAACGCCGGCCGTACTGCCCACGTTCATGCCCAACGCACTGATATCGAATGAAACAGAGGGATCCGGTGGATACGTCGATGTGGCCTTCGAGATCACCAGGTTTGGAACAAGCAGGAAAATCGAGATCCTGGATTCGTCACCCGGCGTCAGTGACAGAGCTCACGACCGGCTCGTCGATCTGATCCGGCGCAGTCAGTTCCGCCCCAGAACGACGGACGGCCGGTTTCGACGCAGCTCGAGCGTCGTCGCGCGTTACTATCCAGGTAACGTCAACGAGGAGCCTGCGCCGTAGGAATTCGCGGCTGCAAATCCGCTCTCATCCGCCCCTTCGCCCGATCGATTTCGTCAAATATG
>JAQAJI010000114.1:2201-8587 GCA_028278665.1 Candidatus Rariloculus versatilis
GATAGCGAATTTTCGCGTTGGGCGAAACGCCTCGCCGAAGACGGCGATTCGCGACTTCCTACGGCGCAGGCTCCTGGCCGACGCTCAAGCCGGGAACGATGGCAAGCAGCGGCTCATGGGGAGTGGCTCACATGTGGACGTTCCCTGCGCTCAAGGCGCAGACTGTCAACACAGCGTGACTGCATGAATCCTCGGGCATCGTCCACTTTCGGTCGTTGCACCTTGTTTCGGAGCGATAGTAAAGTGATTAAGTGTCATTCGACGCAACCGGGCAGATGAGCACGCACACTTTCAACACGCTGACCGCCGCACAAGAGTTGGCAGCTGCCGGTATGTCGGCCGGACAGGCCGCCGCCATCGCCAGTCAGTTGGGCGTTGCCGCTACACCGGATCTTGCGGTGTTGGCGACGAAATCTGATATCGCGAGTTTGCGGGCTGAAATCTACCGTGCCCTGATGTTTCAGGCCGGCGCGATCATCGCCGTCACCGTTGCGCTCGTCAAACTGATTCCCGGAGCCGGGTAGCATCTATCCGAAGCTCGGCCTGACATTCTGTCAGACGACCCTCTTCATTCGCTCGTCGGCGCAAGCGAGTCCGCGCCCGACTGCCGAGAGCGTCGCCTGCAGCGCGGCGAACGAACTGTCCTCATCGATGCAGCACGCCGCGGCCCGCTCGCCGTCGATATCGACGATAACCGATGCGAGTGCCTTGGCATCGGTGCCCGCGCTCAGCGCGCGCTCGTCGAACTCGATGATCGAGACGTCGGAGGCAAAGCGCTGGCGAATGCCGGCGACAAGCGCCTCGATCAGGCCCTGCCCCTGGCCGTTCAGGACGACATCCGGCTCACCGCCGAGACGGAACTGCCCGAGAGTCTCGTGCTTCTCGGAACTCAGCTTGTACGCCTTGAGTTGCCAGTTGTCCGGAACGACAAGGAACGCGGACTCGAAGAGCGCGCGCACCTGTCCTGACGGTACTTCGTCGCCGCTCACCTCGGCCTGCCGCTGCACGACGCGGCTGACGACCGGGTGCAGCCACTTCGGCAACTTGATGCCGTGGTCGCGTTCGAGCACGAGCGCGACGCCGCCCTTGCCCGACTGGCTGTTAATGCGTACGACCTCCTCGTAACGGCGGCCGAGATCCTCGGGATCGACAGGCAGGTAGGCCACGTTCCAGTGCTCCTGCCCCTGTTCGTCGTGAAACGCCATCGACTTGCGGATCGCGTCCTGATGGCTGCCGGAAAACGCCGCATAGACGAGATCGCCGGCCCAGGGATGGCGCGGATGCACGGCCATGTCGGTGCAGCGCGTGTACACGCGGATGATCCGTGCCATGTCGGAAAGGTCGAGCTTTGGATCGACGCCCTGCGTATACAGGTTCATCGCCATCGTGACGATGTCCATGTTGCCCGTGCGCTCGCCGTTGCCGAAAAGCGTGCCTTCGATGCGATCCGCGCCCGCCATGAGACCGAGCTCGGATGCGGCGACCGCGCAACCGCGATCGTTGTGCGTGTGCAGACTGACCCGGATGTGCTCGCGCTGCGAAACGTTGCGGCAGAAGTACTCCACCTGGTCGGCAAATATGTTCGGCGTCGCCATCTCGACTGTCGCCGGCAGATTGATCACGACAGCCTGACCGTTGCGAGGCTGCCAGACATCGAGCACGGCGTCGCAGACCTCGACCGCGAACTCGGGCTCCGTAGCCGAAAAGCTCTCGGGCGAATACTCGAACGTCCAGTCGGTATCCGGATGGTGCGCGGCATGGTCCCGGACCCAGCGCGCCCCGTTGATCGCAATCCCGGTGATCTCGTCCTTCGTCGTCCTGAACACCTGCTCGCGCTGCACGGCCGATGTGGAGTTGTAGACGTGGACGACCGCGCGCTTAATGCCGACCAGGGCTTCGAAGGTCCTCTCCACGAGTTCCTCACGGGCTTGCGTCAGCACCTGCACGGTCACCGAGTCCGGAATCATGTCCTTCTCGATCAGCAGACGCGCGAACTCGTATTCGGTAGCCGACGCCGACGGAAAGCCGATCTCGATCTCGCGGAAGCCAAGCTCCACGAGCAGTTCGAAGAGTTCGAGCTTGGTCGAAACCGACATGGGCTGCACGAGCGCCTGATTGCCGTCGCGAAGATCCACGCTGCACCAGTCCGGTGCGCGCGTGATGACCTTGTCCGGCCAGGTTCGATCCGAAAGCCGAAGCGGCTCGAACGGCCGGTACCTGCGGTGGTCGAATTCCGCCATGTGCCTGTCCCTGGGGAACGTCAATCGCAACGATTGACGCTATTCTATGCTGTACAGGATGGCATTACTGGCCTAATTTGGAAATAATATTCCAAATGGCGCAATTTGTTGCTCATTATGGAGCAAGATTTGGTAGTTTCTGCGGTGATTTCGGTGGAGCCGCCTCATGAAGATCGACGCGTTTGACCTAAAGATCCTCGCCGAGTTACAGGCAGACGGCGCGAGAACCAACCAGGAAATCTCCGAGCGAGTGGGCCTGTCACCCTCCCCTTGCTCGCGGCGCATCCGCCAACTCGAAGACGCCGGCGTAATCAGTGCGCGTGCCGTGCGCCTGGATCCCGAGAGCCTCGGCCTCAATCTGACGGCGCTGATCCACATCCGCATGGACCGGCATACGCCGGAGCGTTTCGAGCACTTCGAGTCGATCGTGTGCGAGTACACGGAAGTTCAGGAGTGTTACCTGATCACGGGCCAGGACGCAGACTATCAGCTCAAGGTCACGGTGCCGAACATGCAGGAGTATCAGCGCATTCTGCTCAACAAGATCACGCGCATCGAGGGCGTCATCGGCGTTCACTCCTCGTTCGTGCTGCGCAAGTCGGTCGATACGACGAACCTGCCGCTCAAGTATGCGGGCAAGGCGCGGCTGAACGACGATTGAGGGCTTTGCAACAACGAACTCTCGCGTACCAGGGCGATCGCCAACGAACGCCGTGATGCGCTCCGACCGCTGCGCCCGACCGTTTCAACGCCCGCCTGCGCGCCGGTATAGTGGGCCGGGACACGGGAACCGGGGACCGACCATGAATCTGCGACGATCCGAACGTGAATCGCGCCGCGCCCTGTTGCGCTTCATCGCTGCGAGCCCGCTCGCCTGCGGGCTCGGTGCGGCGCTCGCCCCGCGCGGCGGCCTGGCGCAAGCCAACGTGATCGACGCACTCGACGAGATCCTCGCCGCGCTCATCGACCGCCCCGAGCAGGCCCTCAACGTCTTCGATTTCCACGAGTATGTGAAGGTCCATATGCCGGCCGGTCACTACTGGTACATGGCCCAGGGCGTCGACGACCAACGCATGCTAGGCGTCAACCGGGACGGCTTCACGAAGTTCCGGCTCCTCCCGAGACGGCTCGTGGACACCTCGACCGTCGATCTGTCCGTCGAGCTTTTCGGTCGCCGCTACGACTCGCCGATCTTCTTCGCGCCCTGCGGTGCGCTTGCGACCTTCCATCCAGAAGGCGAACTCGCCGTCGCCCGCGCCGCGGCAATGGCGAATACGCTGCAGATTCTCTCGACCGTGACAAACCATTCGGTCGAGGACGTGACCGAAGCGCGTGGTGCCCCGCTCTGGTACCAGCTCTACCCGACCACGGACTGGGAGTTCACGCGCGACATGATCCGGCGCGCCGAAGCCGCCGGCTGCACGGCGCTCGCGCTGACCGTCGACATCCCGGCCCGGAATCTCGAGCCGATCGCGCGTTTCAGCCGCGACACGAACGAGGAGTGTCAGGCCTGCCACCAACCGGGCTTCGAAGCGGCATTCCGTCTCAAGGCGATGTTCGCCGACGCGGACCTGGCCAACCTCTCCATGGGCATCCGCGGGCTGACCTGGGACTACGTCGATCGCCTCAAGGACACCACGTCAATGAACGTGCTCGTCAAGGGCATCGTGACAGGCGAGGACGCAAGCATCTGCCTCGAGCACGGCGTCGACGGCATCATCGTCTCCAACCACGGCTCGCGCGCCGAGGACAGCGGCCGCAGCAGCATCGAATGCCTGCCGGAGGTCCTCGAAGCGGTCGACGGACGGATTCCCGTGGTCGTCGACAGCGGCTTCAGGCGCGGCACTGACGTGTTCAAGGCGCTCGCGCTTGGCGCACGGGGCATCTGCATCGGCAAGCCCTACATCTGGGGGCTCGGCTCGTTCGGTCAGCCCGGCGTCGAACGCGTGCTTGAGATCCTGAACCGCGAACTGCGCATCGTAATGCAACAGATGGGGACGGTCGACATCGCGAGCATTACGTCGAGTTCGATCGAAGCGTAGCCACGCACGCTCGAAGCGGGAGGCACGACCCCGCCGTGCGTCGTCAAGTTGAGCTGAGTAAGCGGGCGCGCTCGACAGCGACCTTTCCCGGTCGCCACGGGACCTGGGAAAGCAACGTTTCCATTCGCAGATGAGCGCATATCTGCGCACACCGACTGGTGGATGGGATAATCGCGCCCGATGACGCCCGAACGGTTCGCCAAACTCAAACAGGCGCTTGCGCGGCGCCAACCCGATCTGACCGTGCTCGCCGACGCCGTGCACAAGCCGCACAACGTCTCGGCCATCCTCAGAACCTGCGACGCGGTCGGCATCCATCGACTGCACGCGATCTCGCCCGACGGCTCAATCCGACGCCATCACATGATGGCCGGAGGCTCCAAGCGCTGGGTCGAGGTCGTGACTCACTCGAGCGTCGCTGACGCCGCTACCGCGCTTGGCACGAACGGCTGGCAACTCGCAGCCGCCCACGCCGAACACGGTGCCCGCGACTATCGCGACGTCGACTACACGGAAAAGATCGCGATTATCCTCGGCGCAGAACTCTGCGGGCCGAGCGAGCAGGCACTAAGCCAAGCCGACTTCTCTATCCGGATCCCCATGCACGGCCTCGTCGAATCGCTCAACGTCTCTGTCGCCGCAGCCGTGATCCTGTTCGAAGCGGAACGCCAGCGGCGCGCAGCCGGACTGTACGACCGGTCGCGGCTCGATCCGGAGGAGTTCCAAGGTACGCTGTTCGAATGGGCTTATCCCGACATCGCCCGGCGCTGCCGTGCCAGGGACCTGCCCTATCCGCCGCTGGCGGACGACGGCGCGTTACTCGGCAATCCGCTGGCGAGGGGCGTGTAGCGGGTACTGCCGGTCCCAGCCAAGCGCGTAGCGAAACCGCAGGGTCTTGACCTTCGCGAACCAGGGGACGGTCACGATGTAGAGGTTGTCGTAGTCGGCCGGACCGACTTCGGGCACGTTCTTGCTGCCATGAAGTTCCTCCACGAGCGGCGCGATCGCGTCGCCGTGTGTGACGACCAGAACGATTCTGCCCTTGTGCTCGCTCAGCACTTGAGCCATGAAGCCGACGTAGTCGTAGTGATCGGTGACCGCGACATCGAGGCCGAGCCGATCGGCGAGCGGCATCGCGGTCTGGCGGGTCCTCTGCGACTCGGTTGCATAGATCGCGTCGACGCTCGCAATGACGTCGATGTCCTGGAGGAAGTCCGCGAGGAGTTCTGCGCGAGCGCGACCGCGGGCGTTGAGCGGCGGATCGGGTGGGCGGTCAGCGCCGCCCGCCGCGGGCGTGTCGCCTGCGCCAACGCCATCGGGATCGCCTGGCGCGACCGCGTCTTGCGTAGTGACCGGCCCAACCGTCCCGGTCGCGTTGTCCGGTCCGCCCGCGCCGACGGCCGGGAGGTCGGTGTCGGCGTGGCGCACGAAGATGATCGTCGTCGTGGCCTGGGATTCGAAGAACCACGCAAGCCCGAATGTCGCGAGCACGAACACGACCATCGACACGGCGCGGCCCCGGCGTCTGCGCCGCCGGTCCCTGTTCGTCGAACGTTGCATTGTTTTCGCCATCTTGCCTCAGTCGCGCAAGTCGCGTTCCTCGATCACCGTGGACTCCGCCTCGATGATTCTGCCCTGCCCCGCCTTGCGCTGCTTGCCCCGCGCCGAGGCCTCGCGTCGCGCGTCTGTCCCGGGCGCGCTCGCTCGGCGTGCGCTGCGCAGTTGCCACCGAATCCGTATCCAGAAGTAAATGGCAGCAACGACGGCTAACGCCAGGACGACAACCAGCACGACCGCTCCCATCAGGACCGCACCGATCAGCGCGACTCCCGCGACGAGTAAAGACAACACCTGCGCGATCGGGTTGCCGGACAGCAAGGGACGGACGGATCTCGGATTCATCGGTCGATTTTAACCCAGGGCGCCTCGAACCGTCGGTGAAACCCCCGTCTGACCCGAGCCGCCAGCAATCATGACGGGTTGAGCCAGTTGCGAACCATCAAGCGCTCCTGTGGTCGTATGTTCTGGTCTGTGGCTGGTATTCGCAAGTACCGCGATTGGCGACAGTTCTGGCCTTGAGTCAGTGCGAGCGCTTCGACATTGT
>JAQAJI010000115.1 GCA_028278665.1 Candidatus Rariloculus versatilis
ACGCGAATCCGAACTCGTGACCACCCAAGGGGAGGCGTACTGCGGGCCGCTTGAAACCCGCGCGCGCAGGGACGCGCGGGTGGAGCCGACAGGGCTGTATTCACGGCGTGTTTCAAGCGGCCCGCAGTGCGACTCCCCGCAACATCGAGACGACGCGCACACCGAGCCTGCACGGACCCATTCACCGCCTCTCTCAGGCAAGCGGCTCTGCACCTCCCCCTGGCTTGTAGCGGATTGGGGTCGGCACCTGTAACGCGAATGGCAGAGTGCAGGCGCGTACCGCCCGCACCCCGGCGCACGCCCTGCCGATCAGGGCTTGCGGAACACGAAAACCGCGCGATCGGTGTTGCCGCGGATGGCCGGGTCGCGCATGCCGAGCGTGCGGTCGTCGTCGGGATTCGCAAGCACGTCGCTGTCCTCGACGAGTTCGAAACCGGCCGCCTCGACCTCCTCGCGAATCGTCGCGGGGTCGATGCGGTGCAGCGTGGTTCCGTCACGCCAGCCGGAGCCGTCCTCCGCCTTGTGATCGACGATCAGGTATGTGCCGCCGGACCTGAGCGCGGCAAAGATGCGGGCGTTCATGTCGGCCGTGTCGACGCTGTCCGCTTCGTTGTCACGCTGCAGGTCGTGATAGAAGAGCACGCAGAGCACCGTGTCGAGATCGCCCGGCAGCTCCATTTCGTTGTAGTGCACCTGGTGGTACGTCGCGTTGTCATGCGCGCCATCCATGGCCATCCCGGACTCGCCGCCGAACGGGCCGGTCCAGGGCATGTCGACCATGTGGACGTGACCGTCGGATCCCACGGCCTCGACGAGCATCGTGGTGTAGTAGTGGCCGAAAGCGGCAAGCTCGACGACGGTGTCGCCCTCGCCGATGCCGGCGAGCGTCATGATTTCGGCGGGCTTGCGGCCGGCATCGCGAGCGCGCTGCTCGTCCGTGCGGGCGCTCGACTCGACGGCGGCGCGGATGTTGGCCGGCGTGTCGGCGGGGATCATGTAGTCGCCGGAATCCTGGGCCCCGGCCTGTGACAGGCCGAGCGCACATACGGCAATCGTTGCAAGACTCGTGACTGGACGCATTTCGTTCTCCCGTGTTGTCCCTGGCGCTGTGCTGCGACGCCGGGTTGTCCCGCGCCTGCGCCGTGCCTCGCCAAGGGTAGCCGGGAACCGCACTTCTGCCAACCGCTGCGCCGGGGTACGACGCCAGGGAACGATCCCGGCACGGGTTGATCCCCGCGCGCAGGCGAAGTCTCCCGTGGCAATCAGGTAGACGCCGAAAGCCCACGGTTGATCTCCGTGCGCAGGCGAAGTCCACGTCGGCAGCCCGGCGCGCGACAGCTGCAGTCAGGCGCTGAAGTAGCGCGGACGCAGCGGGCTCGGTAGGCTTGCGAGACCGCGCGCGAGCGCTTCCGGATCCGAGTACGCCTGCAAATGGAGATCCCGCCGTGAAAGCCCACCGCTCCCCTGCCCTGCCACTTCTGGCGGCCCTTCTTTGCGTCGTGTGCGGTCCGTTTGCCGGGCGCGGCAACGTTGCGGCCGCACAAGCTGCGGGTGCTGCGAACCCGGCAGTGCCCGACCGCATCTTCACGAACGGCAAGGTGCTGACCGTGGACGAGGAGTTCAGCGTGGCCGAGGCGATCGCGGTTGCCGGGGAGCGCGTCCTCGCGGTCGGAAGCGACGCCGAAATCCTCACGCTGGCGGACCCTGCGACCGAAACGATCGACCTCGCCGGCAGGACCGTCGTGCCGGGCCGCATGCCCCACCACCTGCACTTCGCGCGCGCCGCGCGCGACTGGTACCGGCATGTGCGGCTCGACGGCGTCACGTCGCGCGACGCCGCACTTGCGCTAATCGCCGAGCGGGCGAGCGTGCTCCCCGACGGCGAGTGGGTCCTCGTGATCGGCGGCTGGAACTTCGCCCAGTTCGGAGCGGACGCTCTGCCATTCACGCTCGCCGAACTCGACCGCACGCTTCCGGACCCTGCGCTCTACATTCAGGAGGGCTATCGGCGCGGCTTCGCAAACTCCGCGGCACTTCGCGCGGGCGGCATCGGCACCGGATCGAGCTACGACGGCCCCGGCACGCTCGTCAGGGACGCCGCAGGGAACCCAACGGGCGAACTCGTCGGCCCCGCGATGAACCTCGTCACGGCCGCCATTCCCGACGTGCCCGCCGAAGTCTGGAACGCGAGCCTCGACGCGGCCATCGCCGACATGCACGGCATGGGGCTCACGGGCGTCTACGACGTCGGCGGCAACGGCGTGACGCCGCAGTACTACGACGCGCTCCGACGCGCGGCCGACGCCGGCGATCTGACGATGCGCGTCTTCTACAGCCTCAACGGCCAGCATGGCATCGGCTCGTCTGCCGATGAGATCGTCGCGGCGCTGAGCTCCCGCACGCCGGACCTGACGGGGCTTCGCTTCGCGCAGTTCGGCTGGGGCGAGACGACCTACCCACCGATGCGCGCGACACCCTGGCAGATTTCCGCTGAGGAACTTGCGAACTACGAAGCCATCGCGCTCACCGCCGCCGAGCACGGTTGGCAATTGCACGAGCACTCACTGCGGGACGTCAAGGTCCGCACGCTGCTCGATGTCTTCGAGGCCGTGAACGCGGTCCGCCCGATCGGCGATCTGCGCTGGACGATCGCCCACACGAACGGCATGTCGCCGGAGTCCATCGAGCGCGCCAATGCGCTCGGCGCGGTCTTCGCGGCGCACAGCTCGAGCCGGCTTGCGACACCCGAGGCCATCGCCCGCGGCGCGAGCACGCCGCCGTTTCGAACCATCCACGAGTCCGGCGGCACCTGGGGGCTCGGCTCTGACGCAACGACCGTGGCAAGCCCGAATCCGTTTCACAATATCGGCTGGGTCGTGAGCGGCCTGTCGCCGGCCGGCGAACCCATCCTCAGCGAAACCGTCCCGCGCGAAGCCGCGCTGACGGCCCACACGCGGACCAATGCCTGGCTGCTCTTGCGCGAGGACGACCTCGGCAGTATCGAGGCCGGCAAGCTCGCCGATTTCGTGGTGCTCGACCGCGACTACATGAGCGTGCCGGAAGACGAGATCAAGGATTTGCGCGCGGTGATGACCGTCGTCGGCGGCGCGGTGGTCTGGATGGCGACGGAGCGCGAAACGTCCGAATAGCACGGTTCGTCAATGCATGGCGCCTTAAACCGGCAAACCGTGCAGCAATGAACGCCGGTGAGCCCAACCGTTCCGGGCACTCCCGAGCGGCGGTTCGCCGTTCCCGCCAGCGACATCGGATTTTCGCTTTCGCGACTTGCTGCGGCGCAGGCTCCTGGCCGGGTTGCTCGACGCGCTACCTGAGCGCCGACCAGTCCGTCGCGCTCATCATGAAGACGTTCGGCGGCTCGAGCGGTACGAAGTACTTCGCGCGCAGTTCCGTCCACTCCGGGTCCGCCGCGAAGTCCGCCCAGACCTGTTCGCGGTGCGCCCGGTCCCGATAAGCCAGCATCCAGATCATCATGTTGGAGTTACCGAGGTTCTGCCATGAGCCGATGATTTCCGCGCCGTGCTTCTCGAAGATCTCGACCTCTTTCTCGCGGAAGCGTTGATGCAACTCATCGATGCCGCCGTTGAAGTCGCCGACGCCGACCCGCTCCAGGTCCACCGTGTACATGCGCAACTCGAAACAGCGCGAATCGGCCGCGACGTTGCCGCCGAGTTCGTCGGGCAGATCCCCGGCCGGGCCGCACGGTGCAGGTGGGCTCGCCTGCTCCTGGGCGTGAGCCCGGTTCGAGACGAAATGGGTGAAAACCAGTACCAAGGCAACGCATCCCAATGTTGCGATTCCGATACGTGCCTGAATCAGCGATTGTTTCATGCCTTTCTCCCCCGGGATTCCAGCCAGCGCACAGGCCAAGAATGCGCCATATCGAAGCAGCCGTCCACTGGCGGCGGCTACAAGCGAGCAGCCTGCGGCGCAGGGATGCGACAAAGCGAAAACTCGATGCGGATTCGCAGCCCTGAAGTCCTGGAGCGCCGGAGCATGACCGTCTCGAGGAGCGGCAAAAGTGCTACATTCTCAACCGAACCGTCCGCGCTCGGCGCGTTACAGGAGCGGCCGATGAGAATGTCATCCGATTCCTTCCCCGGTCTCCCCAAGCAGCTGCTTGGCGCCGGGCTGGCCATGACCCTTGCAGCCTGCGGCACCGACCCCGGCGGCGAGACCCCCGCCGCCGCGGCCGAGGAAGCCGAAGCGCTGAACATGCGGCTGGTCGGTGTGCACGATCTGCAGGGTCGTTCGGCCTACCAGCCGGTCGTGCACAACTACGCCGGTCGCTACATCCTATTCGTCGGCCACCACGCCGGCGAGGCGTTCGATCCCGTTGCCGGCGTGACCGAGCGCAACGGGATGTCGATCCTCGACGTCACGGACCCCGCGGCACCGGAACTGCTCGCCCACGTGCCGCCCTCGGGGCTCGACGCGAACGGCACGCAGCATGTGCAGGTCTGCGCCGGCACGCAACTGCCGAACGGCGATCCGGCCATGACCTACCTCGTGCGTACCAACGGGCAGTTGAGCTATGAGCTTTGGGACGTCAGCGACCCCGCGGCGCCGGCCTTTCTTTCCACGATCGCCGAAACGGGCGAGTCGTCGCGGCGCGAGTCGTCGCGCGGTACGCGGGAGACCCACAAACTGCAATGGGAATGCGCCAGCGGTATCGGGTACTTCAACGGCACGCCCGAAGGCTGGCGCGTGACGCGCGTGCTGCAGGCCTACGACCTCGGCAATCCGGCCGAACCCAGGCACATCCGCGACTTCGGCCTCGCCGGCTGGGAACCGACTGCACAGGGACCGATGCCGCCGAACTCGGTTTCCGGCCTGCACCAGGCGTTCGCCCATGGAGACAGGCTCTACCTCGGTTACGGCAGCGGCAACGACGGCACGCTGCAGATCGTCGATATCGACAGATTCCTCCAGGGCAATCCGAACTCCGACTACCCCATGCTGCCGACTCGCGACAACCTGCTCTATCCGCAGATCGCCCGGCTCGACATGCCGCGCTACTGGGGCGTGCACACCGCCAAGCCGATGCTCGGCGTCGAGCTGCCCGGACACGTCGATGACGGCGCCGTGCGCGATTTCCTCATCGTCGCGTCGGAGTCGGGCCCGGCTTCGGAGCTTTGCCGCGATGTCTTCGACGTCGTCTTCCTCCTCGACATCACGGAAGAGGACAAGCCCTGGCCCGTCTCGTCCTGGGAAGTGCCGCCGGAGCCCGGCGGCTTCTGCGAGCGCGGCGGACGGTTCGGGCCGCACTCCATGGAAGACGCGTTCCACCCGAACTTCGACCGCACGCTCATGGTGGTCTCCTACTTCAACGCCGGAGTTCGGGCCGTCGACATCAGGAACCCGTTTAAGCCCGTCGAGGTCGGCTACTTCGTGCCGGAGATCACCGACAACACGGCGGAATTCTGCGTGACCGAAGCGGGTGTCGAGACCTGCAGGCAGGCGATTCAGACGAACAACGTCAACATCGACGATCGCGGCTACATCTACGCCGTCGACCGCGCGAATACGGGGCTTCACATCGTGGAGCTTACGGGCGCGGCGCGGGAGATCGTCGGACTTGAGTGAACGGGAACGGCCGTGTGCCGGCTCATCAGCGCGGCTCGCCTCTCACTCCGTGATGAAGTGTGCGACGTCCCGGTTGTTTTCGGTGCAGATGAACTCGAGCAGGTCGTACTCGGAACGCGTGAACTGTGACGTGACGCTCCAGGGCTCGGTGAAGAACACGGGGTCGTCGTAGGTCACCGTGTAGCGGATCGCGTCCGGGCCCGTCTTTTCGAACACCTGCGTCAGCTGCAACTGGTCGCTGTGCTGCACGCCGCTCGTGTAGGGGCAGGTGCGAGCGTGGCGCCCGACCGGGTCGCCGAGGAGGCTGTCGCCGTCGTAGCGGCCGATCGAGTGTCCCCACCAGGTCTTGTCGACGGGGTCCGGATGGTCGCGGCCGTCGGTAAAGACGCGGTGATACATGTGCAGCATCTCGAACAGGAAGCTGACCTGGCTCTCCGTCTGGATGATCTGCACGGGAAACGGCGTATGAAACACGCGCGACGGCCCGCTCGGCTGGCAATATCCGGTCGGATCCTCGCCCAAGACGCGGTTGTCCCAGGCGTCCTGCCCCGCTTCGGTGTACGGCACAGGCCCACCGATGCGCTGTTCGACGTTCGGGATCTACTCCACGCTCCACACGCCGTTGAAAT
>JAQAJI010000116.1 GCA_028278665.1 Candidatus Rariloculus versatilis
GACAGCCGGTTCTCTGTCGAGGTCAACACTGGGCGTCATGTTCTCCCCGACGCATTGGTTCTGCGTGACCGTGATGTTTTGCCAAGCGCCACTATTGCGAACGACAAGAGCGAGCGAAACGGGTACGTAGTTGGGAACTCTCAGGGGGCTATAGAGAAGCGAATTTTGGGGAGAAAGTGTGCTGCAGCACACTTTCAACCTAAAGCAAGGCGTTTGATGCGACCGTAAGGTATTGTTTTTATTGGTCGGGGTGAGAGGATTTGAACCTCCGGCCCCTGCCTCCCGAAGACAGTGCTCTACCAGGCTGAGACACCCCGATCCGAAAAGACTCAACGGCGCCAGGAACGTGCAAGGAAGGCCTCGGGAGGGCCTTCGCCGTCGGCGCTGCACTTGCGAGCGATTCGCAAGGCTGACGGTGCGTTATACGCTCCGACCGGCCTGCGGGCAAGTCCGATCCGCTTGGACCGCTTACCCTCCGACCCGTTCCTCCACTGCCTGCGCGCCGGTCACTCCCTCGGAAGCGGCGCAGTGGCGAGCGCCGAGCCATCCCGACCCGATCCGCTCAGGGAACCGGGCTGCAGGTGGCCGTCGTACATGTCCTTGTTGTTGTCGGTGCATGCGTATTCCATGATCTCCCAACCCGGCGGAGCCATAGGAATCACGTAACCGGTGGTCCAGGGCTCGGTGTAGTACTTCGGGTCGTCGATCGTCGCTTCGTACCACAACTCGTTCGCACTGATGCGGCGCCAGCGCTCGATCACGTGCAGTGCATCGCTGTGCACGTTGCCGTGGTCATCGAGACGCGTTCGATCGGTCAGGTTGACCGTTTCGATCACGAGCGTGTCGCCGTCCCAGCGGCCGATCGAGTCGCCCATCAGGGAAGGCTCCCAGCTCTCGCGGTGGCCGCGCCCGTCCGTATAGATCACCCGGAAGTTATGCATGTACTCATAGACAAAGACCACCCGGTCCGGCATCTGCATGATTTGCATCGGGTACGGCGAGTTGTTGACGCGCGGTACCCCGGGAAGGATGCAACGCGCCGTGGGATCGACGATGTTCGCCACATCGTTGAATGCCTTGAGCCCTTCCGGCGTGAATGGCAGCGGCTCGACCGGCAGAGCGGTGTTCTGGTGAATCGCCTTGTTCCAGACGCCGCTGAGGTCCGCGCGCCCGTCAGCCGTTCTCGGCACAGGCGTGCCGTCGGGTTCCGGTTGTTCGGTCAGGACAACGTTGCGTTCGTATATGGCGCGTTGTGCGAACGCCGGCGACAGTGCGAGGAGCGAGAGGTTCAGGGCCGCAGCCATCGTGACCGAGCCGGCGACGACCAGACTTGCGTTTCTCATCGGTGGTTCTCCGTGACGGAACATCGTGGCTCTACTCAGGCACGGGACCGCCGTCGCTGGCTTCCCCGGCGAACACGGATCGTCCCTCATAGATCCACGTTCGAGCGTTGCAGGTATTGGTCCCGTTTCTCGCGAGGTAGCCATGTATCTCCAGCGTGGAACCGAGCTTCAACGTCTGGCTGCCCCATCCCAGTCTCGTAAGGGCATTTGGCGCCCCGCCTTCACATTCCCACGAAGTCACGGCGCCATCGTCATCAGTGACGTCCAGATATACCCAGATGTGCGGGTTTCGCCACTCGACCTTGGTCACCGTTCCTTCAAGAGTGACGGGCTTGGTCGAGTCGAACTGCGCTGCGAACGAATGATGTGCCAGAGTCGATGGCGCCGCGGCAAACGCGAAAGAAGCAATGATCGAGAAGATTCCTATGGCACGCATGCGATGCCTCCTCGCTGCGAGTTGTTCCCGGTAAGCATAACGTATTTGTTTCCGCCGGAAGGTCCTGCAGGGCGGTGCCTGGCAGGGACTTTTCGTGCGACTGACTGACAGCGGTCACGGCAATGGCAGACGGAGGGACAGTCGCCGCGATCAGCCTTCAGACGAGTCCGATTTCCCGGAATCCACGGGCTGCTCGACTCGGCTACTGCCTGCGCGCCTCGAATTCGATCACGATCTCAACCTCATCGCCGACGAGGTCGCCGTCAAGAGCGTAGTCCATGCCGAACTCGCTGCGCATGATCATGCCGCGTGCGGACACGCCCATCACATACGCGCTGCGGCCGAAGGGATAGTCCTCGCTCTTGTTCCACGTCGCTTGCAGCGTCAACGGCCGCATGACGCCGAGGAGTTCGAGTTGACCTGTCACCTCGAAGGTGCGCTGGCTCGTGCGCGCGCCGGTCTCGGCAGTGAAGGTCATCTCGGGATTGCGCCGGCTGTTCAGGAAATCGCCGCTGCGCAGGTGATCGTCGCGGTCGTCGTGATTGGAGAAGACGCTCGCCGTGTCCACGACCACTTCGATGTCGGAGAGCACGCCGGTCTCCTCGTCGAACATGTAGCTGCCCTCGACCTCGAGGAACTGGCCGAGGACCTTGGCGTATCCGGCGTGACCGACAAGGAACGCGACGGCCACATGCTCGGGATCGATACGGTATTCGGCAGGTTCCGCCTGCGCCGAAGCCGCGCAGAGCATCAGCGCCAAGCCTGCGCTCCCGCATCGGAGGACGACCGTCCCGGATGTCTTGCTTCGATAGGACACAGCGCACCTCCCAAGTCGCCTGACGGGCACCCGTTAAGCGTAGCAAAACGTTCCGACCGGAGGCAGGCAACGGTTTGAGGCCATGAACTCGAACGCACACCGGTGCCCGGCGGGCACACGGGCAGCGCAGCCCGCCGGCTGAGATACCCTGTCGGCTTGGGGGGCACACTCCGGCCGGTCCACTCCGGAACAGCGTGCACCGCAACCATCACAGCAATTGCCGCCGCCGGCGCGGTGCTTATCACCGCGGCGCGCCCATCACTGTCGCCGTCGTCAGCCGCCGTCAGCCGCCGATCGTGGACCAGTTCGCTACCAGATGCTCGGCCGTCCGCCACGCTAGCGCCTGCGCGGTCAGCGTCGGGTTGCGCGCGCCGCTCGTGCCCATGACCGAAGCGCCGAGCACGCCGAGGTTGGGAACCTCGTGCGAAAACCCGTAGCGGTCGACGACGTTCGTCTCCGGATCATCGCCCATGCGCGTGCCGCCGTAGGCGTGCGTCGACACGACCATCGAGCCGATGGGCTGGCGCACCGTCTCGATCGCGCCGGCCTCGCGGAACCACGCCTCCATCCGGTCCTGAATGTAGCTTGCGAGCCGCCGGTCGTGGTCCTTGTAGTCGGCCGTGACCCGGCAGACGGGAAGCCCCAGCGGATCGGTGATCGTGGAATGCAGGTCGAGGTAGTTGTCCTCGTACGGCAGCGTCGTCTTCTGCAGGTAGGAATTTGCCCAGCGGCCGGCGTTCTGCATGACGAAGGCCTTCCACTGCGAACCCCAGCGCGGCGCCCGGCCGAAGGTGTTCATGCTCGCCGCCTCGATCGGCCGTTGGTCGGAGTAGATCCAGAGATTGCCGCCGCCGATGAAATCGAGATCCGAATGGTCGAAATTGTCGTCGGCCCAGTCGTCGATGGCGATGCCCTGGGCCGGCAGGCCGTACCAGCGATTGAGTTCGTGTGGGAAAAGTGCGAGCACACCGGCACGCTGGTTGTGGGTCATGTAGTGGCGGCCGACCTGGCCCGCGTTGTTCGACAGGCCGTTCGGGAAGGCGCCGGATGTCGACAGCAGCAGGAGACGCACGTTCTCGTAGGTATACCCTGCAATCAGGACGACCCGGGCGGGCTGAATGTAGGTCTCACCGTCGTTGAGGTATTCGACCGCACTTGCCCGGCCCTCGCCGTCGACGGCGATTCCCGTGACGTGGGCTTCGGTCTCGATACGAAGATTGCCGGTAGCCGAAGCCTTCGGAATCGTCGAGACAGCCGTCGAGTTCTTCGCTTCGACATGGCAGCCGCCGCGACTGCAGAAGCCGTGATAGAGGCACGGCGAACGGTTGTCGTAGGTCTCCGAATTGATCGCGGCCGGACCCGGGAACGGATTCCAGCCGAGCCTGCGTGCGGCGCCGGCCATGAGTTCGGTGAACTCAGTACCCCTGAGCGGCGGCATCGGGTATTCGCGTGCGCGCGGTCCTTCGAAGATGTTGCCGCGTGCATCGATCGTGCCGTTGACGTTGCCGGCCTGCCCCGATACGCCGACCTCTCGCTCGACGAGGTCGTACCAAGGCTCGAGTTCCTCGAGCCCGAACGGCCAGTCCTCGACCGTGGAGCCGGCAGGAATGCGCCCTGCCCCGTAGCGGCGAGTCGTCTCGCTCACGACCCTGAAGTCCCAGGGATTGAGCCGCCAGCTCTGCGCCCAGTAGTGCAGCGTCGTCCCGCCTACGCCGTTCATCATCGGATGAACGCTGCCGCGCGGCGAATCCGGCGCCGAGGCGTTTGGCCGGTGTACCGGAATCTCGCGATTGGCTTTCTGCGCGGCCTGCGGCCAGCCTCGGTAGTTGTTGCGCAACTCGTCCGGCGCGAAATCGCTCGGCGAGAGCCAGGTGCCCGCTTCGAGCCCGACAACGTCCATGCCTGCTTCGGCGAGAGGCAGCACGGCGACGCCGCCGACGCCCCCGAGGCCGATGACGGCGACATCCGTGGCCGCGAGCGTGACCGTCACGGCGAGTCACCTTCGCCGTCCGGCGAATCGAACATCGGCAGATCGTAGGCCGAGAGCCTCGTGGTCTGCGATCCTGCATCCATCGCCTGCTCGTCCGGGCCTACGGCCAGACGCAGCCCCGGATAGCCGAGCATCTCCCAGCCGATGAAATCGCGGTTACCGCCGTAATGCGGATCCGAGAACGTGCCCTGTACCGTGTGTTGCAGGACCACGTCGAGGAACGACGCGGCGTCGGGCGTGAACCCGTCGGCGGCATTGCGTTCGAGGTCGACAAGCACGGCGTCCTGCTGATCTTCGTCGAGTTCCGCGAACGGCTGACCGGCAGTGTTGCGGGCGTGCGCGTCGAGGGCGTCCAGTCCTGCGGCGTAGAGCGATTGAAGGTCGGCGAAGACGCCACCGAGCGCGCGGTCGATAAAGCGCGCGGCGCCCGCCTCGGGCGCGCCCGGACCGTTCTCGTCGCTCGGGATCAACCGGGCGACGACGGCTTCGAGAATCCGAGCATGCAGGCTCGTCAGGTTCTCGAACGGTTCCGCCGCATCCGCGTCCGAAAGACCCTGCGCAAGGGCACTGTGCGGAACGGCTGTCGCGGCCCCGGCCGCTGCCGCACGCTTGAGCATCTCCCGCCGCGACAGAAATGCGCTCATCTCCGTCCTCCTGCCGTCGAATCCCGCCGATACGCCGGACGGTACCATATCGGCCCATCGCAGATGTGCCGGCGGATGAAGCCGCGGCGCTGCCGTTCTTGACGCCGACGCGGCCGTGGGCCTATGTTCGACTGCAACACCAGAAGCTGTGAGATTGACTCGGGGGGAGCCATGCCGTCGTATCGAACAGCCCTGCTTGCGGGCGCGCTTCTCGCGGTCGCTGCGCAAACGGGAGCCCAGCAGACGGGCGGCCAGGAGGCGCAGTCCGACGTCCCGGACGCCACCTGGGTTTTTGACACCTACACGCCCGGCGTCTGCACGACGACCGGCGCACCGCACGGCGGCTGTCCGGCGGGAGAACTCGTTCGCATTCGAGTGGTCACGATCGCCTACGGTCTCGTGCGGCCATGGCATCTGAGCTTCCTGCCAGGCGGTCTGGACATGCTCGTGACCGAGTTGCCCGGCAACCTGCGCATCGTTCGCGACGGGAAACTCGATCCCGAACCCATCCCGGGCTGGCCGAACGACGCCCTTGCTTCGCAAAACCTCAATTCCGTCGTGCTGCACCCCGACTACGAGTCCAACGGCCTGCTCTTTTTCTCTTACGTGAAGCGCCGCGACGGCGGCGACACGACGGTCGCGCTCGCGCGCGGCCACTTCGACGGCGAGCAAGTCTCGAACCTCGAGGAAATCTTCGTCGCCGACGCCTGGGGCACGGGCGCGACGGCTGGAAGGGCCGAAGCCGGTCCCGACGGCATGATCTACCTCACGGTCGGCGACCGCGATGCCGGCAACCTGACCGACGATCCGAGCTATCGCATGCTCGCTCAGAGCCTGCAGAGCCACGTCGGCAAGGTGCTGAGGCTGCGCTACGACGGCAGCGCACCCGACGACAACCCGTTCGCCGGACGCGACGACGCCAATCCGGAAATCTATACCTACGGTCACCGCAACGCACAGGGACTCGACTGGCACCCGGAGACCGGCGAGCTCTGGGCCACTGATATCGGTCCGCTGGCCGGCGACGAGCTCAACCGGCTGATGCCCGGCAGCAACTACGGCTGGCCGCTCGGCTCGCTCGGCAAGATCTCCACCGGCAACCTCGCCTCGGAACAGTCCTGGTACCGGCTCGGAATGGAGATGCCCGTAATGTTCTGGGTGCCCGCGATCAGCCCGTCGAGCGTGATGATCTATGAC
>JAQAJI010000117.1:0-5822 GCA_028278665.1 Candidatus Rariloculus versatilis
TCACGATGCCCGGGGCAGGGGAGTGGATGTGGAGCTGTTCCTGCACCGCTCCGGTCTCGGTCAGCTCGGTGATCTGGTGTTCGGGCACGTCGAGCAGCCGCAGCCGGTCGAGGGTCGACTGCACGAGGTCGCCGGCGCCCAGGCGAACGTCGGGAAACGGGCTCGCATTCAGCGTGTCCCGGTTGCGCAGCGCCACGAGGTACTCCTGCTGCGTGACGACGAGTTGCGGCGCGTAGATGCTGAGCAGGATCTCGTCCGCGTCGATCGGCTCGCCGGTGGTTTCGACATAGAGTTCGTCGATCCAGCCGTCGACCTTCGGATGCAGCCGCGTGATGCGCCGCTCGACGTAGTCGACGCGCCCGAGCGTGTGGACCGTACGCGAGAGCGTGCGCCGCTCGGCCGGCGCCGTGCGCACGCCGATGCTCTGCACGGTCACCGGGTCGATGAGGACGGTGCCCGGGGGACCGGTGCCTGCGACGGAGTCGGCGTAGACCGCGATGTAGTCCATGCCCATCTCGTCCCTGGCCGGGACCGCCGAAGTGATGTCCGGCGAGTGCGGGTGCCGGTAGAACAAGGGTTCAGGTTCGTCGGTGGCCGCGTCCGCTGCGACCGGCGGCTCGATGCGCTGGCCCGCGAGCCAGTAGCCGCCGCCGCCCGATAGGAGTGCGACCGCAACAAGGCTGCTCGCGACGGTAACGGACCTATTCATGGCGCACCCCCACGCTTGTCGCTGCCGCAAGGTCCACGGTCATGCCTCTCGAAACGAGGCCGAACGCAATCAGGATCGTTCTATTCATAAAGCACCTCCATGCCGGCGGCTGCCGCCAATTCCGCGAGCGCTGCCTTGGCAGAGCCCAGTGCTTCCCAGTAGTTGATCTGGGAGTTGTAAAGGGTGAGCTGGCTGTTCAGGACGTTCAGAAAGTCGACTTCGTTGACCTGGTAGGCCGCGAGCATCGACGTCACCGTCTGCTGTGCCTGGGGAATGATCGCGGTCTCGAGCAGCGAGACCTCTTCGCGCGCAGCCTCGTATTCGGCGCGGTGCGCGGCGATCGCGGACTGAATGGAGCCCAGCGTATGGCGCAGCATCAGCCGTCGCTGCGAGACTTCGTGATTGCGTTGCTCGATCGCCCGGCGCTGTTTCGATTCGGCGTAGAGCGGGACGCTGACGTTGAACATGAAGCTCACGAAATCGGAACGGTCGCCGCCGCGCAGCGGATCCTCGCCCTGTCGGTAGCCGTAGCCCGCGCCCACGGAGAAGTTCGGGCGCCTGTACTGCTCGGAGAGATCGAGCCGCGCGCGGGCCGCGTCCACGCGCGCGTTGTCGGCGGCGAGCGCCGGATGGTCGGCAACGGCCGACTGCAGCAACTCGTCTACCGTAGGCACGTCGGGCAAGCGCTGGTTGGCCGGCGTCTGCGGCAGGGCGATGCGTTCCCCGGGTGCGCGGTCGAGCAGTTCCGCCAGCCGCGCCTCCGTTTGCGAACGCATCGAAAGCGCGCGCAGCTCCCGCTCGAGCAGGCGCGAAAGTTCGAGCTGAGCGAGCAGCACGTCCTGCTGCAGTCCGTCGCCGACCCGGTACTTGCTCTGGGCGATCTCGACGAAATCGCGCATGAGCGCCTGGTTCTGCTCGACGATCTGCAGCGCGCGGTCCTGCTGGAACAGCCGCCACCAGGTCGTGCGCACGCGGGCCGCCAGCGTCAACGCCGTGTCCTCCACGCGCGCGAAGCCCGCGTCGGCTTCGTGCTGCGCGGCATCCACGAGGAGCCGGCGGTTGCCGGGATAGGGAATCGCCTGGCTGAACGTGACCTGAAGCTGGGTCATCGGTTCGCGATCGAGGCTGAACGAGTCGACCGGGAGGTTCATCGCGTTCAGGCCGATGGTCGGATCCGGCAGGGCGCCCGCCTGCGAGGGGACCTCCTGCAGCGCCCGGGCCTGGGCGAGCATCGCGGCGTAGTGGGGGTTGGAGGACAGCGCGATTTCCACGGCGGCGGCGAGAGCGAGTCCACGCACCTGGCCGCCGTCCGCAGGAGCGGCACCCTCCTGAGGGTTTGCGACGCTTGTGGCGAAAGCGCAAACGCACGCGGCAGCGATGGCGAGTATTGCGTGTGAACGCCAGCGCCGATCCCGATGCGACGCGGGACAGCTACGACGGGTTGCCGGACGCCTCCGGAGGCGCTGCCCGGCGTGCGTGCCGGAACGGCGATTTATGTGGGACGCATGCCCACGCAGAAACGACATAACGATCTCCTTGCCTGAAACCGGAAAAGAACGGTCGCAGGGAGATCGCTAGCTCAGATAGACGCAGAACAGGATGTTGGGGGGTGGGCCCTGCGGAATGGATCCGCAGCCATCCGTTACCGCGGAAACGGTTGGCCGGGGCAGCGGCCGCAATTCGGTCCAGCGCGGTAACGGCACTTGCGGTACTTCGTCCGCGCCGGCGCCGAAGTTGAGTTTCGCCGTCCGCCTGTCCGCATCGAATCGATCGAGGGACGCGCACGCTTCGGTGAGGGTTGCGCAATCGGCGTGCGCCGAGGATGGGCAGTGCGGGCAATGGCTCTCTGACTGGTCCTGTTCGCCGTGCCCGGTATCGCCGGCATGACTTGCGGGCGCCAGATGTCCTGGATGTTCGGCAGGCAGGGTGGTTTCGGCGTGGCCGGCATGCCCGGCATCCCCGTCCATGCCCGTCGCCGAAGCGCAGGGTTGCCACAGCATTCCGACCCAGACAATGGCGAGGAGCGCGGACAGTCTGGGTGTCCAGCGTTTCTGCCGTCGGCGAATTGCGGCGAGGACGTTCATTGCATGGAGCCTCAAAAAGCCACTGTAGTGCAATGATCGGAGCAACTCAATTCGACTTGCCCTCCTCGAGTCGGCTTGGCATCGCTATGCGGTTGGGTGAGTACAGAGTCGATTCGGCTTGAGGCCCGGCCACTTCTGTCCAATGATTGGCGCCGACTTTCTTTGGTGGCCGGAGAGTGAGGAGCTGAGCATGCCTCGTTCAACTGGAGCCAGCTTGGCCGTAGGCTCGTTGCTCCTCAGCGTTGCAACCGGTCCGGACGCACACGCCCGGCAAGCCTAGGCCATCGAGGAAGGCGCCGTCGAAGAAGTGGTCGTGACCGGTTCGCGGATTCGCCGCGACCCGCTTAACGAGCGCGCTCCTCTGACCGTGCTTGACGGTGACGCGCTCGAACGCACCGGGCTGACCAACCTTGGCGACGCGTTACAGAGTCTGCCCGTCGCGGGTTCAGCGCCCAATTGGCAGTTCAACGTTCCCGGCAATGCCGGCTTTCCGCAGGACGGCGCGAGCCTCGGCGTGCCTGCGAACCTGGTTCAGACCAACCCGCAACTGTCGGCTGTCTCCGCGGGGAACCGGTCGCTGGACCCGGAGACCTCCGAGCAACTCACGGCGGGCATCGTGTTCAGTTCGGCGCCGTCGGCCGACTGGATCGAGAACCTGACCCTGTCGGCCGACTACTACGACCTCACGATCGACGATGCGATCCAGGGACGCACCCCGAGCGACGTCATTGCCGCCTGCGTCGCGACGCTCGATCCGCTGTTCTGCGGCCTCGTGCCGCGCACGGCCGACGGCGTGCTCGGTGTGATCGACAACCGCCTGCAGAACATCGGCGGCATCCCGTTTGCAGCAGTCTGCCGCGGCTGGTTCAAGCCTGTACCATTACCCGCCATGATTCGTCGCGCTTTCCTCGGCGCCGTCTGCCTTGGCGTACTCGCCGCGCCGCTCGCGGCGCAGCAAACGCTGACCGACCCGGGCCAGAAAAGCGTGCGTGTCGTGCGTACGGACACGCCGCCCGTCATCGACGGCGACCTCAGCGACGCGGTCTGGGCAAGCGCCGCGTTCATCGACGATTTGCACCAGACGGACCCCGTCGAGTATGCCGAGCCGTCCGAGCACACCGAGATTTACGTTCTCTACGATGACGACGCGTTATACGTGGCGGCACGCCTGTACGACTCCGGCCGCGATCAGATCACAGCCAACAACATGCGCCAGAACGACGAGATCGCTGAGGACGATCGCTTCTATGTGACGATCGATCCGTTCAATGAGCGGCGCAGCGGCTACTACTTCGGGGTCAACCCGAACGGTGTGCGCGGCGACGGCCTGTATCGCAATGTCAGCGAGTTCTACAGCGACTGGGACAGCATCTACGACGCGGCCGCGGGCCGTTTCGAGGGCGGCTGGACCGCGGAGATCGAGATTCCGTACAAGTCGATCTCCTTCGACCCGACCACCGATACCTGGGGGCTGAACTTCTCGCGCGGCATCATGCGCCGTGACGAGAACATCGCCTGGGTCTCTCGCAACAGGCAATACAACCCGTCAGTCTCCGGGCTCGGCGTCGGCTTCGAGGGGCTCGAACAGGGACTCGGGCTCGACATCGTGCCGTCGGTCAGCCTCAGCGAGGTACGCACCTTTTCGCACGATCCCCTTGCGGAGGACCGTTCGAAAACGAGCCTCGAACCGACCGTGGACGTTTTCTACAAGCTCACGCCACAGCTCAACGCCTCCCTGACGGCCAACACCGATTTCTCGGCCACGGACGTCGATGACCGCCAGGTGAACCTCGACCGCTTCGGGCTTTTCTTTCCCGAAAAGCGCGATTTCTTCCTGCGCGAGTCCGATATCTTTGAGTTCGGCGGGATCGGCGGCCAGCGCCAGTCGCAGATCCCGGGGCTCTTTGCGCTGGCCCAGAACGGCCTGCCGTTTTTCTCCCGCCGTATTGGCCTGAGTCCAGGCGGAACACCCATCGACCTCGAAGTGGGCGGCAAGATCAGTGGGCGCGTCGGCCGTTTCGAACTCGGTGCGCTGTCCGTTCGCCAGGACGCGTTCGGCGACATCGATGCCAGGACGCTGTCCGTCATTCGCACGCGGGCCGGCGTTCTCAACGAGTCGAATCTCGGTGTCATCGTGACTGAGGGCAATCCCGGTGAGAATCTCGACAACTCGTTGGCGGGTCTGGATTTCTCTTACCGGAACACACGGCTGCCGGGCGGCCGCTCGCTCGAGGCCGACGTCTGGTATCAGCAAAGCGATACCGAAGGCGTCGATTCCGATCAGGCGGCTTTCGGCTTCAGCGTGCGCCTGCCGACCAACGAAGGTTTCAGGGCGGAGTTCGATTACAGGGAATACGATGCCAATTTCAATCCGGCGCTCGGCTTCATCAATCGCCGCAACGTTTCCGATGCCAAACTGAGCCTGGGCTACATGGTTCGTCCCGCGAGCGGGTACCTGCAGAGCTGGCTCATGCACCTGGATGTGGAGCATGTCGATCAGCTCGATACCGGTGCTCTGCAGACGCATGGATTGTTTATCCGCCCCATCGTGCTGCGTAACCGCACGGGCGACGAGTTCTCGTTCGGTTATCGCGGTTTGACTGAAGGCATCGCCAGTCCCTTCGAGATCTCGCCCGGCATCGTCATTCCGGTGGGGCAATACCAGAACGGCGACTGGGGTGGTCAGTTCACCACGGCCAATCATCGCAAGTTCGCAGGCCACATGCGCATCGTGTGGACCAACGACGGAACCTACTTCAACGGCGACCGTCTCGACGTGAATAGCGAACTCACATGGCGCCCGTCAGCGCGCTTTCGCGGCAGCCTGGTTTACAGCTACAGCGAAATCGATCTGCCGCAAGGCAGCTTCGAGACCCGCCTCGTCGCCGCGGGCATCGACTTCGCGTTCACGTCGACGCTGTCCTGGGTCAACCTGATCCAGTACGACAACGTCACCGAGACCGCGGGCATCAACATGCGGTTGCACTGGATACCCGAAGCCGGCCGCGAGGTCTATTTCGTCATCAATC
>JAQAJI010000117.1:6101-9115 GCA_028278665.1 Candidatus Rariloculus versatilis
CTCGACGCGGGCCAGCCGTTCGCTGACGTCCGCAATGTCGCTGGACAGCCGTTGGTTCATGCTGAACAGTTGCCAGTACAGGCCGCCGAGCGCGGCGAGAATCGCGAGCAGCAGGGCGCGATCAAGGCGACCGTTGTTCATGCCGGCCAGCCTATTACGGCGATCAATTGCTCGTCAACGGGCCGTTTCTTGAAGAATCGCAGGGTAGTCGCGCGATCGAAAGGCATGCCTGTCAGAGCCGTTGACGGCCTGAGACGGAGCCGGGCCGCGAACGGCGCGGGTGCCGGGTAACGCGCGATAGTCAAGTAGCGAGCAACACGGGGCAGATATCAGACAGTGCCGCCCCCCGAGAACCTCCGTACCTCCGCATACAACAACAACCCCGACACCAACGTCGCCAACGCCGCCGCCATCTCCCACGGACTCTGCGTCGCCGCAAGCGCAGCAAACAGCAGCGTGAAGCTCACAAATACGAGCGGCGCCCACGGGTATCCCGGCATAGCCCTGGCGATCCTGGGCTGGCGTCGCGCGACGATGAAGAGCGTCGCGACGGTCGCGGCCGTGCACAGCGCGAGCGTGAAACCGAGATAAGACAGCAGCTCCCTGAGACCGGCGATCCAGACGACGATGATCGCGAGCGCCGACTGCATGAGCACGGACACCATCGGCGTTTCGCCCTTGAGCCTGAGCGCGCGCGGCATCAGGCCGTCGTCGGCCATCTTGGCGTAGACGCGGGGTCCGACCATGGTCATGGCCGATACGGAGGTGAAGAGCGCGATCGCGATCACGATACGAACAGCGATCGCGAGCCTGTCCCCGCCGATCGACTGGGCGGCGGCCGCGGCGACATCCTCCTGAAAGGCAATGGCGTCGTGTGGCGCGGCCAGCACGAACACGGCGTTGAGTGCGAGATAGACGAGCATCGTCACGAAAGTGCCAAGCAGCAGTCCGCGCGGCACGAGCTTCTTCGCGACCGGGACTTCCCCCGCGATGTAGACCGCAGCGTTGAAGCCCGAATAGCTGAACGAAATCCACATGAGCGTGAGGGCGAACGCCGCGATCGAGAACGGCGGTACCAATTCGGCGCGTTCGTCCAACTCGTTCAGTCCCTGCCAGTCGTCGAAGCCGACGACGCCGACGGCGAACGCACAGAAGCCGCCGATGAGAATGAGCTTGAGCGCGACTGCGAGGTTCTGGACCCAGGCGCCCTGCCTGAGCCTGAACGCGTGCAGCATGGCGGCGACCGCGATGACCGAGGTCGCAATCCACTGCGACGCGTAGGACTCGGAGTCCACGGGCGCCACATAGACCGAGAACGTGATGGCCGCGTAGGCGATCGCGCCGACGAAACCGGCCAGCAGCGATACCCAGCCGGCGATGAAGCCGGCGCGCGGATGCAGGTTACGCGACAGATACAGGTATTCGCCGCCGGATGCCGGTACCAGGCGTGCGAGCGTGCCGTAGCTCATTGCGCCTGAGAGCGCGAGCAGGCCGCCGATGAACCATGCAGCGAGCACCTGCAGCGGTGAACCGAGATCCCCGAGCGCGAAGCCGGACGTAGTGAAGACGCCCGCTCCGATCATGTTCGCCACGACGAGGGCGGCGAGGGTCAATGGCCCCAGCGGATGCGCTCGCATCGTGAGAACGCCCGAGTCGTCCGTTACCGAAGCAGTACAGCGGAAGTCACTGGCGCTGTAACGGGATCGGTAACGGATACACGCAAGGACTCATTCGCATGCGGAAACTCGGCCCGGCAGCCTATCGTCTTCCCGGCGCGGAAACCGGCACACGTTCGCAACCTCGGCTACAGCCACCGTCGAGCGCACGCTTAGATGCGCTCGAAGTGGAGGACGTAGTTCTCCTCCATGCCCTCGATTTCGATTTCCTCGGTCAGGCGAAAGCCGCTCGCTTCGATTTCGGCCGTGAACTGCGCCTTGTCCGCGCGGATGTGCTCGATCCTGGGCTCGATGCGCTCGTAATCGACGACGACGAACTTGCCTCCGGGCCGCAGCGCCTGGTGGATTGACGCGAGCATGGCCTCGTGGTCCTCGAAGTGGTGGTAGGTGTCGCAGACGAAGACGACGTCCACCGAGCCTTCCGCAAGCCCGGTCGAGCGGTCGTCGCCGAGTATCGTGGTGATCTGGGTCAGGTTCTGTTCGGCGGCCTTCGTTGCGATGTACTCGATGAACCGCGGCACGATATCGACCGCGTAGACTGCGCCCCCGGTGCCGACCGCCGCCGCGAACAGCGGCTCGTACAGGCCCGTTCCGGCGCCGACGTCGGCGACGGCCTGGCCGGGCTCAAGGCCGATCGACGCGACGATCTCCTCGCGGAAGTCGAACACCTCCCGGCCCTCGGATTCGAAGCGGTCGGCCCAGACTTCGACCTGCAGCTCGGGATCCTTGTACCGTTCGTTGAGGCCGGCCACGTCCGTTTGCTGCGCGCTCGTGAACGTCGCGGCGAGCCAGCCCGCGGCGACGGCCAGCATGGCGATTCGATGAAGCTTCATGGTGGGTTTCCTCTGCAACGTGGTGGAGCAGTTCCGCTGCGAATCTGCGGGTCGTCGGGGCGGGAAATATACCATCGCAGAGCGGTCGGCGAATACGCAGCGGGCCGTGCTCCTGATCTGCATGCCTGTGAGTTTCAGGACCGATTCGCAGATCGTTTGGCTCTATCGAAAGGTACGCCTGAGCCGATCGTCTCGAAAGCCTGTTCCGACGCGCATCGCGACGCCGGCGGCAGTCGTCGTGCCGCACGTACGGAGGGTCTTGCTGGCTCCAGCAAGCCGATCCGTTCACGGTACCTGCGAGCCGGTTCAGCCGGGATGACAGAGCATTTTCGGCCGGTGAGCGACATGGCCAGCTTCGGATTGAATCGGGCGTCTCAAGTTGTTGACACGTTTTAGCCGAAATCAGACAATACGCTGCTTGTGTCTGCGGAGGGGTACCCAAGCGGTCAACGGGGGCAGACTGTAAATCTGCTGGCTATGCCTTCGTAGGTTCGAATCCTACCCC
>JAQAJI010000118.1:0-5799 GCA_028278665.1 Candidatus Rariloculus versatilis
CGATCCGTTTGATTCTCACAAGGTTCTCCCAAAGCCGATCGACCGCCGCCGAGGACACCGCGGGCAAGGTGCTCGCGCCAGTCACCAGCGATACGTCGCGGCGCCTCGCCTCTGCATCGAGTGTGGAGAACCCGGTGACAAACCCGCGGCCGTCCGCCAGATCGATATAGTGGCTGCCCAGCTCGACGCAGGCTTCGGCGACGCGGTAGTCCTGACCCTGAAACGGCCCGGCGGTGTGAATGACGATGGACGGCACCAGTGCTCGCAGCGCTCGCGGGAAGTCCGGCGCGGAATGGTCCAGCATTGCGGATCGAACAACTGCCGTCGAATTGACCTGCCGCAGTTCGTTTACGAAAGCCTCCGCACGCTCACGGCTGCGGCCGGCCACCACGAGTTCCGCGCCGCAGTCCCTCGCCAGGCCGCGACTGATTCTCGCACCGAAGTGGCCATAGCCACCGAGGACGACAATGCGATGGTTCCGGGCGCGCGATACAGTCACTCTCGTCCGCAATCGCTCATGGCTCGGAAACCTTCGCTTGCACAAAGACACTCACGGCCGACCACAAAGCTGCCCGATGCCGGCACTTTGGCGCTGTACCGTGACGAACGGACTGCTGGAGCCTGCCAGCGCTCGAATCTACCGACAACTTGCGGCATTCGTCCCCCGCAACGCACTGCGAATCAACGGAGTATTGTCGTCAGAACCTCGCCTTGCGCCGAAACCACGGACAGGCCGCCGTCGTGGCCGTCCCGATCCGTATTTATGAGCAGCAACTCGGTTGCCTGCCCGTCACCATTGCGGAACACCGGATAGAGGATTCGCTCAATCGCCGACTCCGGAGTCGCCTGCAAGGGCACGTCGGTGACCACCACGTCACCATCCACCGCCACGGTGCTTTCCTGCATGGCGACGGAAACGTCGGCATCCGCGAACACCCGGACGGTCCCTCGAAGCGGGCTCAGTCCGAACACCTCCTCCACCGAGAGCACGACCCGCTCACCGAGCGGCACGGTGCGTTCGTGTCGTCCGGCCGATGCGCCGTCGATGTCGAACAGCTCCAGGTACACCGTCGCAGGCACCAGGCCTTCGTTCACGATGCTGAGTTCGGCATCGATGTCGCCGTGATGCAGTACGTCCGGCCAGGTGTCCACCGGCGCCCAGAACAACGTCCCTTCCTGATGCGAAGCGACCGTGTGTACGCTCCGGGCGCCACCGCCGCGTCTGAGCGAGCTGACGATCGCATGTGCGGCTGGCGCCACTCCCCCGGCTGCGCGCACGATCGCGTAGCCCGCAAGCGGCGGCTCGCCGTCCGGCGGCGTCTCGTGGACGAACACACCCCGTGGGTCGATCTCGTACTCCACGGGAGCATGACCGGAGACCTCGAGCTGCCCGCTGACAGGCTCGTCACCCGGGTTCAGCAGCACGTACTGAACGTGCTGGCCGGCTCCGCTTGTCACCGCAGGCAGTATCCGGCGTTCAGCCAACAGCCCGCCTGGAGCAAATTCGCCCGTCGTCTTCGGGGCGGGCGCGAGCAGCGTATCGCCTGCGCCATTCGGGATTTCCAGCAGCCCGTTCACGCCCAGCGGCGCGTCCGCCTCGATGCGCAGCACGCCTTGCAGATCCGCCCTGCCCTCGAACAGCTCAGCCACGCTATCCGATAACTGAGCGCCGGCATCGAGGCGACGCGTCTCGCTGAATTGCTCACCGCTCAGCGTCTCGAGTTCGAATTCCACGCTCACCGGCGCGTCGTTGCCGTTGACGAGCGACATGGCCGTGTCGCGCCCGTCGCGCGTGTCCACATAGATCCAGGCCGAACTCATGGGCGCGTCCGCGGCAAGCACCGCCGCCGAAATCAGCTCGCGGCTCTGCCGCTCACTTTGCGGATGAATGACCGCCCGGGTCACGAAGTGTGTGCTCAATGCCGCGACGCGGCCCGCCTCGCTCAACCGCACCTCGGAGTACCCGGATTCATACGGCTCCGGACCCGTCGACATCAGCGCATCGAGCGACGCGTAGCGCAGGTTCGAGCGCGGTGGCAAATCCACGCGCCAGGTCTCGCGCGGCATCGTGAACACCGTCATGCGGCCGTTCAGCCCTTCCGTCTGGAACAGCCGCTGGTCGTGCTCGTCGAAGAAACTTCCGCGCGGGTCATGCAGGCGGTCCTGATGGTTGCGCGGATCGCCGGGTCCGGCACTCATCGACTCGAAGTCGTGCTCGCCGATCACGCCGATGGCGGCCGGGAAGTTCTGCATGGTCTCGGGAGACACGTCGAACACGAGCACGCGGTGATGGAACTTGTGCGACACGTACAGGTGATTGTTCGCGGCATCGTAGGAGATTCCGTCAGGCTGCCTGAAGCGCTGGCGCGACAGGCCCGGCTCCGCGCTCGTGAAGTCCGGCTGGCCAATCACGTAGGAAGCGGCCATGCCGTCCTCGAACCGGTCCGGGTGCACATCGAACACGAGCACGCGCTCCTGCCACGGCAGTTCCACGAACAGCCGCTGTCCGGCCTCGTCCACCACGAGATCGCCGGGCTGGCGCCATCGCGTCGCTGACAGCCCCTCCTCCTTCGAAACGAAATCGTCCTGACCGAGGACCCCGATCGCCGGAGCCCCGTTCTCGATGCGATCCGGGTGAACGTCGAATACGAGCACGCGGTTGTTGCTGCCGTCGGCGACGAAGAGGCGCTGGTTGACTTTGTCGAGCGCGAGTTCCGCGGTCCGCCCGCCGCTCGTGCCGATGCCGTTACCCTCCCGGGATCCGAAGTGCAGCCGGTCGGCGGCCGTTGCCTGCTCGTACGACGTGAAGTCGGCTTGCCCGAGCACGTACGAGGCCGCCATGCCGCTTGCGACCTGACCTGGCGTCATGTCGAAGACCAGCACGCGCTCGTTCCAGGTGTCCGCGACGAAGACACGCTCATGCGACTCGTCGTATTCCACCGCGAGCGGCAGCTTGATCGTGCTCGCATCCCGGCCGGGAAGAAGCACGGACGTCGACGGGTCCTGCTGGCCCAGCACCCAGCGCGCTCCGCGGTCGAGCAGGCGGTTCATCCTGTCGAGCTGGAAGATCATGACGCGATGGCTGTAGTTGTCGCTCATGAAAAGCCGGTGATGCACGCGATCCACCGACACGTCCCTGCCCTGCGTCCAGAAACGCGGCGAGATCCGGTCGTTGGCCGAGCGCGCAAGAAAGTCCGGCTCGCCTTCGGGATTGATGTGACCGAGCTGGTCGACCAGCGGCGTCATGGTCGTGCTCATCCGCTCCGGATGAATGTCGAAGATGTTGATGCGATTACCGGCCGGATATCCGTCGGGCACATAGGCGATCTGCCGATCCGTGTCGACCGTCACGCGAGTCATCGTGAGCCGGTCCTGCGTGATCGCGGGATCGGTATCTTCGAAGTCCGGCTGGCCGAGAACGGCGATCGCGTCCGGGTTCGATGCGCCCTCGAGCGCGGCCGGCGACACGTCGAACATCATCACGCGGTTCCTGGTGAACGAGCCGACCAGCAGGCGATCGTATTCGTAGTCGAGCGAAATCGGTCCGTTGCTGATTTTGCGCGAGTCCTCGTTCGGTTCGTTCGAGTCGAACTCGTCCTGACCGATGACCGCAAACGCCTCGAAACCGGTCGCCTGATCGAGGCTCCGGTCGCTGACATCGAATGCGAGCACGCGGTTGCCGTCCATGACGAACAGCGCTTCTCGCCTCGGGTCGTAGGCCAGGCTGTTCGGGCTGCTCAGACCGTCGCGGCCGACCCGGTCCTCGCGCGAGACGAAGTCGGGCTGCCCTATGACAGCGATCGCTTCCATGCCCGTTTCCAGTTGCTCCGGATCGATATCCCAGACGAGCACCCGGTTGTTGGCCCCGTCCGTGTAGAAGAGCAGTTGCCGGTCTTCGGCCACCAGGGCGGTGCCCCGGCTGCCGATCCTGTCCGGTCCTATTCCCGGGTCCCAGGTTTCGAAATTGGGCTGGCCGAGAACGGCAATGGCTTCGGGCAGGTCGGTCGGATCCAGCGTGTCCAGATACTCCGGATCGAGATCGAAGACCATGATGCGCGCACCAGGCGGACCGAGGCCGGAGCCGTCCGGCACGAAGAGGCGCTGATTGACGGAATCGAACGAGCCGCCCGTGGGGAAATTGAGCTCCTCCCGGCCGAGCGGCGCGAAGGCGAATCCCCGGCCGATGAGGCTGCGGCCGATACCGCGGTCGGCGTGGCGCCTGAGCGGAAGACCCGCCTCGTCGAGCTGGTAGATGTCATAACGGCTGTTGCCGTGATGTCCGATGAAGAGTCGGTCATTGGCCTTGTCCAAGGCCACACTGCCGGGTCACCACACGCCGTGAGCCGTGGCTCCGCCATTGGCAACGCCGCCGATGAAGGAGGGATTGCCGGCAAGATCCTCTGCGCCGAGCGTGTCGCTCGCCGGTATTCCGGCGATCTGAGCTTGCGCGGCGGTGGCCAGGACGCTCGCGGTCAATGCAAGTGAAATGCGCATCATGGTGTTTCCCCGGGGAGTTCAGTGCCTGCAAGCAATAGATCACGCGGCAATAGTTGTGTCAACGCGACCGTGCTCACGACCCATCACCCCCCACGGCGCGCGACGCCGCGACATCCGGTCTGGCAGGAACCCGACGCCGTTCAGGGCGGAGGTTGCCGCGATACCGTGCGAGGCCAACCGGCAACGAACTATACTGATACCGTATTGTTCAAGGTTCGTCGACAACGTTCGGAAGGATGCAACCGGGTTGGAAAGCGCTGTTTTCGACGCTGGCACTGGCGCTCGGCGGTTGTGCGCGAGTGCTTGCCCCTGAAGGCGCATTGACGACCGTACCGTACGAGCTCACCGACAGCGGCCGCATACTCGTGGACGTGCGCATAGAGGGCAGCGGGCCCTATCCGTTTTCTCTGGATACCGGCGCAAGCATCTCGTTCATTTTCCTCGACCTCGACGGGGAACTCGAGCTTGAAACCTTGCCTGACGTTACAGCTACGGTCCGCGGTCTGGTCGCCTCCGGAAAGTATCCCGTCGTGCAGGTCGATCGCCTTCAGGTCGGGGACGAAGTCTGGTCAGGTCCCACGATGGTTTCCGTGCCGGAAGCGACGCCGGCCACGCGAGGCGTCGCCGGAGTACTGGGCGTCGATTTCCTGAGGCGCTACGGGCTCTGGTTCTCCGCCGAGGATCGCATGCTGCGCCTGTACGAGCCCGCCCTCCTGAGCGGCCGGGCCTACGAAGGCTGGGCGCTGGTGCCCCTCGAACCGGTCAGCATCGGCCTGGCAAGTGCACCGCTGTATTTCTTCGACATTGAGATCGGCGGCCGGACGATGCCGGCGCTGCTCGATCTCGGCTCGGGCACGAATCTCATCAATGCCCCGGCTGCCACGTTTCTCCGCCTGACGCCCACCGAGCCCAGCGAGCAACTCCTGGTAGCGGGCGCTCTGGAGACTGCACCGATTCTCGCTCGACTGCAGACGGCCATGCGTACGTCGAGCGTGAGCTGGGAGAACGAGGATCTGTTGATCGCGGACCTCGGAATCTTCGCGACGCTGCTGCACGAGGACGCACCACTGGCGATTCTGGGCTCAGGGCTCCTGCGGCAACGCGATTTCGTGATCGATTTCGAACGCAATCGCCTTTTCATCCGCAGAGGGATGGGCGAAGTCGAACCCGAGAGATAACGCTGCTTCGGGTCTCTTGCGCTGGTCGATCAGCCGTCAGGCGTGCATGTGTGCGGCTCCGGCGTCTCCCCCAGGGCTCGCCAGTAGCGATCGATCGTCGCGGGCTCGGTGAAGGTATCCGGAT
>JAQAJI010000118.1:5986-8720 GCA_028278665.1 Candidatus Rariloculus versatilis
ATCACTGTCGATGTAGATGGTTCTCTCGACGCCGTACTCGTGCGCGCGAATCCTGATGTTCGAGCCGTCTTCGATAAATGTCACCGGATGCGGCGTGATCATCACGGCGGGCATCCCCTTCGGCATGCACTGCATATCCGGATCATCCAGCGGATCCCATTCGGCGCGTCTGGCCAAAGCCGCCTCGTTCCACGGCAGGTGAATGCTGACGGCGCCTTCCAACGATGTCGTACCCGCGCTTCGGTGCGGCTGACTCCAGAGCCGGAAAAGGCCGAGGTTTTCGGCAGCGGCGTCCACGACGTCATCCTCCGAGACAGCCCAGTGTGCTTGTCCCCCGGCATCCGCCGTTTCGTTGAAGTAGGGATCGGCGCCGCCGTTGAGAACGACTTCCCGGCCGTCCGGAAGAAGAACATTGTTGGCCAGCAGGATATTGTCCCGGCGCGTTGACACCTGCCCGGCGATCCTGACCCTCTGACCGGGCTCGAAGTTGTCTCCCGATACTCCTCCCCGCGACAGGGTATACATGGAACCGAACGCCTGGATTTCCCAGGTCTCCTCGTTGCCATCCTCGTCGGTCACGATCATGTCGAAGTTCGGATGGGGATTTGTCCAGTTGACACTCAGCAACTCCCCTTCGACCACCTCAATGTCAAGGGCAAATTCCTGTCGCGAGTGGTGCGCCTGTGCGGCGAGTGACGCCAGAAGTATCGCCGCGCCAGTCATCCCGGCGGTGATTCTTGTCATAGCCTTGGCACGCATGGTTTTCTCCTTTTTTCTCTGCCTCTTCCCCCTGTTCGATCACGCTTGTGCAGCACGCCGAACGAGCCGTGATCCCGGTCCGGGCTGCTAATGCTCCAGCGTATCGTCCTCCTCAGGCGCCGCTGCAGCGTCCCGGCCACTCGCGGCGCCTCCGGCCGAACCCAGCCTGCCGTCCAGGGTAAACAGCCACACGCTGTCGCCGCGCGGCGTACCCGGGAAGAAGGAACCCGCGGAGAGCGCGACGAGATACTGCTTGCCCTCGTGCTCGAAAGTGCTCGGCGCCGCATGGATCCCGGCGTCCGTCTCGTACTCCCAGAGCAACTCGCCGTTGGACTTGTCCAGCGCCGTCAGGCGGCCGTCGTTGCGGCCGACGAAGATGAGCCCGCCTCGCGTCACGATCGAGCCCGCATAGCACATTTGCTCCCATTGGCGCCGCCAGGCCAGCAGGTTCGTCTTGAGATCGACGGCAGCGAAGATGCCCCGCCGCGGAACGCCCGTGCGTGAATATTCGCCGCCGAAGTAGCTTTCTCCCGGCGTCGGCATTTCCCACTCGACACCGCCTTCGCTCGTCGAGAAGGCGCCCGCGCCGTCATGCGCACAGACGTAGAAGAGATCGGTCTCGGGATCGTGGGAACTCGGCGGCCAGTTCGCGCCGCCGGTGGCCATCGGCTTGACGGGAACGAACTCGTCCCAGAACGGCGTGAAGATGCGCCCCTGGTTCACGAGCGTGAAGCCTTCCGGCGCAATGTCGATCTCCTGCGGCACCACGGCCTCGCCGATCGGGTACGGCTGCGTTGCCGCAGTCGCCTGGCGCGGTTCCTGGGGAACCGGGCGTTCCTCGATGCCGACGAGCGGTTCGCCCGTTTCCCGGTCGAGAATGTAGACGAAGCCGGTCTTGCCGACCTCGACGATGCCCTTGCGCGTCTCGCCGTCGTATTCCGCTTCGAACAGGATCACCGGATTCGGTGAGTCGTAGTCCCAGATGTCGTGGTGAACCTGCTGGAAGTGCCAGCGGTATTCGCCGGTCTCGGCCTCGATTGCGACGATCGAGACGCTGAAGAGATTGTCGCCGGGCCGCACCGACCCGTTGGCGTCGGGACCGGGGTTGCCGGTCGAGAAATAGACGAGGCCGAGTTCCGGATCGACGGCTGGCGTCTGCCAGACGGCGGCGCCGCCGTAGAGCCATGTGTCGTTGTAGTCGGGCCAGGTGTCGTGGCCGACCTCGCCGGGACCGGGAATCGTATAGAAGGTCCAGCGAAGATCGCCCGTCGCGGCATCGTAGGCCTTGACGCGGCCGCGGCTCGCCCGATCGCCGCCCGCGAAGCCGGTGATGACCATTCCGTCGTAGTAGAGCGGCGCCGAGGTAATGCTGAAGCCGTCGTGGTTGTGCTCGGCCTGCACCGACCACTCGACCTCGCCGGTCGCCTGATCGAGGGCGACGAGCTTGCCGTCGAGCTGACCCGAGTAGATCCTGCCCTCACCCATCGCGACTCCGCGGCTCATCCACCCACAGCAGATTACGGTGATGTCGTCACTGAGATTCGCTTCGTGCGTCCAGAGAATCTCTCCCGATTCCACGTCGATCGCGAAGACATCGTTCGCGCCCGTCGGGATGTAGATGACACCCTCGTAGACAAGCGGTTGAGCCTGGCCCGAATACTTGCTCGCCGTACCGGAACCGTTGAGGCCGATACGCCATTGCGGGCTCAATCGCGCGACATTGTCGCGATTGATCCCGGTCAACGGCGAGTAACGCTGGTTGTAGACATTGCCGCCGTTGGTAATCCAGGCGTCGGTCGGCCACGCGGCGAGTTCTTCGCCGCTGAAGGCCGGCGCAACGGCATGGATCGTCGCCTGATCCTCGGGAATGGCCGTGGATTGAGCCAGGACGGCCCTGAAGCCGGGTATTGCCCCAAGCAGTACGAGAAGTGTTACCGACAGTTTGCTTCGCCCCATGACCCTGACCCCTTGGCGG
>JAQAJI010000119.1 GCA_028278665.1 Candidatus Rariloculus versatilis
AGATGCCACACCCGCGCGAATTCCCAGGGATGCTGCGTGCCGTCGTACCACTGATGGGTCGTGAGCGGATGCCAGGTCTCGGCCGACGTGTCGTAGGCGAAGTTGTTGCTCTCGCCCTGCGGCATCGCGGGGGCGTCGGACGACTCGGCCTGCGGCTTGTCGCTCGAACCCGGCTGCTCCCACGACTGGCCGCCGTCGCTCGAGCGCTGAACGATCTGCCCGAACCAGTCGGTGTGCTGGGCGACATAGATACGGTCGGGATCCGCCGGCGAGCCTTTCATGTGGTAGATCTCCCAACCCGCAAAATGCGGCCCGGCGCCGGNNGCTTGCCGTCGCCCGTGAGAATAAAGGCGCCCTTCCTGGTGCCGACGAGAATCCGTACTGCGGTCACGACCAGTCTCCGTGTTTCGTCACTTTCGTGTTCTCCCTGGGTCGCGATTATCCCCGAGCGGTGGTGGCGCACGTCAACGGGAGCAGCTCACTGCAGCGCGAGCGGAGGAACAAGCAAGCTGCGCTGCCTACTCTGCGCGGCGTCGTGACCCCTGCGTGCGGCGCACCGAGCGTTGCGTGCGGCGCCCCGGCATCTGCCGGCGGTGCGCCGACCGGTTCATGCCGTGCTCTGACCGCTGCTTGCGGTATCCACACCCCCTGCCTGCCACGCACAAACCCGGCCGTGCCGAGCCTTGATTGCCGGGTGCAGCACCCTGGACTCCTGCGTGCGGCGCCCCCTCATGCACCGATAAACTTCGCGTAGATGCCTCTGGCTACGGCCGCCTCGGCCGTGCCATGAACGATCGCACGCCCATCCGGAAACAGGCTCACTGTGTAAGGCTTGCCATGCTCGGTGATGCTCGCGCGCAGCATGAATCGATTGCAACGCACTTCGCCGTGCGCGCGCAGCCGCTCGGCGACCTCCTCGAAATCGACGCCGGACCGGCTCTGACGGTGGGTAAGCTGCACGGCATCGCGTCCGCAGAGCGTCGTCGTGCCCGAACCGCGCGAACCGTCGAGATATTCGAAGCGCCCTTGCTTGCAGCAGGGGCAGTCTCCATTCTCGTAAGCGCCGCTGACGCCAAGCTGCGACACGCTGTTGTTCCATAGGTCGACGTTCAGCATTGTCGGGCAGGCGTGCTCGTAGTTGCCGGTCAGCACCTTGAGCGTCTCGGCGACCTCGAAGCTTGCGACCGCGGCGGCCGCCGAAGCGAGGATGCCGGCCGTGTCGCAAGTCGGCATCGTCCCCGGTGCCGGCTCTTCCTCGAAAAGGCAGCGCAGGCAGGGACCCGCTCGGCTGCCGCCCGGCAGCGTCTCCCAGGGCGCATCGCCGCCGCTCGTGTGCGGCAGGATCGCGAACGCAGCACCCACGGTGCCGACCGCGCCGCCATAGACGTAGGGAATGCCGTGCTTCACGGCGAAATCGTTGAGGAGGTAACGCCCCTCGAAGTTGTCGAGGCCGTCGACGAGCACGTCCGCACCGCTCGCATGGCGCGCGATGTTCGTCCGATTCAGGTCGTCCACGACAGCGGTGACGCGAACGGAGGAATTGACCTTCGCGAGCCTGCGCCGCGCCGCTTCGGCCTTCGGAATCCCGTCGGCGACGTCCTGCTCGTCGAACAGTGTCTGCCGCTGCAGGTTCGTGGTCTCGATGAAATCGCGGTCGACGATCACGAGATGGCCGACTCCGGCCCGCGCGAGCAGGTCGGCGATGACGGTTCCCAGCGCGCCGCAGCCGAGCACGCAGGCCGTGGATGCCAGTAGCCGCCGCTGACCGTCCTCCCCGATCCCGGGCAGGATCATCTGACGATGGTATCGGGTCAGGTCTTCGCTCATCCGTGCCTTTTTCGCATCATGACCGTCCAGCCAACCTGATCGGACGGCGTCTCAACCATGGCATCGAGACGCCACCCGGGCGCCTCCGTCCTGCGATACCGGCAGCCGGCTGCGGTACCCCAACCGCGCGGCGGCTTCGCGCTATTGCGCCCTTCTGACCACGAACACGAAGCGGTCGCTGTTTCGGCCGATCCTCGGGTCGGTCGCGGAAAGCGTATGGTCGTCCGCCGCGGTTCTGAGGATATCGGACTCCTCGACGATCTGTAGACCTGCCGCCTCGATCCACTCGCGCGCGTCGGAGACGAGCATCCGGTGCAGCCGGGAATTGTCGTTCTCCGGCGAACCGATGTGATCGATGATGGCGGCCACACCGTCGGGCTTGAGCACATTGCCGACGGAGCGCAGGTACGGGATCAACCGTTCGGCATCGCCGTGATGCATGTTGAGCGCGGTCACGGCAACATCCGCGACGTTCGGTTCGAGATCCTCGAGATCGTCGAACGATGCACGGACATTGCCGAGGCTCGCGGCAAGCTCCCTCTGCACCCGGCCGTCTTCGCGCTGCAGGGCCCGCGGGCCGAAATGGGAAATCACCGTGCCGCCCGGCCCGACGGCAGCGGACAGCACTCGCGTGTACCAGCCCCCGCCGGCGCCGATATCGACGACGGTCATGCCCTCCTGCACGCCGAGCAACTGCATGACCTGCCAGGGGCGCCGCGCGTCGTCGCGCATCCGGTCCTCAAGCGGGCGGGACTCATCAGCGAGCTTCTCCATGAAGTCCGGAGCAACGCCGAACGCGGCCGAAGCGAGTCCGGCAAGACACAGTGCGAAGACGGCCGACCTGATCCTGGGAATCACGTGTTTCTCCTTAATGATTTCTGTCAGGGAAGGAAATCCGGTGGCGCGGATTATATGCCCATCGCCGGCGTACCGCAGTGCCGCCACCGCGCCGCTCAAGCCCACCGGCTGCGCACTGCCCGGCGCACAGTCGGCCGGGCGAAACAGGCGGATCCGTTTCAATCCTCGTGCGGTTCGGCATCCCCGGTGGGCTGTGTTGCAGCATCGTGCGGACCTGCCTCACCGTCAGCGGACGCGCGGTGTTCTATCATGAACGCAGGCGTCGCGATTCAATGACCTTACACGAACGGGCTCGTCGACATGAAACGAAACGCGTTGGCAGCACTCTGTTTGCTCGTGTCCCTCCCGGCCGGTGCCCAGGACGACGATCGCCTGACTCGGTCGCGCGATGCGGCGATGCAACTCGGGCAGGAACTCAGCGCAACGCTGCTGACTGCGATCGGAACCGACGGACCCGTCGCGGCCATCCAGCTCTGCAACGTCGAGGCCTCCCCCATCGCCGCCAGAATATCCGCGCAGGCAGGCGCCAGTGTGGGGCGCACGGCGCTGCGTTTCAGGAATCCGGACAATGCGCCTGATGCCGATGCGCGAGCCGTGCTGATGACGTTCGAACGCGATCTCGCGGCAGGCGCGACGCCACCGCGCGAGCACTTCGAGACGAGGCCCGACGGCAGTGCCCGCTTCATGAGCGCCATCGTCACGCAGGCGCTTTGTCTGACATGTCACGGTTCCGAAATCGCGCCGGAAGTCGCCGCCTCGATCGCAGAACACTACCCCGCTGATCAGGCGACCGGATTCGCGGCCGGGGATCTGCGCGGAGCCTTCCTCATCGAGTGGCCCGCTCCCGGTTCGCCAGCTCGGTAACGATCCCGACGCGCAAGGCGAACCGCCGAGGAATCGGCAGGCCGACGGCAATTCAAGAGTCTAGCGGAAACCCTCTTCCCGCAAGGGTCCGGGATCCTGCACCCAGAACACCTCGCCGTTCTCGCGCGTTATGACCTGCACGTACAAGCGCTTTTCGATTTCGTAGGCGAGGTTGCCTTCCACGGTAAGCCGGTCGCCCGGCTGCACGGAATCGGGGAGCCAACCGCCCCGGCGGAGAAAGCTCGTGTTTTGGGTTTCAAGCTCCCAGATCTCCTCCCCGCCGTTTTCACCCGTGACCCGCAGATATAGCCGCGCGTGCGGATTCTGATACAGGACTTCGGTGACGACACCCTCGATCGTGGTACGCGCATTCACGTCATAGACGGTCGGAAAGGAGTGATGCGCCGCGGCCACGGCGGCCAGGCAGCAGCCCGCAAGTAAGCAGAATCCTCGCAAACCGGAAGTGTGCTTCACCGACATCACTCGTAAAGGTACTCCGAGACGACGCAAACGTACTCGAAAATCTCGCCATCCGGCATGAGTGTGAGGCGCCGGGTCACTTTGACGGGTTCGGTGTAGTAGACGGGGTCGGACAGGACAAGCGCGACCGCGATCTCGTCGCCGGACGCGTTGAGCGTATAGCGTTCCGTGACCTGTGCCTGCTCCGAGTACGGGACGCCTTCGGGCCTGAACCAGCCCTCCCGAAACCCGGTTGTCTCGACGACCAGCGTCGCGCCCTCCCAGCGGCCGACCGAATGCCCCATGATGATTGGGTACAGCGTCTCGGGATGGCCACGGCCGTCGATGAAGATACGGCGCACTTCGTGCTGGAGCTCGTAGAGGAAGGTTGCACGATCCTCACTCTGCAGAATCTCGACCGGAAAAGGTGCCGTGATGGTCTGGCCAAAGTGGTGGACCGTACAGGCCTCGACGGCATCCGGAGCGCGCTTGCTAGCGTGCTTTTCGCGGCCTTCAGGCGTGAACGGCAGATCCTCGATCGACCAGTTGCCGCGATCCTGCATCCAGATTCCGGTGAGGTCGGGCGGCGGTCCGGCACCCGCTCGATCTGTCCCGCCGGACGGTGATCCTGCATTCGCTCGATCCGTCACGCCGGGCGGCGATCCGGCGTCCTGTCGATCCGCCCCGGTGGGCGGCGAGCAAGCGATGCACAGCAACAGGGCCATACAGATTGAGCGAGTCATGTCCCGATTGTACGTCCGAAAAGCCCTGCGTAGGCCGCTGAAGGAGGTCGATTCCGATGGTGTATGCCGCAGGCGCGAGACGCCGAAAACTCGCATCGTGGCGAGGTCCGCCCATCCGGTCGCCGGGAGAGATCGTGCGCCCCTTCCGGATGCGTGGGTCGCAGTAGCCACCGCGCTTGGTCACGCATGGATTCAGTGAAGCTGGAACCCAGGGAAGGGCGTTTTGCGCCGGCTGAAGGAACTCGACCTGGACGCGATTCAGGATTACAGGGATTGAAATGCTCGATCAATGGATATCGGTCAGAACATGACCAACCGTTGGCTCAATCTCCAGGGACTGATCGACTGCGGTGGCGCGATCAACATCGGTTACCTTGACCGAATCGGCGGCACTGCCGTAGCAACGCAGGAAAGACAGGTGCATGCCCAGCTACGTCTCGGCGACGATGAGTCGCTGGTCGAGATACTCGACCGACTCGACGCAGCCGTCGCCGATGCCGTCGACGAGGGCATCGTCAGGGACGAGATCAATCGGCAACAAGCCGTCAGGGCGTAGTCGGGAACCGCATCTTTCCATCGACTCGCCGGGTTCGTGCCCAATAGACCGGTATCCGGCAACGCGGCGCTTGTACATGCGCGCGATGGCGCCACTCATCTACGAAGCCAAATTCTCCAGTACCTCCGGATGATTCCGGGCGACGCGAAGAAGCGTCCTGGCCGCCCCTCGGGGCGAGCGGCGACCCTGCTCCCAATCCTGAACCGAATCGACGGACACATTGAGCAAGCGAGCGAACTCTTTCTGCGTCACGCTGACCGACTGGCGCGCTGAGATCGCCAACAACTGCTCGGGGGTGTAGACACGCCCCTTCTTCCCCGCCTTCATCTGCTCGACGGCCTTGAGAAGCTCAGCGCCTTCAGGACTCATTTTTCTCTTCCTGACCACGATTAATTGCCTCTTTGATCGTTTTCAGTTCGTGCGCAGGA
>JAQAJI010000012.1:0-40482 GCA_028278665.1 Candidatus Rariloculus versatilis
GCGGCATCCACGTTCCTGGATGGCAATGGCTGTGTGTACGGGTTGCCCGAGCCGGATACATTGGTGATCAGTTCATCCACGTCGATGATGTCGTCCGCTGTGTTTACCGTAAATGAACGGTTGTAACCCAGGTCCGACATGTCTGCCCGCGAAATACCTCGAAACAGGCCCGCCCTGAACAGCACGTCATCGCGAAGATCCATCACCAGGTTGAAGCTGGGAAGAACTTCTGTGTAGTCATCCGACGCCAACGCCTGCGTCAGGGGCGCTCCAGCGACCTCACGCATGGACAGGAACCCGCCTTCAGCGGTCACAATCTCGTACTCGGGGCGCCATTGATAGGAATCGACACTGGTATTGACCACGCGCACGCCAATATTGCCCTGTACCGGATAGCGGCCCCAGGTTCCCGAGAAATTGGCCATCAGGTAAGCCGCCAGCGTGGTCTCGGTGACGTCGGTTGTGGCCCCGCTTTCGCGCACCTGGTCCGGGTAGGCAGTACTCCAGTCGTGGAAGGCGGAAATCTCGTTCACGATGCACTGTGTGTCGAAGGTCGCCCAGGCGTTGCCTGCGCTGATGAAGTCGCCCGTATCGGAATCGACCGCGGTGACCAGCGGCCCCGAAGGCCGCTCTCGGGAAAGTTCTCATTGCGGCACAACTGGTTCATGGCGAGTATCGCCGCGCGTTCATTCTCGCTGCTGTCGTCCAGGTTGGGAGATGTCCTGCGGGTTCCGCCAAGATTGAGATACTCGTTGTCGGCGATCCGGATACCGCCTTCGAGCGAACTGAAGCTGTCGCCGTTCAATTCCAGCGCGAAGTCGCCCCTGAGCGCGCTGATGGTGTTGGTGCGGTCGACGTCGGAGTCAATCCTGACGCGGTACTCGTCGGAAAATAGCGTATGGTCGGTTACGTCAAAGTCCTGGATCACGTATTGGTGAATCCCCGATGGCCGGCGATCCCAGGCAACGATGGGTCGGTATCCCGCCACGGTATCCTCGTTGAAGATGTCATCGTTGTCGGACTGGGTGCGCAACTGTATCTGCCGCTCGATTCGCTCCGTCTCGGAAAAGGAAGCATCTGCGGACACGGTCAAACGGTCATTGACGGTCCAGTCGATCGCCAGACCGCCGCCGGTATAGTCCTCCGTTCGCGAGTAGATCTCGCTGTTGGACTCGATGGCCGTAGCCCCCTCCCAGGCGAATAAGGAGCCGCTGTTGCTGGTGACCAGGGTGTCCGCCGTGACACCGCGCGTGTTGCGCCTGGCGTTCGCGAAATTCAGGTCGTGGCGACGCTCCGCCTGCACGCGTTCGGAAAACTGCATGTCCAGATTGATGTCCACATCGTCGTTGGGGGTGAACTGCAACGCTGCAAAGTACGCTTCGCGCGTGTCGGCGGTGTCGTTCTGCCGGTAACCGCGCGAACTCGGCGCCCAGGCCCATGCCAGCCCGTCGCTGACCGCAAGCCCGGTCTCCGGGTCGATGGACGTGTCGTAGCCGCCGTTCGAGCCGCTGCCGGCAGGCGAATCTTCACAGTCGTCGTCGGTGTTCGTGGCGTAGTATCCCTCGTCGGTCACGCTCGGATCGTTGAAACAGGCCCAGCGCGAACTGCCCGTCGGACTGGACGAGCGCACCTCGGACTCCGGCTGGGAGATGGCGCTGTCCTGGAATCCAAGCGAAATCCCGAAACGGGAACCGCCTTCCAGATCGAACTGATCGACATAGCTGAAGGTCGCACGGTGTCCGAAGTCACCTTCGCTGGAGTCGTTGAGGTCGCGCTGGTTGGGATTGGCATTGCCCTTGAGATCGAACTGGAGGCGCTGGCGACCGTAGTCCCGGGGCCTCAGGGTCGAAAGCTCGATGACACCGGAAACGCCACCCTCGACGAGACTTGCATTCTGGGTCTTGTGGATGACCAGGCGGCTCATCAGTTCCGAGGGAAACTGGGAGAAATTGACGGATCGGTCGCCGCTGCCGTTGGTGGCATCGCGACCGTTGAACAGCGTCGCGCCAAGGAACGGTCCGAGGCCGCGGATGGAAATCTCTGTTGCGCCGCCGTTTTCCCTGTGGGAAGCCGCGCCGGTAATCGTTTCCAGCGCCTCGCCGATGGACAGCGCCGGCAAGTCTCCGATGTCGGCGGCCGACAGGCCATCGGTGATCGTCACCGAATCACGTTTGATCGCGATCGAGCTTTGGATGGCCTGACGGGTGCCCGTCACCACGACTTCCTCTAGCGACCCCTGCTCAGCGTCCTCGACCTCGTCTTCCTGCGCGAAGGCGCCTCCTGCCAGACACTGCGCGGCGATCCCGGCAGTCAGACCTGCCCAGTGCCGCCACTTGGCAACCGGGCCGCGGTGGAGAACGAAGATTGAATTTTTCATGGGTTTTCCCTTGCGCGTACCATCATGAGCCACAGGTGGACCGTACTATTACCAGACCAACAGGTCAACTATTTGGGACTCAATATTGGTCAGATATATTGGTGAGATATATTGGCCAACCAATTCTCCAGTCCGCAAGAGCGGCCTCCGGGAAGGGGTACGCGATTCGCCCGTGCCTTTCATTTCCCTGATAATGCGCAGTGTCTGGCTATTGATCCCGTTGTCGAGCACCGCCTTGCGCCCACGCGCTCGCGCGCCGAATTCATGAACAGAACCGGTGGTACATCACAGTCAAGGGGCGGACACCGGGTCGCGTCATCCGGCCCGCGCCCGTGAGCCGGCCGAGTGTATTCATATATCGAGCCGTGGACGAATCGGGCGACTCGCACCGGCGTATGATCGCCGCCGGCTGCGAGGTCGAGGTTGCGGGCGGCAGGCTGGACCGCTGCGAGATGGTCGAGCACGCCCGTGGTGCCGACGCCCTGCTCGGCGCGACCTTTCTCGCCGGCCGCATGGATCGTGAGTTTCTAAAGTCCTCTTCCGCGCTCAGGATCGTCTCGAAGTACACGATTGGCGTCGACGACATCGACGTCGACGCCGCGACGGAACTCGGCATTCTCGTGACCCATTGCCCCGTGGAGGCCAACTGGGGCGGCGTCGCGGAAGGCACGCTCGCCCTCATGCTCGGGTTCGCAAAGAAACTGCGCGAACGGGACCGCCGGGTCAAGGCGGGCGGCTGGCGCGCCCCGGAGCTTCAGGGTCTCTACTTCGGTTCACGCGATGACGGCTATCCGGGTCTGACCGTCGGCATCGTCGGTCTCGGCCGGGTCGGCAGGCGTGTCGCCGACCTGCTTGCGCCGTGGCGCATGCGCGTGCTCGCCTGCGACCCCTACGTCGACGACCGCATCTTCGCCGAACACGGGGCGTGGAAAACGGACCTCGAGACCTTGCTCGGCGAAGCGGACATCGTGACGCTGCACTGCAACCTTACAGCCGAGACCCGGGGTCTCATGAACACCGAGACTCTCGGGCGCATGAAACCCACGGCGCTGCTCATCAACACCGCGCGCGGCGCGGTCGTCGACCTCGACGCGCTCTGTGATGCGATTGAGGCGGGCAGGATCGAAGGCGCGGCGCTCGACGTGCTGGCCGAAGAGCCGCCTCCGGCACGGGCGCGCGTGCTTGGTCTCGGCGACAAGATCCTGCTGAGTCCGCACATGGTCGCCGCCAACGCCGACGGCGGCCTCCGAGCGGCCATCGCTCCTGCAACGGACGCGGTGCTCGCGGCGCTGCGCGGCGAGGTGCCGGAACACGTTTACAATGCCGGGGTGATTCCCCACTGGCAGGCGCGTTTTGGGAACGATCCCCTGCTCTAGAAACGTGCGGCGAAACCCAAGCGCCTCCATCGTTTTCCCCGGACCGGACCACACGAGCCATCCGGTGGATCCGTCGTGACCGGCGTTGCAGGGAACGACCGCGCATCGCAGCGCACGATCTGGTCGTGGGCGCTCTACGATTTCGCAAACTCGCCGTTCACGACGCTGATCGTTACCTTCGTCTACGCGACCTATTTCACCGAAGCGATCGCCCGCGACAGCGTCAGCGGCACGGCATTGTGGTCGCGCGGTATCACGATCACCGCACTGATCGTCGCAGTCGTTTCGCCGGCTCTCGGCGCCCTGGCGGATCGCGGCGGTTACCGGAAGCTGTTCGTGCTGGTTGCGACTCAAGTCTGCGCCGGAGCCACGGCTGCACTATATACCGTGCTCCCCGGGCAGATCATCGCGGCACTCGTGCTCGTCATCATCGCGAACGTGGCGTTCGAACTCGGCACCGTGTTCTACAACGCTTTCCTGCCCGACATCTCGCCCCCCGAACGAATCGGAACCGTTTCCGGCTGGGCCTGGGGGCTCGGCTACATCGGCGGACTCGCCGCACTGGCGGTCGCGCTCGTGACGCTCGTGCAGCCGGAGACGCCCTGGTTCGGTTTCTCGACGGAAGCCGGCGAGAATATCCGTGCGACGAACCTGCTCGTCGCCGCCTGGTTCCTGGTGTTCAGCCTGCCCCTGTTCGTCTGGGTCCGGGAGGACCGCTCCCGGGCGTCTGCCACCGGCCGCGTCGTCCGGGACGCCTACGCACAACTCAGAAACACGTTCACGGAAGTCGGCAAATACACGCAGATCGTGCGTTTCCTGATCGCGCGGCTGGTCTACAACGACGGGCTCGTCACGATCTTCGCTTTCGGCGGTATCTACGCAGCCGGCGAGTTCGGATTCAGCCTCGAGCAGGTACTGATCTTCGGCATCGTGGTCAACGTGACCGCGGGCGCGGGCGCGATCGCCTTCGGTTATCTCGACGACCGGTTCGGCGCCAGGCAGACCATTATCGTCTCGCTGCTGGGGCTCATAACCGCGACGGCTATCGCGATCCTGACGACCAGCGAGGCAATGTTCTGGGTCGCGGGAATCCTCATCGGCATTTTCGCGGGACCGAACCAGGCGGCAAGCCGCTCTATGCTCGGTCGGTTCGTACCGCACGAGAAGGAAAACGAGTTCTTCGGCTTCTTCGCGTTCTCCGGCAAGTTGACGGCATTCATCGGTCCGTTGCTGCTCGGGATCCTGACCCAGCAATTCGGTTCGCAACGAGTCGGAGTGTCCGTAGTGCTGGTACTGCTTGTGCTCGGTCTCGCATTGTTGCTCAGGGTCGACGAACAGGCCGGCAGTGCCGCGCGTCAGCCGGAACCTGCGCGCAGCTGAGGCGTGCGGACCGACGCTTGAGCAAGCCGCCCGCGCGGCTTATCCTGCCGCGTTCGCCCAGACCATGAGTCGATCGGTGGCTGCCAGCAAAATCATCCATATCTTCCCGGGCCAGGGTTCGCAATACCGCGGCATGGGCTCGGATCTCGTCGAGGAGTTTGCGAGCGCGCGCGAGATTTTCGAGCAAGCCAGCGAAATCGTCGGCTACGACATGGGGAAACTTTGCTTCGAGGACCGGCGCGGTGAGCTCAAGCTGACGCGCTTTACACAACCGGCGCTCTTGACTCACGAGGTCGCGTGCAGCGAAGCGCTGCGAAGCCTGGTCGGGTCGGGCGCAAGGCCTGCAGTCGCAGCGGGGCACAGTCTCGGTGAGTACGCGGCGCTGGTCTCGGCCGGAGCGCTGACGTTCGAGGACGCACTCAGGCTCGTCAGCGAACGCGGCCGTCTCATGGGCGAACTTGGCACGGGTTCGATGCTCGCGACGACGCTCGATCGCCCCGCCGCGACCGCGCTTGCGGACAGGCATTGCTGTGCGATCGCCGGCTGCAACCTGCCCGAGCAGACGGTCATCGCCGGGCAGGACGAGGATCTCGAGGCTCTTGCGGACGAGCTGAAGACCGCGCATCCGGGCAAGCGCGCCATTCCGCTCAACACGGAAGGCGCCTTCCATACCTACTACATGGTGCGGGCCGCGCAGGAGTTCCGGGGAATGCTGGACGCGACGGAGTTCGCCGGACTCGAACTCGAGGTGCCGTCCAACTACACGGGAACGATGCACGTCGACGACGCCGCGGCGATCCGCTCGCGGCTGTTCTTTCAACTCTTCAACCCCGTACTCTGGGTCGACTGCATGCGCGCGGCGATCGGGACCGGCGCCGGAACGGTCATCGAACTCGGCGGCGGCGTCGGCAAGGGCGACGGCCCGGCGACCAAACGTCCCAATCTCGGCAGTATTGTCCTGAAAACGTTGAAATCGCTCGGAGCTCAGGCAAAATACCTGCCCGCCATCAATGCCGCCGGCATCCGCGCGGCGGCCGAGTACATCGAGCAGCAGACCACGCCGTAGCGGCGGCGGTCCGAGGCGGCAGGCGCGACACCCTGCAGCAGCGCCTCTTTTCCATCCAACTGATCCGGAGCGACAAAGAATATGGGAGCGTTCAAGGAACCCCACGGAGGGGAATTGAAAAACGGCTACCTGTCGGCGAGTGCGGCCGCCGACGAGAAAAAGCGATCGCGTGAACTGCCGTCGTGGGACCTCACGATGCGCCAGCTCTGCGACCTGGAACTGCTCCTCAACGGCGCCTTCTCGCCGCTCGACGGTTTCCTCGGCGAATCGGACTACGACCCGGTCCTCGCCGACATGCGGCTTGCGAGCGGCGTGTTCTGGCCGATGCCGATCACGCTCGACGTGGACGAGCGTTTCGCCGAACCGCTCCGGGAAGGTGAGACGATCGCGCTCCGGGATGTCGAGGGCGTCCTGATCGCGACGCTCGAAATCTCGAGCATTTTCCGTCCCGACAGGCAACGCGAAGCGCGCGCGGTTTTCGGTACGCTCGACACGGCGCATCCCGGCGTGAACCACCTGCGCAACCGCACACATCCAGTCTATCTCGGCGGCCGCGTCAAGGGTATCGAAGCGCCGACGCACTATGACTTCAAGCACCTGCGCAACGACCCACAGGAGTTGCGCGACCAGTTCAGAAAGCTCGGCTGGCGGCGGGTGGTCGCGTTCCAGACCCGCAACCCCATGCACCGGGCGCACCAGGAGCTCACCTTTCGCGCGGCCAGGGAGGCGGAAGCCAACCTGCTGATCCACCCGGTCGTCGGGATGACGCAGCCGGGCGATGTGGACCACTTCACCCGCGTGCGCTGCTATGAGCAACTGTTGCCGCATTACCCGGAGCAGACGACGATGCTGAGCCTGCTGCCGCTCGCCATGCGCATGGCCGGCCCGCGCGAAGCCGCCTGGCACGCGCTGATCCGCAAGAATTTCGGCTGCACGCACTTCATCGTCGGCCGCGACCACGCCGGTCCCGGCGCGGGAAGCGACGGCAAGCCGTTTTACGGTCCCTACGACGCGCAGCGGCTCATGACCGAGTATGAGGAGGACCTGGGCATCACGATGGTCCCGTTCAGAAACATGGTCTACGTCGAGGATCGGGCACGCTACCTGCCGCAGGACGAGGTCAGCGAAGATACCCGCACGCTCGCAATCTCCGGGACCGAGCTCAGGCGCCGGCTGCGGGACGGGCTGGAGATTCCCGACTGGTTCTCGTTCCCCGAAGTCGTCGCCGAACTCAGGCGCACGCACCCGCCCCGCCACACGCAAGGGTTCACGGTGTTCTTCACGGGACTCTCCGGGTCCGGGAAATCCACTGCCGCCAACGCCCTCATGGTCAAGCTCATGGAGATGGGCGGTCGGCAGGTCTCGCTGCTCGACGGCTCTCTCAAGCGAACTCGGATTCTCCAAGGAACACCGCGACCTCAATATCCAGAGGATCGGCTACGTCGCAAGCGAAATCACCAAGAGCGGCGGCATTGCGCTTTGCGCACCGATCGCGCCGTATGCCGAGACGCGCAGGCGCGTTCGCGAAATGATCGAGCCGCACGGCGGTTTCATCGAGGTTCACGTCGCAACGCCGATCGAAGTCTGCGAACAACGCGACCGCAAGGGCCTCTACGCGAAAGCGCGCGCCGGCCTGATCAAGGGATTCACCGGCATCAGCGACCCCTATGAGGTGCCGGAGAATGCCGAGATGTCGGTCGACACGTCCGATCTAACGCCGGATCTCGTCGCGCACCGCATCGTCATCAAGCTGGAGAGTCTGGGTTTCGTTCGCTGACCGCGCTACCGACTGTGCCTTCGTTGTCGGGCAATCGTACTATCGGCCGCTTGAGACACGCGGTAAATACATCCCTGTACGCTCCGCGCGCGCAACCCTGCGCGGGAGGGTCTGAAGCGGGCGATAGATCGAGTGCCCTTGCGTTTGCGCCAAGCCCCAGGTGCAGGTGCGCACTGCCCGTTCGCGCATCGTCGGCGCAAAACGGGCCAGGGATGGCGCGCAGGAACTACTCGTAGCGCAGCGCTTCGATCGGATCGAGCTGGGCCGCTCGACGCGCGGGCCAGATGCCGAAGAAGAGGCCGACGCCCACACTGAATACCGAGGCCAGCACGATCGACTCGGGCGAGACGAAGGTTTCCCAGCCCGCGAATCTCGACAGCAGCGACGCGGCGCCGGCGCCGAGACCAACGCCCAGCAAGCCGCCGAAAACGCACAGCGTGACCGATTCGACCAGGAATTGAAGCAGGATCGTGCCACGCGTCGCCCCGAGTGCCATGCGGATGCCGATCTCGCGCGTTCGCTCGGTCACGCTCACAAGCATGATGTTCATGATGCCGATACCGCCGACGAGCAGGCTCACACCGGCGATGCTCGCGAGCAGCGCCGTAAATGTCTGCTGGGCCTCCTGCTGGGTGTCGAGGAATTCGCGCCGGTCGATGATCGCGAAGTCGTTCGGCTGGCCGGGCAGGATCCTGTGTTCACGCCTTAGCACGCGCTCGATATCGACCATGGCGCGCTCCAGCTCCACGCCGTCGCGGACTCGTGCGCTGATGTTCTCGAGTTCCTCGCGGCCGAACAGCCGCTGCTCGGCGGTTCGCAGCGGCACGAACGCCATACCGTCGGGGCTGCGGTTGCCGAAACCACCGCCGATGCTCTCGAAGACCCCGACGACCTCGAACGGCTGACTGTTGATCGTGAGGCTCGCACCCACCAGCGACTCGGCGTCAGTCCCAAGATCGTCCGGCACGTCAGAGCCGAGTACGACCACGCGGCGCCTTGCCTCGTCCTCCCCTTCCGAAAAGAAGCGCCCGGCTGCGAGGCCGTAGTTGAAGACGTCGCTGTAATTGCCCGTCGTGCCAGTAACCCGGACGTTGGTGTTGTTGTTGGCGAACTTGAGCTGGCCGCGGCTCTGGATCTCGGGCACGACGGCATCAATGTACGTCGTGTCTTCGGCGAGGGCGAGCGCGTCATCGACCTCGAGCGTCGCCTGGTCCCGGGAGATGCCGCGCGTCAGAAACCGCGACGCGTTGACGCTCAGAATGTTCGATCCCAACGCGGCGATCTGATCGTCGATCCGCTGCTGTGCGCCGGCCCCTGCGGCCAGCATCGTGATCACGGCGCCGACGCCGATGATGATCCCGAGCATCGTGAGAATCGCCCGAAACAGGTTCGCGCGGATCGACTGCAAGGCCACCCGCATGATCTCGCCGAACAGCATTCGCGCTCACCCTCCTGGCCGGACCGATTGGCCGGCGCTCAATGGATCAATACTCGATGGGCGCACCGCACGCGTCAAGCCTGCGACCCTGTATTTTTCTGTAGCGAAGAGCCCGGCACGCGCGTCAGGCAACCGCCCGGCCGATGGAATCGCGCAAACGGCGTGGTTGCACACGGTCTGAGCGCCACTCGCGCCGGTTCACGGCAACGTTGCCCCGACCCGTCGGCTCGTATAGATTTGAGCTTGACCGGGTGAGGGCTCCAACCACGACGCCAACGGCGATTCGATGACTCTTCGCGAACAGGTCGAGCAACTCCTGCCGGGATGGAAGCGCTGGTACCCGAGCCTGTTCGACGCCGCCACCGACCTCGGGCTGCTCAGGGCGCGAATCTGTCCACCGGATTCCCTGCTGCTCAGCAGGCGGCACGCAAGCATTCAAAACGCCGCACAAGCAGCTCATCGCAAGCAGTGGGGCTAATTTTTTCTCATATCCTATTGTGAAATCGTTCTGAGCGACGCCTGCGGCACAGGCCGGCGCGGGTATAGAATTGGCGGTCCGGTGCATGCGGCGCGAATCTCGCCGCACGCGAGGTGCCGCCAATGCCACAGATGATCATTGCCAATCGGCTCGACGACGGTCTCACGGTCTTTCTCGCCGACGGTCGAAGCTGGGTGGAGAACATTGACGACGGCGTTCTCATCGAGGCCGAGGCCGACAAGGATCGCCTCCTGTCGCAGGCGAAGACCGACGAGCAGAACTGCCGCGTCATCGATCCATACCTGATCGACGTGACGAGCGACGACGGACGGCTGCGGCCTGCCGTATACCGGGAAGAAATCCGCGCCTTCGGTCCGTCCTTTCGGACCGATCTCCTCGCGGCAGCGCCCGGCGAGTAAAACCGATGTATCGCTACGACGAATTCGACCATAAGCTGGTGGCCGATCGCATCGCGCAGTTCCGCCGTCAGGTCGCGCGGCGGCTCTCCGGTGAACTCAACGAGGACCAGTTCAAGCCGCTGCGCCTCATGAACGGGCTGTATCTGCAGCTTCACGCCTACATGCTGCGTGTCAATGTCCCCTACGGCACGCTGTCCTCGAAGCAGATGCGAAAGTTCGCGCACATCGCGCGAACCTACGACCGCAACTTCGGGCATTTCACGACCCGGCAGAACATCCAGTACAACTGGGTCAAGCTCGAGGACACGGCCGACATCCTGGCCGAACTCGCCGAGGTCGAAGTGACCGCGATCCAGTCGTCGGGCAATTGTGTGCGCAACATCACGTCTGACCAGTACGCCGGCCGTGCGAAGGACGAACTCGCCGACCCGCGCCTGTACTGCGAACTGCTTCGCCAGTATTCGGTGCTTCACCCGGAGTTCTCGTACCTGCCGCGAAAGTTCAAGATCGCGGTCACGGGCTCGCCGAACGACCGCGCCGCAGTTGCCGTGCACGATATCGGCCTCAGAATGCACGCGAACGACGCCGGCAAGGTGGGATTCGAGGTTCTCGTCGGCGGAGGCCTCGGCCGAACGCCCTACATCGGCCACACGATTCGCGACTGGGTCGCGCCCGAACACATCCTCTCGTATGTCGAAGCGATCCTGCGCGTCTACAACATGCACGGCCGCCGCGACAACATTCACAAGGCGCGGATCAAGATCATCGTCAACCAGATGGGCATCGACCGCTATCGCGAGCTTGTCGACGCCGAATGGGAGCGGATCAGGGACGGCGCCCTGCAGATTCCGCGCGCGGAAATCGATCGTATCGAGGCCTGTTTCGCACCGCCCAAGTACGAAACTCTCGACGATGCGACGGCCACGCTCGACGTGCTCAGACGCAGCAACGCGGATTTCGACCGCTGGTTGAGCGGCAACGTCGCCGAACACAAGGTGCCGGGCTACGCGATCGTCAACCTGTCGCTGAAGCCTCCCGGCAAGGCGCCCGGCGATATCACCGCCGAGCAGATGGATGCCGTCGCGGATCTCGCCGACCGCTACAGCCTCGGCGAAATCAGGGTCAACCACCGCCAAAACCTCGTGTTCGTCGACGTCAGGCAGAGCGAGCTTCACGAACTCTGGCAGGCACTGGACGCGCTGGAACTCGCCACGCCCAACATCGGCGCGCTGACCGACATGATCTGCTGCCCGGGGCTCGACTTCTGTGCGCTCGCAAATGCCCGCTCGATTCCGGTTGCCCAGGACATCAGCCGACACTTCGTGGACGTCGACCGACTCGCCGCGATCGGCAACTTCACGGTCAACATCTCAGGCTGCATGAACGCCTGCGGCCACCACCATGTCGGGCACATCGGGATTCTCGGCGTCGACAAGCGCGGCAAGGAGTTCTTCCAGCTCACGCTCGGCGGTTCCTCCGACGAGAACGCTTCGCTTGGCGACCGCCTGGGGCCGGCCTTGCCGCAGGCCGACGTGCCCGCGGCGATCGAGAGCATCGTCGAGGTCTATCTCGACCTGCGCACCGAAGGCGAGCGCTTCCTCGACACCTACCGGCGAGTCGGCATGGCGCCGTTCAAGGAAGCCGTGTACGCGGTCAAGAAAGCTGCATGACACGCCTGGTCAAGGACAACGCACTCGTCGACGATAAATTTGCATACGTGCCCGAAGGCGGCGAGATACCGCCCGAAGGCCCGGTCATCGTGCATCTGGAGCAATGGCGCACACACCGCGACGCACTGTCCGGGCGCGCTGCGGTTGGAGTACGCCTGAAGAGCGACGAGTCGCCGGAACTGATCGCCGACGATCTCGATCGGCTCGCGGTCGTCGCGCTCGAGTTCCCGGCATTCCGCGACGGCCGGGCCTACTCCTATGCTCGTATCCTGCGCGAGCGCTACGGTTTCGAAGGCGAAGTGCGCGCCGTCGGCGATATCCTGCGCGAGCAGCTCCATTTCATGCTGCGCACGGGTTTCAACGCGTTCGAACTCGCCGGCGACGATCCCCTGGGGCAGGTCCGTGCCGCAACGGAGGATTTCAGCGTCTGGTATCAGCCGACCGGCGATGGCCGCGAGACGGCGCTGCAACGGCGCCACGAAAGCGCCTGAGCGCCCACTGGCGACGCCGGCCACCCGGCTCGCCGTCTGACCGCAACCACCCCCAAGCCCACCGCGCACGGAGGGAAGTCGTACTGCCCTCACTCGGCAAGAACGCGCGCCTGATTGGCTTCGTGCGCGTCGGTCCAGAGCCCCGCTTCCCTGAAGTAACGGATCGCGCCCGGATGGTAGGGGTGCAGATTGTCCGCCGGCGCAACGTCCTCGGCCGTGGTCGTGCGCATCTGCGCGTAGGCGCTTCTGAGCCCGTCCCAGTTCTCGTGAATCGTTCTGATGATCGCGTAGGCCGCGTCATCGGACAGGTGTGTCCCGGTGTTGAGGAAATCGGGAACCCATGAGACCCGCGTCGGGCCTTCCACGCCCGGCGTCGTCTCGTCGGGCAGCACCGTGACGATGCGCACCCCCGGCATCGTTTCGGCGAGCCTTGCTTCGTCCGGGCCCATGGTCAGATAGCGAATGCCGCCTGGCAGCGTGGAATCCACCTGCAGGCTCAGGGCCGTGTTCATGCCCGTGGGTACCGCGTCGGCGCGGCCCTCCGTGAGCATGCGCATCGCTTCGGGCAAGCCCGCGACGGTCATGGATTCGACATCGTCGACCGTGAGTCCCCCGGTCGCGAGAATTCCCTGATGCAGTTGCTCGAGCGCCGCGTTCGCACGAAAGATCACGACGACACGCTTGCCGCGCAGATCCTCGATCGAGCGCAGATCGGAGTCCGCGCGGACCATGTACATGATCCTGAGCGGGAACATCATGCCGAGCAGCCGCAGGTTCGGCATGGCCCTCTCGTAGGGCGGCAGGCCGCGAAAGGCGACAAAGGAATCGATGCCGGTATTCAGGCCGAGCGCAAGCTCACCGCGTTGCAACATCGGCAGATACACGGACGAGCCCGAAAAAGGCCGAATTGTCGTACGAACGCCCTGCCGCTCCTGAAGGACGCGAGCAAGTCCGCCGGCGACGGTAAAGGCATGCGTTCCGGCGGGATTCGACGCGATCGTGAGTTCGCGAAACTCGGAGCCGGCCGGTGACTCGCCCGCCGGACCCGACGGTTGCCCGCAAGCGGCGAGTACGGCGACAATCGCGACGATGGGCAACCGCGCCATGGCGCTTGCCAGGGGCATGGGGAGAGTCATCCGCGCAGCCTAACCGAGTCCGACCGGGGTTGAAACCGCGGCAACCGCCCCGCCATGGTCAGCCCGCGATCGGCTCGAGCCTCGGAAACTTGACGACCGTCCCCGGAACGACGAGATCGAGATCGAGGTCCGGGTTGTACTGGCGTAGCAGCCACACGGGCACGCCGTACCTGCTCTGGGCCAGGAGCCACATCGATTCGCCGGGCCTGACGACATGATCCTCCACGTTGGCGATCCGGTATGCGGCGAAGAACGACTCCTGCAGCGACTGCTGCCAGGCGATTCTGCGTTGCTCGAATACGCCCTGATCCACGGAGGAGAAATCAAGCCTGATGCGTTGCCCGAGCACGACGGCCTGGCCGAACGACAGCCCGTTGAGGTCGCGCAGCCGCTGGGTCCTGATGCCCAGCCAGTCCGCGTAGTGGCCGAGGGTCTCGAGCGACTGCACTTCGATCGTGCCGTCGTCGGCAACCGAATAGTCGCTCGGGTCCGCGGCGAGCGTCGCCTGCACGCTGTCGAGCGCGTTGCTGCCGGAGTCGTCGTCGGCAGCCGCTGCGTCGTTCACGGCGACGATGACCGGCGGTCCGACGAACTCCGGAGAGTCGAAGCCCGCGGGCCGATCAACCGCGGCCGGAGCGACTTCGGCGGCAGCGACGACCGCCACTGACGAGGCTTCTTCCTGCTCGACGGCCAGCTCCTGCCCGGCCGCCGCCGCAGGTGTCCGGGCCGCGACCACCGGTGTTGCGGGCGGCTCGTCCGCGGCACCGGGCGCCGGAACCCTGAGCACCTGACCGGGATAGATGAGATTCCGGTTGCTTACGCCGTTCAGGCCCAACAGCTCGGCCTGGTCGACGCCGAGCGTTCGCGCGATGCGATCGATGCTGTCGCCGCGGCGCACGATGTACTCGCCGGAGCTGGCCGCCGCCACTGCCGCATCGCCGCCCGCGGGCGCGCCCGCCGCAAGTACCGCTGCCGGCGCCGCGGCAGCGCCCGTCGTCGGCAGAGTCAGCACCTGCCCGACACGGATGAAATTGCGGTTGTTCAGGCCATTCATGCGCACGAGCGCGACCAGACTCACGCGATACTGCGCCGCGATCCCCGACAGCGTCTCGCCGCTCTGCACAGTGTGGAATTCGTCGGGGCGCTGGGCGGCGAAGCGCACTTCGGCCGGCAGGTTGGCGAGCAGCGTGTCCGGTTCCGTGGACGGGGTGCTCGGCAAGCGCAGCTCGAAGCCCCTCGGCACGAACTTGTCGCCAGCCCATACCGTGTCTGCGAGCGCCGGATTGAACTGCCTGAGATCCGCGAGACTCAGGTTCAGCACGCGGCTCAGCTCGCGCGCGTCAACATAGTCGGGCATGGAAGCGAGCACGAGATCGGCCGGGGAATCGAGCTCGAGCGGGCCGAAATAGCGCTCTGAATTGGTGTCGACCTCGAGCGCCGCAAGAAAGGCCGTATAGAAGTTCCTGGATGCGAAGCCGAAACTGCGGCCGTTGTATTCGCGCACGATCGCGTCGATGTCGCGCGTGCCGACCTGCCTGACGGCGCGCCGCATGCCGCCGAGCCCATGGTTGTAGGCCGTCAGCGCGAGCGGCCAGGTCCGGATGACGGAGTAGTTGTCCTCGAGGAGCCTCGCGGCGGCATGAGTCGACAGGAACGGATCCCGACGCTCGTCGACGATGTGGTCGATGCGCATGTAGCGGCGTCCGGTGGAGCGCGTGAATTGCCACATGCCGGCGGCACCGGCGTGCGAATAGGCGGTCGGATCGAAAGAGGATTCGACGTGCGGGAGCACCGCGAGTTCTCGTGGCAGCCCCCGATCGTCGAGCACCTTCTCGATGTACGCACGCCATCGTCCGGAGCGGATCAGACCAGCGCGAAACCGGTTCGACTGGCCAAGCTGAAAGCGCAGCCGTCCGGCGGCCGCCCGGAGTTCCGCGTCGCTCACGCCGTCCGGCCACAACGCGAGTATGCGCGCCTCCTCCGTACTCAGGCCCGTACGCTTGCCGCGCCCAAGCGCCGTCAGGATCTCGCGATACTGTTCGGTACGGCCCTGAACGATTCTGCGGCGCTGCCGGGAGCTTGTCGTGATCTCGACCGTTTCGTAGACAACGGCGAGGTTTTCCGAGTCATGAATGAAACCTTCGTCGGTTCCGACCTCGGTATAGACGCGGGTCCAGAATTCGACGGCAGAAACGAGTTCGGCGGGTTTCGGGAAGTTTGCACTTGCGCCTGCGTCCTGTGCCGAGGCGCCCCCAACGGAAACCGACGCCGCCACCAGCGCCATCGCGACGATGGCCACTCTCGTCATTTGATCCTCCTCCCCCACCGACATGCGCCGCACGGCAGCCCGTGACAACAGTCGCGCCGAATCGAACCCGCGATATCGGGCTCTTGTACGCGCTGCCGGTCGCCGGGACGCAGCGTTGAGCCTATAACGATTTCGTTCGCTTGGCCACCTTCGGCGCGGCAGCCAAACGGGCGTCAGGCTGCATGCGAGTCCGGCCTACCGCCGTGTCAGCTCACGGATGATCGCCGCGTGCTCGCCGTACTCGGCGATGAGGACATCGGAGGGCGGCATTTCGAAGTCCTCGAACTCGAAGCCGGGCGCCACCGTGCAGCCGCCGAACGCCCACCGCGCGTTCGCCGCGAGGCGTGCGGCTTGCCAGTGTCCGGCCGGAACGAGCGCCGTGGGCTCGCCGCGGTCGAGGTCGGTTGTGAGCACGCGCCGGGTATGGCGGCGCTCGGCGTCGATGGTGTGCAGTTCGAGCGCGCCGCCCGCATACAGGTGCCAAAGTTCGTCCGTCCAACGGACCCGGTGAAAGGCGGAGAAGTCCCCGCCGCTCAGCAAAAAATAGATCAGCGTTCCGCCGCTGCGGCGGCTCCTGTGCCCGGCGGGTATGGCGCCGTGCTCGACCGCAAGCGACGATCGCCAGACTTCGCGAAACCAGCCTCCTTCGGGATGCGGCGTCATGCCGAATCGTTCGACGATGCGCCTTGCGTCTTCATCCATGCGGAATCGTCATTCACATTCATGCTTGCCCGAAGGCGCTTCACGCGGGATCGATGCTCCGGATGGTTCGAGTTCCCGGCGCAGTTCTGCTCGGCGCGACGGCGCCTACAGTATCATGGCGTCGTGAACAGTGGTCACGGCCGGGAGGAACGATGTCGGTGAGCACGCAGACGACGCGGCGCCGGTTGCTGAAGACCGCGCTCGCAGCCGGGATCGTGAGTGCCATACCGTTCGGTCGTCTTGCCGCGCAGTCCGCAGCGCTCGAAGACCGGATCGAGTTCCGAAGGCTCGTCGCCGCCAACCGCATCCTCGCCAACGAGGGTGTCGTCGATGCCTTCGGCCACGCGAGCATCCGCGACCCGCGCGATCCGGCACGCTACGCGATGTCGCGCTCGCGCAGTCCCGAACTCGTCGAATTCGGGGACCTCATGCTGTTCGAGTACGACGGCACGCCCGTGGGAGGCGACTCCCGGCGGCCCTACGGGGAGCGCATGATTCACGGGGCCATCTACGAGGCGCGCGACGACGTCAACGCCGTAGTCCACAACCACGCCTATGGGCTCCTGCCGTTCGCGATCACCGGCGTGCCGCTCGTGCCCGTCGTGCACACGGCGTCTGTGATCGGTCCTGAGATTCCCGTCTGGGACATCGGCGAACGCTTCGGCGCCACTGACATGCTCGTGCGAAACATGGATCAGGGGCGCGACCTCGCCGCGACGCTCGCCGACAATACCTGCCTGCTCATGCGCGGCCACGGCGCCGTCGTCACGGGCCGAACGATCCAGGAAGCCGTCGTCGCGAGCGTCTATCTGCAGATCAACGCCGACGTTCAGCTCAGGGCGCTATCGATCGGCGATCCGCAGCCGCTCAGCGCCGAGGAGATCGAACTGTCGCGCGCCACGCAGTTCTCGCCGCTCGGCATCGATCGCGCCTGGGAATATTTCTGCGCACGAGCGGGCGTCGATCCGGAGTAACCCGCTTCCGATTTCCCCGCCGCCGTCAGCTCGTGGCAATAGTCCCGCGGCATGGCTTGAAGCGCCTTGCCAGCCGGGCGCCTCGCCGGTCTCGCTACTCGCGCGACGTTTGCCGCAGGCTGGTGGCACGCAGGGAGGTTTCGGGGCGCGCCTGCCGCCGCACCGCCGGCATCGAACTGAAATCGCGATCGGTTACACTACTTTCTGCAGATTCAACAACCGGGGGAATTCCCATGAGAGTCATTGCTTCAATCCTCTGCACGCTTGCCGTGATCCTGCTCGGCCTCGGCACGGCCGGTGCGCAGGACTCGACCATGAGCTTCTTCATCACGAGCGAAGGTCCCGGCGACGGCGCCAGTCTCGGCGGACTCGAAGGCGCCGACGCGCACTGCACGAGCCTCGCCGAAGCAGCCGGCGTGACCGGCAAGACCTGGCGCGCGTATCTGAGCACGAGTGGCGCGGACGGCGGGTCCGCCGTCAATGCCCGCGACCGCATCGGCGCCGGGCCCTGGTACAACGCCAACGGCGTCATGGTGGCCGAAAGCGTCGACGACCTGCACAGCGACAACAACCAGCTCAGCAAGGAAAACTCGATCAGCGAATCGGGCGCCGTAGTCAACGGGCGCGGCGACTCTCCGAACATGCACGACATCATCACGGGCACGAACAGCGACGGAACGGCAGCCGACGCGACCTGCGGCAACTGGACGAGCAACGCCGGCGACGGCAGCGCCATGGTCGGTCACCACGACCGGGAAGGCGGCGGGCCGGATCCGACGTCGTGGAACGCTTCGCATCCCTCGCGCGGCTGCGGCCAGGCGGACCTGCAGGGGACCGGCGGCAACGGCCTGTTCTATTGTTTCGCGACCGATTGAACGCAGTGCCGGTGGCGCGCGGCGCGGCAGCGTCTCGCTAGCGAGACGCAACGTCGTGCGGCGCCGCACGATGTAGCGGCCCCAACAAGCGGCACCAGGGCCATGGCGTCCATCAGCCCAGGCAAGCCGGACTCGTTTGCGCAGTTCCCGGACGAGTTCGAGTACCAGCACGGCTTCGGCAACGAGTGCGAAAGCGAGGCGCTGCCCGGGGCGCTGCCGGTCGGTCAACGATCTCCGCAGCGCCCGGCGTACGGGCTGTATGCCGAGCAACTTAGCGGTGCGGCATTCACGGCGCCGCGTGCAAGCAACCGGCGCAACTGGTTCTATCGCATCCGCCCTTCGGTCAGGCACGGCAGGTTTGAGGCCATGCCGGACAATTTGCTGCGGACGGGCCCGATTGCCGATGCGCAGCCACCTGCGGCGCAGCTTCGTTGGAACCCGTTCCCGATCCCGGTGGCATCGGCGGACTGGGTCGACGGGCTCGTGACGCTCGGCGCCAACGGCGACGCGAGGCTGCAGATGGGCATCGGCATTCACCTTTACCTCGCGAACGAGTCGATGACGGACCGGTTCTTTTTCAATGCGGACGGCGAACTGCTCATTGTGCCCCAGCAGGGCCGGCTCAGGCTGCATACCGAGTGCGGCGTGCTGCAGGCGGCACCCGGTGAGATCGCCGTCGTGCCGCGCGGCATGGTGTTGCGCGTCGTACTGCTCGACGGGCCCTCGCGCGGCTACGTCTGCGAGAACTACGGCCAGCCGTTCACGCTGCCGGAGCGCGGGCTCGTGGGCTCCGACGGTTTCGCGAACGAGCGCGACTTCATGGCCCCGGTCGCCGCCTTCGAGGATCGCGAGGGCGACTTCGAGCTCGTCACGAAATACTCCGGCCGCCTGCACGCCGGCCGGATCGATCACTCGCCGCTCGATGTCGTCGCATGGTGGGGCAACAACGCCCCTTACAAGTACGATCTCGCGCGCTTCGCCGTCATCAACACGGTCAGCATCGATCATCCGGATCCGTCGATCTTCACCGTGCTGAGTTCGGAGTCGCACACGCACGGCGTCGCCAACGCCGATTTCGTGATCTTCCCGCCGCGCTGGCAGGTCGCGACGGACACGTTCCGGCCACCGCCGTACCATCGCAACGTCATGAGCGAGTTCATGGGGCTCATCCACGGTCAATACGAGTCGCGGCCCGAAGGTTTCCTGCCGGGCGGCGCGACGCTGCACAACTGCATGCTGCCGCACGGTCCCGCGGACGAGATCCACGCGAAGGCGTCGCGGGCGAAGCTCGAGCCAAAGTACCTCGACAACACGCTCGCGTTCATGTTCGAGACGCGGTACGTCGTGCAACCGACGAACTACGCGCTCGAAGCACCGCAGTTGCAGGCGGACTACGCGGACTGCTGGGCGGGCCTGCCGAAGCACTTCACCGGCAGTCCCGGGAGCGCAGCCGACTGATGCGCGGTTTGCCCAGCCCGCTCTGCGCGGCGTTCGTTCTGTTCGGCCTGGCGTTGGCCGTACACCAGGCCGTGGCCCAGGACGACACGCAGTACCGGCTCAAGCTCAGCGACTACAGCCCCCCGGTACACCACCAGCACGGCGTCATCTTCGTCAACTGGGCCAACGAGCTTGCAGAACGCTCGAACGGCCGTCTCGTAATCGACCTGTACCCGTCCCAGCAGCTCGGCAAGCTCAGCCAGCAGTACAACCTCGCGCGCCGCGGCGACGTCGATATCGCCTTCGTGCTACACGGTATTCCGGCCGGACGCTTTCCGCTCACGGAGCTTGCCCATCTGCCGATGCTGTTCGAAAGTTCCGAGCAGTCCGCTCAGGTACTCATGGATCTCGTGCCGGACTATCTCGCGGCCGAACATCGCGGCGTCCGGATCCTCTACATGTTCGGTCACGCGCCAGGATCGATCTACACGGTGACCCGGCCCGTGCGCCGCCCGGAGGACCTGCGCGGGCTGCGTATCCGCCACCCGTCGTCGGTCGTCGGCCAGACGCTGCGCACCTGGGGCGCTTCGCCCGCCGGAATGCCGGTCGGCGAGATCGCGAGCAATCTCGACAAGGGCGTCATCGACGGGCTCGTGATGCCCTACGACGGCATTTTCGGATTCCGGCTTGCGCCCTTCGTCCGCTACGCGACCGAGGTCTTCAGCTACGTCGCAACGTTCGCAGTCGTGATGAACGAGCAAAGCTACCTCGACCTGCCGCCCGACCTGCAACGGCTCATCGACGACACGACCGGCAAGCGCGGGGCGCGTGAAGTCGGGGCAGCCTGGGATGCGATCGAAGTGCCCGGCCGCGAATACACGCTCGCGAGCGGCGTGGAGATCATCTCGCTCAGCGAAGCCGAGCGGGCCGTCTTCGCCGACGCCGCGGCACCGTTGATAGAGCGCCGCATCGCGGCCGTGGAAGCGATGGGCCTCCCGGCGCGCGAGTACATCGACCGCCTGCGCGAACTCGCGGCGCAGTACTGATCGTCCCGCGGATGAATGTCCTGACCCGGGTCCTTGCGGCACTGCGTACCGTCGCCACGGTTGCGTTGCTCGCCATGATGCTGGTGACGATCGTCGACGTCACGATGCGCAGCGTCCTCAACGAACTTGTCCTCGGGGCCGTCGAACTCGTTCAGCTCGCGCTCGTCGCCACGGTCTATCTCGCGCTTCCGGAGACGCTGCTGCGCGGCGAACACATCACGGTCGACGTCGTCGATCAGGCGCTGTCGCCGACGGCGCTGCGACGCCTGCGGCGGAGCGCGGCGATCGCGACGACACTGCTTGTGGTCGTCCTTGCCTGGCGGACGATTCCTCCGGCACTTGACACGATCGAGATCGGCGACCTGACGACCGACCTCGGCATATCGCTGATCTGGTACTGGCTGCCACTCGTCGTCGGGGCCGTCGCGGGCGCAATAGCCGCCGTCGTGTACGCCGTCGGCGAGTTTGCGGACCGGTCGGCCGATGGATCGGCTCCGGGGTCGGCTGCCGGACACGCCGCGGACCCGGGGGACGCTTGACGTGGCCACCGAATGGATCGGCCTGCTGAGCATTTTCGCGATCGTCACGCTCGTGCTCTTCAGAATCCCCGTCGCCGTCGCGATGGGGCTCGTCGGCACGATCGGCTACGCGATCGTCGACGACTGGTCGGGCGCGCTCAACAGGCTCGGAAATACGCCGTTCGAACTCGCCGAAGGCTACTCGTTTTCGGTCGTGCCGCTGTTCCTGCTCATGGGCGCCGTGGCGGCCCGGTCCGGCATGAGCGGCGACCTGTTCCGTTCGGCGAACGCCATGTTCGCCGGCCGCCGCGGCACCGTCGCCATGGCGGCCGTCGGCGCATGCGCGGGATTCGGCGCGATCTGCGGCTCGAGCCTCGCGACGGCCGCAACGATGTCGCGCATCGCCATCCCCGAAATGCGCAGGCTCGGCTACGATGAGCGTCTCGCGGCGGGTGCGGTCGCTTCCGGCGGCACACTTGGCATTCTCATTCCGCCGTCGGTCATCCTAATCGTCTATGCGGTGATTGCCCAGGAATCCGTCGCGCTGCTCTTTGCGGCGGGCCTGATACCCGGGCTCGTCCTGACGGCGCTGCACGTCGTCGTGATCTGGGCGCTCGTCACACGCCGCCCCGAGCTTGCCCCGGCGGCGCATCGGCAACCGGGCTGGCGCGAGCGGCTGCGCGATGTCGCGGCGATGTGGCAGATGCTCGTGCTTTTCCTGATCTCGGTCGGAGGGATCTACGTGGGTCTCTTCAGCCCGACCGAAGCCGCCGCGGTTGGCTGTCTCGGCGCGATCGCGCTCGGCTTCGCAACGCGGCGCATCGGGATCCGGGCGATCGTGGAGTCGCTCGGCGAGACCGTACGCACGACCGCGGTGCTCTTCTTCATCGTGATCATGGCGTTCATCTACGCCTATTTTCTCGTATTGACGCGCCTGCCGCAGAGCCTCGTCGAATTCGTCACCGCGCTAGGCTGGTCGCCGCTCGCGGTCATGCTGCTCGTCATCGCCTTTTACCTCATTCTCGGCTGCTTTCTCGATGCGATCGGCATGATCCTCATTACGGTGCCCGTGTTCGGACCCATGGTCATGGGGCTCGGCTACGACCCGGTCTGGTTCGGAATCCTTGTCGTGCTCGTCGTCGAGATCGGCCTGATCACTCCACCGGTCGGCATGAACCTGTTCGTGATCCGTGCACAGCAACCGGACATTTCGATTGCGACGCTGTACCGGGGCGTATTGCCGTTCCTCTCCGCCGGCGCGATCCTCATCGCGCTGCTGCTTGCGTTTCCGCGGCTCGCGCTATGGCTGCCACAAGTGCTGTACGGCTAGCGGTCTACGCTTGCGCCCGCGGGCCGTGCAGACCCGGAAGCTGGCGCTACGAGCCTTTCCCGGTCCTCGACACTCCATCACGGACCGGGATATCGCTGACGTTGACCGCCAGTCCGCCCCGCGCCGTCTCCGTGTACTTCTCCTTCATGTCGCGAGGTGCCGCCGACGACAGCCACGACCGGCGCCGTCGCTGCCGGCAGCCAATTCAGAGCCTCCGCACCCTTTCGCAAAGGCCGGGCGATGTTTTCAAACGGCGTTTGACATGTTAAAACGTTTTTCACAGCACCTTTCATACGAGGATTGCGCCGACTTCCGGTTCGCCTTCGGCTACGCATCCCGCGAATCGCTCGGGGCAGACCCTGGTTGGCCAGCGAGAGCCGGACTCCAGAAATGATGCGCATACAGCCCACACAAGCAGGCTCCACCGCGGCGCAGTCGCCGTTTCCGGAAGGGTGGTACTTCGTCGCGAGCCGCGCAGAGCTCGCCACCGGCAAGCTCATCCACAAGACCTGGCTCGGAGAGGAAGTCGTGGTCTGGTGCGACTATCAGGGCCGCGTCTGCATGGCCGAAGCGTACTGTCCTCACCTTGGATCCTCGCTCGCGCCCGAGACGGGAGCGAAGATCTGCGCCGGAAGGCTCGTGTGCGCGTTTCACGGCTTCCAGTACGATACGAGCGGTCGATGCGTCGCCACCCCGTATGCCCCGCCGCCGAAAACGGCCCGCCTGAGGCTGTACGAAACGCGCGACTACGCGGGCATGATATTCGGGTGGTGGGGACTCGGCGGCCGGCCGGCGCAATGGCACCTTCCCGAGGCACCGGTACCTGTCAGCGGCTGGAGCGACATCCGGCACACCACGCTACGGTTCCCGGGACACCCTCAGGAAACGACCGAAAATTCCGTGGACCTGGCGCACCTCAGGTACGTACACGGCTATGAGAACGTAACTCGAACCGCCAAGCTCGCCATAGACGGCGCCTATCTGCTGAGTTGCTTCGATTTCATGGGAACCTATCGCGTCGCAGGCGTGCTGGGCGTGACCTTCGACGTTACCTCGGTCACCCACGTTTACGGCCTGGGCTTCTCCCAGGTCGATTTCGAGGAACGCAGCATCGGCTACCGGGCGCGGCTCTGGGTGCTGTCCACTCCCGTCGACGGGAAGTCGATCGATCTGACGCTGGCGACACATGTGGGCGACTTCGAGCGGCCCAAACGGGCAATCATCGGCCTGAGCTTCCTGCCGCTGCCGGCGCGTCTCAAGCTCATGAATCGCTTCGCTCTGTGGAAAGCCGCCAAATACGTCGAGGAGGACATTGTCATCTGGAGCCGCAAGCGGTACGTGGAGCGCCCGCTGCTCAACCGCGCCGATGGCGAGATCGTGGCCTATCGGCGCTATTGCGAGCAGTTCTACAAGGAACAGGCGCAGCGGGACGAGCGACGGATCGTTGGCTAGGAGCCCGCTCAGGCTCGCCGTCGAAGCGGCGGTAGCGCGCCTCACTTGCCGTGCCCCTCCCGGGCATGCATAGAATGCCGCTGGAATGTCGGCCCGTATGCCGCGCGCCATTGACTGGGGCTCACGGACTGACGGACCCGGCCCCAAAGCCCTCCAACCGCGTACGGCCTATGGCGGAAACCAAGTTCAGCTTCAACCCCGGCGGCCGGATCAAGAGGATCGCGCCAGCAGGCGGCCGTTCACGGGTATCCGCATTCGCGGTAGTCCTCGCAGGCTCCGTGCTCTCCGCATGTGCCATTGTCCCTCCGGCGCCCGAACGGGGTCCGATAGCGAGCATCGTCGACGATCTGGCCGGCGACGCGGCTCGCGAAGCGACACCCGGTCGAATCGAGCCTGCCCGATGGTGGGAAGCGTTCAACGACCCGGCGCTCGACCGCATCGTGGAGGCCGTTCTCGAATCGAATTTCGACCTCGCGGAGGCCGTCGCCCGCGTCGAGCAGGCCAGGGTCCGGGCCCGTATCGCGGTAGGCGCCAGAATGCCGTCGGTATCGGCGTCGCTTGCCGCCAATGCCTATGACGTGCCTGCCAACGCGGCCCTCGGCGCGCAGCTCGACGAACTCGGCATCGGCTCGGAGACGTTTGATGCCTTCAATCTGACCTTTCCGGAACGGCTGGACCTGACCACCTATACGCTCGGCGCAAACTTTTCCTACGAACTTGATTTCTGGGGCCGCAACCGCAACGACGCACGCGCGGCGAGGGCCGAGACCCTCGCCGCGGAAGCGGACCTGCGGGCGGCGCGGATCGGCGTTCTGGCGGAGACCGTCGGGACGTATCTCGAAGTCGTGGATCTGCGTTCGCAGCGCGAATTGACTGCCGAGATCGTCAGGATACTCGAGGAGTTGGAGGCGCTCGACACGGTTCGCTACGAGCGCGGCCTGATCGACATTCGCGAACTGTACGCGACGCGGCGCCAGCTCATCGACGCCGAGACCCAATTGCCGCGCATCGAAGGGCGCCTCGCCGACGCCGAGGGGCGCCTGTGGATACTGCTCGGAGGCTACCGCGAAGATATCGACGCCGTCCTGCCCGATGCGCTCGTAGCATCCGCACCGCTCGATCCGGTACCCGCGGGCGTTCCGGCCGACCTGCTCATGCAGCGACCCGATGTCGGCGCCGCACGCGAACGCGTCGAAGCGGCGCGCCATGCGGTCGGCGCGCGCCGTGCCGAATTGCTGCCGTCGTTGTCGATCTCAGGTTCCATTGGCGGGATGAGCACGCAATCGGGCGAGTGGTTCGATGCAGACCAATGGTTCCGGAACCTGACCGTGAACCTGCTCGGACCGGTGTTCGAGCGCGGACGCCTGCGCGGCAACGTCGCACTTGCCGAGGCAAGACTCGAGGAGACCGCCGCCGTGTACGGCCGTGCGGTCGTGACCGCGGTCAACGAGGTTCGTGCAACGCTCACGGGACTGGCCACGAGCGAGCTCGCCGTCGCCCGCCTGAGCACTGTCACCGAAGACGCCGCGGCGGAAGCAGCGCTGCAGGAACGCCGCTATGTTTCCGGCGTGGCCGACTACGCGACGTATCTGGCCGCTCAACAGAACCATGTCGCGTTGCAGTCGGCGCTCGCGGCCGGACGCCGCGACCTGGGCTTCGCGAGGCTTGCCCTGCACCGCGCCCTCGGCGGCACGTGGACGACGGCCGCGCCGAGCGCACTGAACCGCGCGCAAACCGCGCTCGTCAGTGACCCGCAGCTCCTTTCGGCCACAACCGAGTAACCTGCGATGCGCCGATTTTTCAATATCCTGCTCGCGGTCGGAATCGTTGCCGGCGCCGTGTTGCTGGCCACTTTTCTGGTTTCGCTGGCGCCGGAACCCGAGCAACGCGAATTGCCGTCGCCGCTCCCCTTCGTGACGACCGCGCCGGTGACCGCCGGTTCCGGATCCATTCCGGTATTCGGCGCGGGAACCGTCCGGCCGAGTGCCGAAATCGACATCGCCCCGCAGGTCGGCGGCCGGGTCGTCTGGGTGGATCCGGCGCTGCGCAGCGGCGGGCGCATCGAAGCCGGGCAGATGATGTTCCGCATCGAGGAGGCCGACTACGTCAACCGCCTCAGAGACGCCGAAGCCGCGCTCGCCGCACGCCGCGTGGCAATGCTCGAAGCCGAAGAGGAAGCGGCAATTGCCCGGGACGAATTCGAACGCTATACCGAGCGCCAGGGTGGCTCCAGGCTCGACGCCGCAGCCAGTCCGCTCGCGCTGCACGAACCGCAGCTCGCGGCAGCCCGCGCCGCGCTCGAACGCGACGAAGCCCGCGTGGCCGACGCCAACCTTGCGCTCGCGCGCACGCGGGTCAGTGCGCCATTCAACGGCTTCGTGCGCGACGAATCGGTGGACGTGGGTCAGTTCGTCAACCCCGGCCAGTCGCTGGGGCGCTTCTTCGCAGCGGATGAAGTGGAAGTCGTCGTGCCGCTTGCCGACGCCAACGCCGCGTTGATCCCGGGACTCTGGGCACTTGGCGCGGGCAATGGGGAGCAAGCGGTGGCCGCCCGCGTGGTCGCGCAGTACGGCGCTGCCCGCTACGCCTGGGACGGCTACGTGGACCGCGCGGATGCATCGGTCGACAACGAGACGCGGACCATCGACGTGATCGTGCGTGTGCCTGAACCGTTCTCGGCCGGCGTGCCCGTGGGCGCCGCCGAAGCGCCCGACGGTGGGCCGCCGCTGCTCGTCGGCAAGTTCGTGGATGTGGAAATCCAGGGACTCGCGCCCGAGCGGTATTTCCGGATTCGGCGCGCGGCGCTTCAGCCCGGCAACGAAGTCTGGGCCGTCGGCGCCGATGGTGCCGTGACCATCGTCACCGTTCAAGCTCTGCAGCGCGGCGACGACGAGGTCTTCGTCACCGGCGCCTTCGAGGACGGCCAGGCGGCGATTACCGGCGGCATCCAGTTCGCCACCGACGGTATGCGCGTGCGCACCGGAGAGGCGCCTGGCCCTTGATTCCGCCATGAACGAGAGAGATTCGCAGACCGGCGAGCCCGGCGGGCCGATCGCCTACATGGCGTCCAACGGCGTCGCCGCCAATCTGCTCATGTTCGCCTTGCTCGCGGCAGGCGTCGTATCGCTGACGGGCCTCGAACGGGAAGCGTGGCCGTCGGTGCCCTTCAACCATGTCGAAGTCTCCGTGCCCTACCCCGGGGCCACTCCGGAAGAGGTCGAGGAGTCGATCGTCGTCAAGATCGAGGAACAGGTCAGTTCGCTGACCGACGTCATCGCGGTGAAGTCCGTTGCCGCCCCGGGCATCGCCTCGGTGCGGATCGAAGTGGAATCGGGCACCGACATCAGCGAGAGGATCGATGACATCGAGTCGGCGGTGGCGCGCATCCAGACCTTCCCCGCCGGTGCCGAGCGCGCCGAAATCAGGGAGATGACCAACAGCCAGAGTGTCATCCGCCTGATCGTCTACGGCGACATGTCCGAACGCTCGCTCAAGGAACTGGCGTACCAGATCGAGGACCAACTGGCTGCGCTGCCCGCCGTATCGCTCGTGGAAACGAGCGGCGTGCGCCAGTACGAAATCTCGATTGAAGTCCCGTCACACCGCCTGCGCGCCCTCGGCCTGACGCTTGCGGACATCGCTGCTGCCGTGCGCCGCGGTTCGCTGGACCTTTCCGCCGGCAGTATCGACACGCGCGAGTCCCAGGTGCGCGTGCGCACCCTGGGGCAGAGCTACGTCCAGCAGGACTTCGAGGACATTGTCGTCGTGAGCCGCAACGACGGCACGGTGCTCAGACTCGGCGATGTCGCCGAGGTGCGCGACGATTTCGAGGATGTCGACCTGATCGTCCGCCACCAGAACCGGCCTGCCGCATTCATCGAGGTCTCGCGAGCCGACGGCGAACAGGTCATGGAAGTCGCCACGGCAGTGCACGAACATCTCGACGAGGTGATCATCCCGTCGCTGCCCGACGGTGTCGGGGTGACGATCTGGAACGACGATTCGCAGACCTACTCCGAACGCGTCAACCTGCTGCTCAAGAACGGCGGGCTGGGCCTTCTGCTCGTGTTCGTGGCGCTTGCCATGTTCCTTGCGATCAGGCTCGCAATCTGGGTCACGCTCGGCCTCATCGTTTCGTTCGTCGGCGTGCTGTCGATCATGCTGCTGCTCGACCTCGCCATCAACACGATTTCGCTTTTCGTGTTCGTACTGGCCATAGGCATCATCGTCGACGACGCCATCGTGGTCGCCGAACACATCCACCTCGAACGCATGCGAGGTACGCCCGGGGTCACCGCGGCGATCCGCGGCGCGCGCCGGATCAAGGTGCCGCTGACCTTCGCGGTGCTGACGTCCATCGCGGCCTTTTTCCCGCTGCTGTACATTCCCGGCGGCATCGGCGAGGTCTGGAGCGCGCTGCCGATCATCGTCATCGGCATGCTCCTGATTTCACTCGTCGAATCGCTGCTGATCCTGCCCAATCACCTGTCCCATCTGCCGGATCCCGACTGGGTTCCGACGAGCACCACCGACCGCTTCTTTGCGGGTACCCAGGGACTGGTCGACCGTGCCCTGAACCGTTTCATCGACGGCCCTCTGGATCATGCGCTCAGGTTTGCGACGGGGCAGCCGCTGATGACGGTCGCCGGCGCCCTTGCGCTGCTGATCGTGAGCGTCTCCCTGATACCTGCGGGGGTCGTACCGTTCACCTTTGCCGATGTGGTCGAGGGCGACTTCGTGACGGCGACACTCGAGATGCCCGACGGCACCACGGCCGATCGCACGTACGAAGTCGCGCGGGAACTGGAGGAAGCCGGACACCGGGCCATCGAACGGCTGGAGCTGGACCGTCCGGCGAATGCGCCTGACCTGCTGGCAGGGGTCACGGCGACGATCGGTATGCGACCGCGTGTCGAGGGCGGCGGGCTGGCTCCCGATGCCACGGTCAATCCCGAAGCCAACATCGCCACGATCGAGTTTAAGCTCCTGGGCGCACAGCAGCGGCAGATCGGCACCATCGAGGTCGTGCAGGCCTGGCGGGAAGAACTGGGGATCCTGCCCTACGTGCGCGGCATAACGTTCAGCGGGGAGGTGATCGACCTCGGCAACCCGATCGAAGCGGTGCTCTCGCACCCGGATCCGGACCGTCTTGTGCAGATCGCGGAGTCCGTGGTCAACGGCCTGCGCAATGTGCAGGGCATTTTCGACGTGCGCTCCGACCACACGCCCGGCGTCAGGGAGATCCAGCTTCAACTGAGGCCCGAAGCGCGCACGCTGGGTCTGACGCTTGACGATCTCGCACAACAGACGCGCGCCGCGATCTTCGGCGCCGAGGCCGTGCGAGTCCAACGCGGCACTGAAGAAGTACGCGCCTTCGTGCGGCTGCCGACCGCGGAGCGCAATGCGATCACCGATGTCGAGGGCTTCCTGATCCGCACGCCGGGCGGCGCCGAGATGCCCCTGAGCCAGGTGGCCCGCCTGTCGTCCGGCATATCGCCCCCGGCGATCCAGCGCCGCGACGGCGAACGCGTCGTTACGGTCACGGGAGACGTGGACGCGGCCGTGATTTCCGCCGGCGAAGCCAACACCGTCCTGACCGATGAGCTCCTCGCGGGACTCACGGCAGAGAATCCGGACCTCACGTACCTGCTCGGCGGCGAACAACAGCAGCAGGTCCAGTCCCTGGACGCGCTTTATCGCGGTTTCGCGCTCGCGATGCTCATGATCTTCGCGCTGCTCGCGATACCGCTGCGTTCGTATACCAAGCCGTTCATCATCATGGCCGTCATCCCGTTCGGGCTGATCGGCGTGATCATGGGCCACCTGATCCTGAACATCCCCTTCAGCGCCACGGCGGTCATGGGAATTCTCGGGCTCAGCGGCGTGGTGGTGAACGACTCGCTCGTGATGATCGACTTTATCGATCAAAGGCTCAGGGAAGGTGCGCCTACGCGGATCGCGATCATCGACGGCGCGAAGCGGAGGTTCCGCCCGATCATGCTTACTTCCGTGACGACGTTTCTCGGCTTCACGCCGCTGATCCTGGACCGCGCCATCCAGGCACAGTTCCTCATGCCGTTCGCCGCTTCGCTCGGCTTCGGCATCCTGATCACCACGGCGATACTGATGATGGTCGTGCCGGCGCTCAACGCGATCCTGCTCGGCGCCAACGCAGCGGACGAGGCATTTGTGCCAGCCGACCCGACAGTACCTGTCCGCCTGGACACCTGACGTCCCCCAGCGTCCTGCCGTTCGCAGGGCGGGTTTGTCGAACCCCTCAGGCTTCGGTCCTGACGTCCGCGACGCGGAACTTCATCCGCTTGCCGGGCGCACAGGTGGGAAACGGGTTGATGCGCATCCTGTAGTTTTCGGGCGCCAATTCAAGTGAGAAGCGACGCGCGATCATCAGCAGGTTTACGGACATCTGCAGCTCTACCCAGCGTTGTCCGAGGCAGGCATGAGTGCCCAGGCCGTAAGGCGCGAAGGCGCCCGGCTTGAGGTATTCCTTCCGATCCGGGTGGTTGCGGTCGATATCCAGCCTGAGCGGATCCTCGAACAGGTTCCCGATGTAATGGGAAGCCGTCTGGCACACCAGCAACATGGTCTTGGCCGGGATTTCGAACCCTTCGACGACGCACTGGTTCATTACGGTTCTGAGCTGCCAGGGAATCACGGGATAAAGACGCTGGTTCTCTGCGAAGAGTCCGTGTGTGACGGGGATGTTGTCGGTCATGAAGTCGTCCACGCCCGGTTCACGGCCGTTGCCGAAGATGGCATCCGCTTCTCGGCGGACGCCCTGGTAAATCTCCGGATGCGTGACCATCAGGTAGATCGCGAACGCGAGCGAACTGCCGAGATAAATGCTCGCGACCATCGAGGCGACCAGCGGAAACGTGATATCCGTTTCCGGCAGGAACTGCGGCTCGGTGTAATGCAGTTCCAGTATCGCATCGGCGAGATCGGGTTCCTCGCCCCTTCTTTGCCCGGGAGCATGCGTAGAGTGAATGGTCTGCAGCATTTCCAGGATACGCCGTCGCGCGCGCTTCATCCGCGGCGTCGACAACATGAACTTGGGTATCGCACGCTGCACGTGAGCGATGAGCGCCCGGTGCTGATAGGCGAGCAGGTCGTCGATGTAGTCCGAACAGTCGATGCCGAGCGAAAGATGCGACACCTGGCTTGAGATGTGGTTCTGGCAGCTCCGCGTTGCCGGAAGCACGTCGCCTGCCCGCCATCGTGCGATGGAGTCGCCGCACAAGCCGATCAGCTCGGACACCCTTCGCTCGAGCGCGGCCCGGGAATAGGCGGGGCGCAGTCGCTTGCGCATCTTGTAATGGTCCGCGCCGTCGAGTCCCGGCAGGGTTCGCGACGCCCCGAACGCAGCTTCGAACTCCGCGATGTAGTCCTTCGAGCGCAGGTAATATCGTCCCTCCTTGTTGACCCAGGCATTGGTCTGCGGCCCGATCAGCGCGATGACCCGCCTCCTCCTCATCGTGAACGGAGCCTCGACGACGGGTCCGTACTTCTCGTAGATGCGCGACATCCCTTTCGCGATGTTTCCCGTGCGAAATTCCTTCTCGCGCAATATGTCGGCGAACCCGAGTTTCGGTATGGACCTGGCCCGAAATACCTGCCGCGTCTTCGGCTTGGCGATGCTGCGTGCGATCGCCTCGGACACGTTTTGTCCGATCAGGGACAGCTTCGAAACCGTCTCGATGCGCTCCAGCCGTTCCTCGTAATCTTCCGGCGAGAGAATGAGCTTGAACGCGCCGCAGGTGTGCGCAAGATTGATCAGGATGACGTCGCGGGGATCGGGTATGAAGTCGTTCAGGACGACGTTCAGCGTTCTGGCCCTGGCTTCTTCGACAACGGCTCCGTCGGCGGATCCGTAGGTTCCCGAGCGCGCCACTTTTCGCGAAAGCGACCAGAATCCGCCGAGATCGTGCTCGAGGACGCCCTTGTCGGCCAGCCGTTGCAGCGTGAGTTCGACGATATCGCCGGCACGCACGGCGTTGCGTTCGATCCAGTACTGCGTGTCGAAGGTCTCCTTCGCGTCGCCGATTTCCTTCAGTGTGGGGTCAAGAAGCGCATCTCCGGTCGGAGCGCCGTCGATCAACGTCAACGTGTCCAGATCGGTGTCAATCCGGTCCTCGTGAAACAACTCCGCCAGCACACTGCCGGCGACCACGCAGGAGAAATCCCAGCCGGTCCCTACCTCCAGGTAGCCGCTCTGCTCGTTGAGCAATAGCAAAAGCAGTTCTTCGGTCAGTCTCACGGTCTTGCGGACTCGGACAATGAGGACGGTTCATCGCGATTATCGCGCACTGCACCAACGTAAGCGAGTTTCATCGCAACGCGATCGCCGGAGGCGCCATTCGCATGGCAAGCGGCCAAGCTGCTGCGAGCCGACGAATACACTGCACTACTTCGTCGATCACTCTGCCGGGCTCTCTGCCTGCCTACCCCGTCCTTTGACGGTGTCCGTTCTGGTGAATTCAAACGTCAACAGGGCAGGTTCGGTTCGCGACGACCATTTTTCCTCCGCACATCGCGATCCGGCGTGTCGTGACGTTGGTTTTCGCGTTACCGCTAGCCGCGACGCTTGCGCTTGCTCAGATTACAGGGACGCTGACCGGCGCTGGCTCTGACACCATGCGCGAGCTGACGGCACTGCGGGTGAGCGAAGCCACCCCGTCCTGTCCCGACTTGACGTTCGAAATTCAGGCACGGGCCTGTCGGATATCAGATCGCATGAATGCCTTGCCAAAGTGCCATGAAGCCGAGCGCCGCTGTGATCAGCGATGTTCCGACCGAACCGATCATGCGCAGCGGTGTTTGAACGTGATCGTAGTGCAAGCGGAAAGGGTGCGCGATACGGCAAATGACCAGCGCGCTGCCCACCACATGCAAGAACACCGGATTACCCCCCATTGACCTCGACAATCGCCATCAAGAGAATCAGTAGCGGCACATGCTCCACGAAGTTTCCGTGACGGCGCATCTCCACGGCAAGCCGCTTGTCTCCCCCGTCCAGTATGGAAATTCGGGTTGTCGCATGTTTCACTCCGATGCGCGTCGTCAGGAAGACAAGAACTGCGACCAACAGCGCGGCATACAAGGCTGTGATTTCGATGACCATTACTGCTATTCCCTCTAATTCCAACCCGATAGCTCAAGTTTGAGCACAATCCAAAGGTATCCCAAGGAAGCACTTCAGGGACTGTGAAAGTTTCGACATGGAGCGATACCTGCCTGCGCGCAACGAACATCGGCGGGTCGGGGTCTACGCCCCGTTCGGAACGGGTACGCGCATCTGCAGGGTCGGCGTTGGACCGAACCGCAGTTGGTCCTGATGGGCAAGAAAGTTCAGAAATCGCGTGACCGGGTACCGGCATCCGATCGGAGCCGGGGCTACCAGCCAATCTCAGACAGCGAAGCGGACGCCTCTCTGGCCGCAGCTGCGGCCAGACCCTGGCAAATCGTCCGTTTCGTGCGAAGCGGCGAGCGATTATTTCGCCGCGACGTCCTCCAGCACTCTATCGATGCGCTGATTGGTGGCACCGATCTGTGCCTCGAGCTCTGCGAGCTGGGCCTCGATGGCGCTCGTGTCGCAGTCGCACTCGGGCGCCGGCTGGCCCGCCGCCGCCTCCAACGCGCTCACCTGCTCGATCAGTCGGTCAAGATCGTTTCGGTCTTGCGTTCGATCGAACCGGGTCGGCGCACAGCCGACAAGAATCAGGCCGCAAATGATGAGCATCGGCCCACCTACAACGCTCTTCAGATTTTTCAAGGTAATTTCCTCAGCCACCGGTAACAACAACTGCGACGGAAACAAAAGCTCCGCACCGGACATTGTATCTCGATTTTGCTGCATCTCCGAACCGTGCGACTCCGGCGGGGCGAAACGCCGTTCTATTCGGCCCAGCGAGCCGGCAACGCGGCACGATCGACCTCCGATCCGCGCAGATAGACGCTGTCGATGCGTCGCGTGTTGTAGATGTTCTCGAGGGGATTGGCATCGAGCACGATGAAGTCGGCGCTGTAACCCTCTGCCACGGAACCGGACCCGTCAAGCCCGACCACCGCTGCGGCTGCGCTCGTCGCCGCGACGATGACTTCGGCGGGCGTCATGCCGGCCGCGACCATGTCGGCCATCTCCTCGTGAGCGTCCCAGCCGGCGCCGTCGCCGTCCGTGCCGAGAACGATGGGGATCCCGGTGGCCTGCATGCGCAACAGGTTGTTCGACTGCAGCCGGTAGCTACGACCGGGAATCGGGCCGGTCCGGGCCGCCAACTGCTCGCGCATCCGCTCGACGGCCGACTCGGGCAGCGTCTCGGCGCGGAAGTCCAGATCGCGCTCCGTCAGGTAGCCGCTGTCGGGCAGGTTCGGCATAAGGAACACGTCCGGCCGCTCGGCCAGCAGACCAAGCAACTCGCGGTCGACGGGGAGATCGCGCACGCCGTGCGCAAAACCGTCGACCCCGGCACGCAGCAATTCCGTGGCGTCCTCCAGATAGTAGATGTGGGCCGCGACTCGCAGACCCTGGGCATGCGCCTCGTCGATGGCAGCCCGGTAGAGCGGCGGGGTCAGTTTCTCAACCGTGCCGTTCCTGTCGTCGACCCAGACCTTGACGATATCGACGCCGGCGGCGGCCAGCTCCTGCACGGCGGCCCGGGCTTCGGCTTCGGTGGTCACGCCGTAGGGAACATCGCGCCGGTCCGCGGCGCCGGGGCCGGCATCCGGCATCGCGATGCCTGCGCCCGCCATCCTGAAAAGCGCGGCGCCCGGAATGGTCTCTTCGCGCAAGCCGGACGCCTCCTCGCGATCGAGTCCCATGCTCAGCGCGGCAGCGACACCGTGGTACGCCAGGCGTTCGAGGTGCTCGACGATGTTGTCGCGCGAGTAGTTGGCGGGTGTGTCCGTCATGGCCGCAACATCGGCATAGCCGAGATGAACGTGACCATCGACGATCGCGGGCATGACCGTCTTGCCGCTCAGGTCCACGCGTGCGGCGCCTGCCGGTGCGTCGACCGCTCCGGCGCTGCCGACTGCGGCGAACCGTCCGTCCTCGACAAGGAAGGCCGAGTTGGCGATGGGCGCCGTTCGGTCACGGACGATGATGGAGGATTCGCCGCCCGGTGAACAGGCAGCGATCAGCGGCAGGGTACACAACAACAGTCCAAAGGCTCTCATGATGACTTCCTCGAGAACATCGCCTCGTCGAAAACGCGGTTCGGACGCCGATCGGAAGCCGGCTCACCGGTCGCCCGCCCGCGACCTGAGCGTTCGCGCTACTCGTTCTCGTTGATATTGAAGATCACCGCATCCTCGGCCGGTGGGCGGTAGACCTCAAGACCGCTGCTCCTGAGCGGCACCGACAATCCGTTGGCGATGGCTTCCTCGACCTGTCTCTCGTAGGCCCGTTCGCCGCTTAGCGACGACCCGACGGCGCTGTTTCCCTCATGGCAGGAGTACTCGTAGACCTCGTAGTTCGGCTGCGTCGTGATCATGATGCGATACGTGAACGGCGCCGCGAATGTGCCCGGATCGTCTATCGTCGCCAGCAGCTCGATCATGTCCGGATCGACGCGCGTGTAGCGTTCGGTGAGCATGAGCTCCTCGCTGTGCCGACCCGCCGCGCCGACCCCGGTCTGATCCGTGAAGTTTTTCGTCTCGACGACGAGCGTGTCGCCGTCCCAGTAGCCGCGGGCATTGCCGAGGTACTGGCGGATGTCGTCGGTCATGTGCGGGCTGTCGTTTAGCCTGATGACCCGCGTGTCGTGGATCATCTCGTATGTGTTCGAGACCTCCGTCGGGCTCTGGGCGATCCGTATGCCGTTGCCGTAGATCGACGGCAGCGCCGAACCGAAGATGCCGCGCGTGATGCAGCGGTCATAGAGCGAGAAGTCATCGAAGTCGTCCCACGGGCCCGGACCGAAGGTGCCGCCCCGCGGTTCGGCCGCTCTAGCCCTGCCCTGCTCGTTCATTTCCGGGATGCGGCCGTCCGGCGGATCGACGACCAGCGACGTGTAGCCGAACGTGCGCACGCCCCACTCGTTGCGCAGGAAGGTCTCGGTGTCTTCGGCGGCATTGCGGCCGGCCTGGTCGCGGCTCGCGCGCTGCATGAACTCCTCGTCCGTCAGGTGTTCGCGCGTACCGAACTGCTCGGGCCGTTCGCGCGGAATCCCGCGCATGTCGTCGACGCTCCAGACGCCTTCGATCGACGGGTCTCCCCACGACGTGCGCGGCGGCTGCCAGTCGGGATCCACGATCGCGGCGATCGTCGTCTCCGCGGGCGCGGACCTGAGTTCGGTCGGCGTCGCGGCCGGCCCGGGGCCTCCGCCCTGCGGCAGCGCGACGAGCGGCACGAGCATGGCGCCGAGCGCCGCGGAGATACGGATCATCCTGGTCTTGTTGTCCATGATGGGTCCTCTGGGCAAGAGGTTAGACCAGGTAGCATAGGGCATTCCCGATTCTTGCTCTACCGTCTCGAAGAATCAGTCCGCAAGCTCCGAATTCGGTCCGAATGGGGAATTCGGGAGTTCGAAATCCGAGAGCAACGCCGCATATCCACCACGCGGCGCAGCTCGGCTACTGATCCACTCTGCGAAACTTCTGGGCGCGCTGACCGGTGTTGACTTCGGTCGTGTAGAGATTGCCCTGGGAGTCGACCGCGATGTCGTGCACGACATGGAACTGTCCGGCGGAGCGGCCCGCGCGCCCGAGACGCGCTCGGGTAACTCCCGACATGCGCTCGACGATCCTGAGTTCGTTGTTCATCCCGTCGACCATGAAGATCCAGGCCTGCCCGGCGTCGTTCGAAAGCACGAGGTCCGAAACCGAGCCGCTCAATAGCGTGTCGGGCTCGAAGAAGGCCTCGGACACGAAGGTGCCGTCCGTGCGAAACACCTGGTAGCGGTTGTTGGCGCGGTCGCAGGCATAGACGAGCCGGTCCGTCGACACGTAGACGCAGTGCACGGGGCTTGCGAACTGGTCGGAGGGCTCGCTGGCCGGATCGTAGGCAGGCATCGGATCGTCATGCGGCCGGTTGCCGTAGGCGCCCCAGTGGCGCTGGTAGGCGCCCGTGTCGGCGTCGAAGACAACGACGCGCCGGTTGCCGTAACCGTCCGCGACATAGACCTCGCCAGCGGCGGTGTCGACAAAGAGATCGGCGGGGCGGCCGAGATTGGCGGTGTCGTTGCTGCCGGTGTTGCTGTCCGCCGCGCCGATCTGCATGACGAACTCGCCGTCCGTCGTGAACTTGAGGATCTGGTTGTCGCCTTCGCCGTTGCCGGCAAGCCAGACGTAGCCGTCAGCGACGTGGATGCCATGCTCGTTGCGCGGCCAGTCGTAGCCTTCCGCGGGTCCACCCCAGGCGCGCAAGAGGTTGCCGCTCAGATCGAACTCGAGCACGGGCGGCGCCGCGGAGCAGCAGTTGCTGAGCGGCGGTTCCTGGCTTGCACCGAGTTCGCGCTCGGTCAGCGAGCGCGGCCGCTGCACGATCCAGACGCGATCGTCGGCATCGACATGAATCCCTGCGACCTGGCCCAGAATCCAGTCGTTCGGCAGCGGCTTCGGCCAGAACGGGTCGACCGCGAAGGTCGGAATGTCTGCGGCGGCTTCGAGCGCCGGCACGGAAATCTGCGCCCGAACCGATATGGACGCGATGGCGAGAACGCCGCTTAGCGCTACGATGCAGGCAAGACGGGCAATCCGGATCATGCTGCTCCCTCCCCCCCTTCGAGCTGCCGGCAATGATAGCGCGAGACCCGGCCGACCCCGGGGAACTCCGGCCAGAAAGCAATCCGGATCGGCTCGTGTACCCTACCGCGCAGGCGCCGCGTCCAGCCGCACGATCCAGCCCTGCGTCTCATCGCTGGCCGCCGGATAACGCTCGGCAACGAGCGGATCGTGGCCGGGCACGATGTGATCGGGCGAGCTCGCGAGCTTGCGCAGCGTCGCGTAGCCGTCGAGTAGTTCCGCGAGATTGTAGAGGATCGGAAAGGCGCGGCCCTGCTCCATGTGCGCGTAGAGGTGGCTCGCATCGGAAGCGAGCACCACCCAGCCGCGCGCCGTGCGGACCCGCACGGCCTGCAGTCCCTTGGTGTGGCCGCCGATCCGATGGACGGTGATGCCGGGAGCGATCTTGTCGGCGCCGTCGTGAAACTGCACTCGGCCTGCGAAGACCCGGCGTACCATCCGGGCCACGTCGTCGGCGTCGAACGCCTTGCTGATTTCCGGGTGGCACATGCAGCGGCCCGACGCGTACTGCATCTCATCGTCCTGCAGGTGGTAGCAAGCGTTCTCGAAGAGCTCCCCGTTGCCGGCATGGTCGTAGTGCATGTGAGTGACGATCACATCGCGAACGTCCTGCCGCCGTATGCCGGCCGCCGCCAGACCTTCCTCGACCGGATGCGTGATCGTGCGGCCGCGCCTGGCGGCGGCCTCGGCGCCGAACCCGGTGTCCACGACAATCGTGCGCTCGCCGCCGACGATGGCCCAGACGTAGTAGTCGAGCGGCATGGGTGAGTCGTCATGCGGGTCGCCGTCGATGAAGTTTTCCGACGCCTTGCGCGGATGCTCCGCGTACTTGATCGCGTAGACCTCGTAGTTCGATTCACTCATATGTCGCTCCGCTACCTGGATCGCACTCCCGCCGGCAGTCCGTGGTGACAGTCCCGCTTCGCATCGAGACCGGCGACACGCCCGCCCGGCAAGGCGCAGGAAGGGAGAATATCGGGAATTCCCCACCGACGAACAACGCAGTCGGGCGAGGTGCATCGTTGGTCGATCGGGCAGCTTCGGCCGGGCATTTCGCCCAATCGGGCATGGCGAGGCGGTCTTCCGCCAAATGCTGTTGGACGTTCACCATGGGCTGCTAGCGCTGGATGAAGGGATTCGGCGTTTCGCCGCTCGTGTCGATCCAGACGCTTTTCTCCTGCACGTATTCGCGGATCGCGGCAAGCCCGTTCTCGCGGCCGAAACCCGAGCGCTTGTAGCCGCCGAACGGCGACAGGTAGCTCGATGCCCGGTAGGTATTGATCCAGACGGTGCCGGACTCGAGCCTGCGCGCCATCGTCAGGCAACGCCCGATGTCGGCCGTCCAGACGCCGGCCGCAAGCCCATAGACCGTGCCGTTGGCGATCTCGACCGCCTCGTCGTCGTCGTCGAAGGGGATGACGCCGAGCACCGGGCCGAACACTTCTTCCTGGGCGATCCGCATGCCGGGTTCGACATCGACGAAGACCGTGGGCTCCACGAACCAGCCGTCGCCGCACTCCGGCCGCTCGGCCCGGCGGCCGCCGAGCACGCACTTCGCGCCCTCGTTCCTCGCAATATCGATGTAGTTCAGGACCTTGGCCAGTTGCGGCCGCGTTGCGACGGGGCCGATCTGAGTATCCGGGTCGAGCGGATTGCCCATCCGCGCGGTGTTCGCAAGCGCGACGAAACGCTCCACGAACTCGTCGACGATCGACCGGTGGATCAGCGCGCGCGAGCCTGCAACGCAGGTCTGCCCTGTGGCCGCAAGGATGCCGGACACGACGCCCTTGAGGGAATCGTCGAGATCCGCATCCGCAAAGACGATGTTTGCCGACTTGCCGCCGAGCTCCATCGTCACGGGCTTGATTCCCGCCGCTGCAGTCTCATAGACGCGCTGTCCCGTCGCATCTCCGCCCGTGAACGCGACCTTGGCGATGTCCGGGTGACCGACCAGCGCATCGCCGATCTCGTTGCCGAATCCCGTGACGATATTGACCACGCCGGGCGGGAAACCGGCCTCGGCAAAGAGCTTGCCGAATTCGAGCGCCGAAACGGAGGCATGCTCAGACGGCTTCCAGACTAAGGTGTTGCCCGCGGCGAGCGCGGGCGCGAGCTTCCAGGTTCCGAGCATCAGCGGCGAGTTCCAGGGCGTCAGCGCCGCGACCACGCCGAGCGGTTCCTCGAGCGTGAAGTTGAACATGCCGGGCTTTTCGATCGGGATGACGCGCCCTTCGAGCTTGTCGGCGAGCCCCGCGTAATAGCGAAACCACTGCGGCAGGTAGCGCAGTTGCGCGCCCATCTCCGAGATCAGCTTGCCGTTGTCGCGAGTCTCCAGTTGCGCAAGTTCCTCCGCCTGCTCTGCCAGTAAATCCCCGACGCGCGCGAGCAGGACGCCTCGATCGGTCGCAGACAGTTCGCGCCAGCTCCGGTCCCTGTACGCCGCGCGCGCCGCCGCGACGGCGGCGTCGATG
>JAQAJI010000012.1:40810-51977 GCA_028278665.1 Candidatus Rariloculus versatilis
GCCATCGCGCCCCCAGCACGCGCCCCAGCAATACTCGGTGACGAGCCGCTGCAGCGGCATGTTGAAATCGTCGGCCGCGGCGATCGCCTTGTCGACAAACTCGGCGCCCAGCACCGACTTCCTGATTTCCAGACCGCGTTCGAAAAGCTCGTCGTTCATGGATTATTGCTCCTGTGCCGTGATCGATGAAGAATCTGCGCTACCGGGCGCGTCAGTGCGTAAGGGGCGCGACTCGCAACGCCAGCAACAAAAACCGCATCGTCAGCCGACAGGAAAACGGCGATTACCAAGGGTTGCCCGGTCAGCGGGACGGCCAGATGAGCTCGGCGACCGCCGCCTGCGGCGGAAACACGGTCTTCGGCACGCCGTCCTGCCACTGCACCACGAGCAACTCCGCATCGATCCGACGCCCGAATTCGTCGAAACGTATCCTGCCGCCCGGAAAGAGCCGGGCCGGTCCGTCGGTCATGTCCATGGATCGAATCGCCGCGGCCACGGCGTTTCGGTCGGCGGCGCCGGCCTGCTCGAGCGCCTCCTTGAGTATCCAGACATGGCCGTAGGTGCAAAGCGGATTTTGCGTGATCCAGGGTTCGCCGCTGCGCTCGATGTATTCGGCGACGATCTCGTCCTGCCCCGCAACTGCCCAGTTTGCGACGGTCGTCATCACGCCTTCGAGCAGCGCATGATCCATGTTTGCCGCGAGATCGGGGTCGCCCATCGCTGCGCCGTTGGAGACGGTCGGCAAGCGGCCCTGGCCGAGCCCGAATTCGTTCATCTTCTCAAGCAGCAGCTTGGAGTCGGAAATCGCCGTCGGCAGGAGCAGCAGGAGGTCGGGTCGCATCGCGCGAACCCGCTGAATGAGCGGCGTTGCGTTGGCGAGCGGCGGCGTGAAGGTCTCGTCGACCACGAGGTCGAGACCGAGCGTATCGAGGGTTTCGCCTTCCTGGATCGGCTTGACGAACGCCACGGATGCGGCCGTGCTGTCCATGACGATCCCGAGCCGTTCCGGTAGAGTGCCCGACGAGCGCTCGGCCAGCTCGACGAGCAGCGGCATGGCGTCCTCGGCCTGGCGCACGCCGGTCGGCGAAGTCTGAAAAATGTAGTTGAAGCCGCGGCCCGTGATGAGATCGGAGTACGACAGCGTCACCATCGGCAGCTCGGCCCGCTCGGTCACCTCCGATACCGCCAGCGTGAACGAGCTCAGGTACGCGCCGGTAATGCCGACGAGGTCCGGCTCCTCGGCAACCATGCGCTGGGCCGCATTCTTGGCGCGCTCGACGCTGTCGCCGGTATCGTAGACGACGAGTTCGAGCGGCGCGCCGCCGAGCGCCTCAATGCCGCCGGCGGCGTTGATGTGTTCGGCCGCCATCTCGGCACCGATGCGCATGACCTCGCCGGCCCTTGCCCACGGTCCCGACAGCGGCACGATCACGCCAACCTTTACGGATTCCTGTGCGGTGATGCCGGTCGCCGTCACGAGAAGCGCGCCAAGCAGCAAGGCCCGGTGGACAAGTCTCTCTCTCATTGTCGCGCGCGACCTCGTGGCTCGTCCGGTGCGGTGCTGCATGGCGCCAAGGATAACGTTGCCCGCCTGCATGGGCCAGCAGCCGGCGCGAGTGTCCCCGGCGGCAGCCTTGCAGCCCATGGCAATGGTCCTGCTGCACGGGGCAGGCGACCGCCTTGCCGGGCGGGCGCCTCGCCGGTCTCGGCGCTGCGCGACTTTTTTCACGGGATGCTATTGCGGCGCTCACCCTGACGTGCTCTGCCGGGGATCAGCGTCGAAGGCTTCTACATCCCGAGATAGGCGGCACGGATGCGGTCGTCGGCGCGCAGCGTGTCGTGGTCCCCCTCGAGGATGACCCGGCCCGTTTCGAGCACGTAACCGCGATGCGCGAAGTTGAGCGCTTCGGCGACGCGCTGCTCGACGAGCAGCACGCTGAGCCGCGCCGAGCGGTGAATTTCCACTATGCGCTCTAAGATGTCGTCCGCGACGGCCGGCGCGAGCCCCATCGATGGTTCGTCGAGCATGAGCAGGCGCGGCGCCGACGCCAGACCGCGCCCGATCGCAAGCATCTGCTGTTCGCCTCCGGAGAGCGTGCCCGCGAGTTGCCCGCCGCGCTCGGCAAGTACGGGGAACCAGGCGTGAATTCTGGCGAGGTTCTCCTCCCAGGCGGCGCGGCCGGCCGCGCTGTAGGCGCCCATCTGCAGATTCTCGTGCACCGTGAGCGACGGAAAGACCTGCCGCCCCTCCGGCACGTGCGCGATGCCCAGGTGCGGGCGTTCGCAGGGCGCAAGCGCAAGCACGTCGTGTCCGTCGAAGCGAATGGTCCCGCCCGCTGACGGCACGATGCCCGAGACCGCGTTGAAGAGCGTCGTCTTGCCCGCGCCGTTCGGGCCGACCACGGCCACGAGTTCGGCTGATTCGACCGTGAGCGACACACCGCTGAGCACCGGCCTGCCGCCGTATCCGACCGCCAGATCCCGGATCTCAAGCATCTTCGAGCCACTTCCTGCCAAGGTAGGCCTCGATCACCGCCGGGTCCCTCGTCACCGCCTCGGGAGGACCGGCAGCGAGTACGGCCCCGTGATCGAGCACGATGAAGCGGTCGACGAGCTGCACCATCGCCTGCATCGTGTGCTCGATGATGACGATCGTGATGCCGAGCGCAGCCAGCCCGCGAATGACCTGCATGAGACGCTCGACCTCGCTACCGGCGAGGCCCGCGAAGATCTCGTCGAGCAGCAGGATCGACGGCTTTGAAGCCAGCGCTCGCGCAAGCTCCATTAGGCGAAGCTGCTCGTTGCTCACGCTGCCGGCGACCGACTCGGCAGCGTCGCCGAGCCCCACGGCGGCGATAGCGGCGGTCGCCAGCGCCCGGGCGTCGTCGTCGGAGCCTGCGTGAACGTAGGCCCCGATCACGACGTTGTCGGCGATCGACATGCGGCGAAAGGGCTTTACGATCTGAAACGTTCGTCCGACGCCGCCGCGACAGATCCGGTTCGGCGCCTTGCCGAGGATGCTCCGCCCGTCGAGCAGCACTTCGCCCGCATCCGGCGCGATGAAGCCGTTGAGCAAATTGAACAGCGTCGTCTTGCCCGCGCCGTTCGGGCCGATGATGCCCACGATCTCGCCTTGTCGAACTTCGAGGCTGACGTCGTCGACCGCCCTGAGTCCGCCGAAGGCCTTCGTGAGCCCGTTGACAGTCAGCACCGTTCGGCCGGTGCGCACGTCTGCAACCCTGAAGCCGTCCGCGCGAGCGGCCGCGGCCGGCACAGTTGCCGCCGCGGACTCGGTGCGCGCGGAAGCGGTGCGGCGCCGCCTGACGACGTCGCGAACCTTCCAGAACAGGCCTTCCGGGGCCAGCATGACGACGCCGACGATCGCGACACCGTAGATGACGCCCTGAATGCCGGGCAAACGCTCGGCGAACTCGGCGTCTAGCCAGGCGCTCAACGGGACGAGCGTCACCGCGCCGATCACGGGTCCCCAGACCGTACCGACGCCGCCGAACATCGCGACGATGAGCGCCTGCGCCGAAACGAGCACGCCGAATACCGACAGCGGCGTCACGACGAGTTGCACGACGGCGTAGAACCCGCCGATGGCCGCCGCCATCGCGCCGCTGAGGACGATGGCCCGGAGTTTCCAGGCGAGTGTGTCGATACCGGCCGCCTCGGCCGCCGTTTCGTCCTGCTTGATCGCGAGCAGGCACATGCCGAAGCGGGAGCGCTCCACGAGCCGCGTAATCAGCATCGCGGCCACGACGAAACCGAGCCCGATCAGGACATAGACGCGGCCATCGTCGAATTGCATGTACGCGGCCGGAGCGTCGCGCACCATCGGCACGGCGACTTCCTGGTAGCCGAGCCACTCGAAGACGTAAAGCAGTGCCAGAGGATAGGCCAGCATCGCGAGCGCGAAGTAGTGACCGCGCAAGCGGAACGTCGGCACGCCCACCACGAGACCCGCGACCCCGCCGAGCAGAGCCGCAAGCGGGATGCCGTACCACGGGCTGATGCCCCAGGTGAGCTGGATCAGCGCGACGAAATACGCGCCGAGCCCAAAGAATGCGGCGTGTCCGAAGGAGATCAGGCCGCTGTAACCGCTAAGCAGATTCCACGCCAGCCCCATGACCGCCCAGACGAGCACGACCGTCATGATGAGCTGGTAGTACTCGTTGTCGACGAAGAGCGCCAGCGCGCCGTAGGCAAGCGCGAATGCCGCGATCCACGGCCAGTGACGCCCGGTCCGGCTCATGCCCGCCTCGCGGCGCGGCCAAACAGCCCCTGCGGGCGCAACAGCACGATGAGCAGGAAGCACACGAAGATCGCCGTATTCTGCAGTTGGTTCGGCAGAAACAGCGCCGAGAGCTGCTGCACGAGGCCGATCGTGAGACCGCCGAGGAACGCGCCGCGCAGGCTGCCGAGCCCGCCGAGCACGACGCCGGCGTACATGACGATGACGTAGTCGATGCCGACGTAGGGCTGAAACGGGTTCGTCGAGGCGAGCAATCCTCCGCCGATGGCCGTGATGCCGACGCCGAAGCCGAACGCGATGCGGTAGGCCCGATCCACGTCGATACCCATGTATACCGCGGCCACGGGATTGTCGGCGGCCGCGCGCAGTGCTCGCCCGGGGCGCGAATTCTCCATGAGCGCCGCGAACGCGACAACCACGCCGACGGCGAATAGCGCGGCGATCGTCTGGCCCTGGTTGATGAAGATCAGTATGTCCTCGCCGTAGAGCGGACCCACGACCCAGGGCGTCGATGACAGCGGTGTGGAGATCGACACCGGCGCAGACCCGAAAACGATGAGCCCGCCGTTGGCGAGAATCAGCGAGATGCCGAGCGTGAGGATGAGTTGCGCGTAGTGGCCTTCGGCCTCGAGGGCGCTGCCGCTTATGCCGGTGACCTGGCTCACGAGCCCCTTGTGTACGACGAACCCCACGAGGAACACCGCGGGACCGACGGCGAGCGCGGCGACGAAGGGTGCCACGAGGTCGCCGAAGACCATGTAGCCGGCGATCGAGCCGAAGATGTAGTACGCAAAATACATGCCGAGCATCATGAACTCGCCCTGGGCGAAGTTGATGACGCGCATGACGCCGAAGATGACTGAAAGGCCGACACACATGAGCCCGTAGATGGCGCCGGTCAGGAGACCCGCCGTCAGTAGCTGCAGGAAGTTCTCGATGTGCTGCGCGGCGCTCACGTCGCTTGCCCGGCGATCCGGCCGCGCAGCTCGCGGGTTGCCGAGAGCCTCGCGAGCTCTCCCGCGTCGGCCGCCGTCTCGATGCCGTCGACGAAGGCGGCGAGCCGCCCGGCGGCGGCGGCGCCGAGAGTCCTTTCGGCCGCCTCGAGGAAACGCGTGCGCACGAGCGCATCGCTCGCGGGCGCAACATCGTCGGCGCGATGTGTGAAGCTCTCGCCGGCCACCGTGGTGACTGTGACTTCGGCACCCTGCCGGCGCGGAAACTCGGCCGTAAGTTCCTCGTCGACGACGAGTTCGACGAGTTGCGCCACGCGCGCGATCTCGGGATTGGCAGCCGGAAGATAGTTGTTCTCTTCGAAGTTCCCCGTGCAGAGCGCCGCCGCGACGTTGTAATGGATGCTCATCTTCGCCTGCAGCACATGCTCGAACGGGCCGCTCCAATCGCAGCCGGGATAGGCGGCAGCGGCCTCCGGGACGCGGACGACGACGCTGTTGAAACCGTCACTGTCGACCGGCGCGCGTTCGTGAACGGCCCTTGCTGCCTGCGCTGCGGTCTGCGCGAAGTTGCAGGCCGGCACTTCCTTGAAAAACACGTTGAGCAACTCCGGCCGGGACTCGAACGGCCGCCCGATCCCGGGTCCCCGGGCCTTGCCGAACGCAGCCAGCATCCCGGCGCTGCCCTCAAGCGCGGTCGGCGACGCATGGGCGCCCGCGGCCGCAAGTTCCACGGCGGCAATGGCGCTGCGGGCCGCAAAGCCCACATGAAAGAACATCTCCGAGCCGCCGGTCGCGGCCCACTCGTTATAGCCCGCGGCGGTGTTCGCCGCGATCGCGAGCGCGGCTGCGTACTCCTCCGATCCGAGTCCGAGCAAGCTTGCGCCCGCGGCAGCTCCCGCGAACGGGCCCGTGATACCGGTCGGCCTGAACACCCGCGACACGTCGACGTCGAGAATGGCGCGGCCGAGTTTGCCGCCCGCTTCGTAGCCCGCCACCATCGCCGAGAGCAAGCGCTCGCCCGTCGCGCCATGCCGTTCGGCGAGCGCGAGTACGACCGGCAGCACGACGACTCCGAAATGGCTCACGCTGCCCAGATGCATGTCGTCGCGTACGAGACCATGGCCGAGCACGGCGTTTGCGAACGCGGCATCAGACGCAGCCACAGCGTGCCCGGTGCCGACGATGCTCGCAGCGTGCCGCGGCGGCACGCCTGCACTTGCGGTGGCAAGCGATATCGCCTGGATCGCCCACGGCAAATCCCGCGACGCCAGTGCACAGGCCAGGAAATCGGCGATGCAGAGCTTCGCCCTGGCGCGGACCTCGCGCGGCAGCGTTACAAATTCGACCGCGTGCAGAGCCTCGGCCGTCGCTTGCGTCAGGGAACGTCGGAGCAATAGGGTTCCGCCAAATTTAGCATTTATAAAACAATAACTTATGCAACAGCGAGCGATGACCTCAGAACTGCTTGGAGCATTCCGGGCGCCGCTTGCGGCCAGCCCACGTGTCGCACGACTGCAGACGCCTCAAGCGCGGACCTCTGTACCGGCCCACTCCTCGACGACCCGCGCAATCTCGGTGAAGTCCGAGTCCGGTCCGAAGCGCGCCTGCGTCACGGCGAGCATCTGCAGTACGGCCGCACCCCCGAGCATCGGAACTCCGAGTTCCTGCGCTTCCTGCAGACACAGCCTGATGTCCTTGTAGGCCAGCCCCGTCGCAAAACCGAAGTCAAACGTGCCAGGCAGCACCGCGCGCGGAAACTTGTCGAGCGTCGCGCTGTTGCGGCCTGTGCCGGAGTTGATCACGTCGAGCATCTGGGAGGCGTCGAGCCCGGCCTTGACGCCCATGACCATGACTTCCGACGACAGCACGATGGCGGCGAGCGACAGGAGGTTGTTGGCAAGCTTCATGACCTGCCCCTGCCCGGGTTCCGTGCCGATGAAAAACGGCTTGCCGAGCTCGCCAAGTGCCCGCTCATGCCGATCGTAGACCTCGCGGGTGCCTGACACCATGACGGCGACGGTAGCGTCGCGGGCGCCCTTGACTCCGCCGCTGACGGGACAATCGAGATAGGCGATGTCGTGAGCGGCCAGCCCCGCCGCGATCTTTCGAGCCACCTGCGGCCCCGTGGTCGAGCAATCGAACACCTGCCGGACAGCGGAGCCTTCGTGCAGCCCGCCACGTCCGAGTGCAACGGACTCGACGACGGCCGGCGTTGGCAGACTCAGGAACACCGTCGCCGTGGAACCGGCAAGCTCGGCAATCGAGTTTGCCGCCTGTGCACCGTCGCCGGCAAGCTCGGCGACCGCCTCCGGCGACGTGTCGTAGACCGTGAGCGAGTGCCCTGCCCTGAGCAGGTTGCGCGCCATGTGGCCGCCCATGCGGCCGATGCCGATGAACCCATAATCCGTGCCGTCCACTTGATCTCCCCTGATCGCAGGCTCCTGCCGAGGCTCCTCGTCCGAATCCGCGCTCATTATGCAGGAAGGCGTTGGTTCAGGCGCCCTGCGGATGGCATGCACGCGTACGCTTTGGGGCCGAAGGGAGTACAATCGTCTGACAAAATACCACTACGCTGAATTGCGGGGGGACGCGTTGTGAGATACACCGGAACGTACTTGTCCGTGGCCGCGATCCTGGGCATCGCCGCACCGGCCACGCTGCTCGCGCACCATCACGCCGTTAACTTCCTCGACGAATCCGTCGCTTTGTACGGCGAGGTGACGCGGGTGGACTGGACAAATCCACACGTCTATATCTATCTGGAGACCGAGGGTGAGGGCGGAACACCGGTCGAATGGGAAATCGAGACCGGTTCGACGCCGGCCCTGACGCGGCGCGGCTGGAGTCCCGATACGCTCGAGCCGGGCGACCTCGTGACGGTGCGCGGCAATCCCGACCGCAACCCCGATCGCATGTTCATGTCACTGCGGGCGATCACCGCGCCCGACGGTACGGCGCTCGTGGTACAGGGCCGGCCCGCCGAGGACCCGAACGCGCTGGCGACGAGCGTTGAAGGCGTTTGGCAGGCGCTCGGCAGCCCGTACGACCGGACCCAGGCGGCAACTCAGCTGCCATTGACTGAAAAGGCCCAGGCCATCGCCGCGAATTTCGATGTCGCGAACGACCCGTTCATCGAATGCGTGCCGCCACCCGTACCCGACAGCCTGACCACGCCGTACCTGCACCAGATCATCATCAACGACGACGACACAATCACGCTGCGCGAGGAGTACTGGGAGATTGACCGCACCGTCTACATGGACGGCCGCGGCCATCCCGAGAACGGTCCGCGCACCAACCAGGGGCACTCCATCGGCCGCTGGGACGGCGACGTACTCGTCGTCGACACGGTCCTGTTCGACGATCATGCGTTCGGCAACGGCAGCGGCATCCCGAACGGCGCCGGCAAGCACATTGTCGAGCGCTACGAGTTGCTGGATGACGGCCGCACGCTGTCGATCAGCTACGTGCTCGAAGATCCGGAGTACCTGGCCGAGCCCGTGACGGACACGCGCCAGTGGCGCTACGCGCCGCACCTGCAGTTGCTGCCGAACACCTGCAATCTTGAGGTCGCACGAAGGTCGATCGGGCGCTGAACCCGGGGCAGGTTCCTCGTCTGCCCGCTCAAGGCGGGCGACTGGCTATCGCGTAGCGAGCGATCGCAGCGCGTCCTCCCGGAGCCCTGCGAGCTTGCTCGAGGGGACGAGGACATGATGTCAGTGGGCGCGCGGTCGCACGACTGCCGCCGAAAGCTCAGTCCAGCCCCTTCGAATCCGTATCCCAGTTCTCGTTAGTGCAGAGCCCGCAGTCGGGACCCGTGAACATCGTGCCGGCTTCCTCGTCGCCCTTGAAGTGCAGGCGCAGCCAGTTCGACGCCACGTTCGCGTACTCCCCGCCGCCGGGATGAAAGACCGTTGCCGTGTGACCGGCGCCGTGGCGCGCGCCGTAGAAGACGGGCACGTGATCGATGACTTCGAAGTTTGCGTGCGAGGTTTCCGTCATGAAGTCGCGCTCGGCGCCGTTGATCAGGAGTACGGGGCCGTGCAGCTCGGCGAGCGCGTCCGTCGTCGCGAACCCGCCACCCGGCCCGTCGGGATTCGGTGGCTGAACGCCCGAATTGAACACTCCGATCGTGCCGACCCGGGGATCGGCCCCGAGCGTGACGGACAGAAAGCCGCCGCAGGACTGGCCCATGACCGCAACGCGGTCGGTCGCGACCTTGCCCTCAAGCGGCGAGCCGGCGCGGCCGTTTTCGGCCTCTGCCCAGTCGATCGCGGCACGCATGTCGTCGGGCGTCGACTGGCGGCGCTCCTCGCCTTCGATGGCGGCCGTGGCCAGCACGAGGAACCCGTGCGACGCGATCGTCGACAGGAACTCGCCGTACTGCGTGCTGTTGATTGCGCAGCCGCCGTTGCCCCATACCACGACCGGCAGCACGTCGTCGTTCGGGAACGCAGCAAGGTCGGCGGGACGATGAACGAGATGCCCGGGCGATTCGTAGGCCAATTCCGAGACGACCTCGTAGGAGCCCGGCACCGCGAGTGGCGCGCCCTCGACCGGCAGCGACGATCTGATCATCTCCATGGTGATCCCGGGCGGCTGTGCCGCACCGACGCCCCAGACCAAAAGCAGAGCGGCGCTCGCCGCGACCAGTGCGTTGTTCAACATTGTTTCGATACTCCGACTCGTTTGGTCCCCGCCCTATGGTCGCTGCGGGGCTTCATGCATTGCAAATACCGGCAAGACGCGGTTCGGAGCACTCGCGCGAAATGGCGACGAGATGCATACCGCTTGCTACTGCGTCCATGACTGTTGCTTGGAACGCGCAGGGAATTGTAGGAAAATCCGCGGCTGCCGCCACCTGCGCTCCAGGAATCGATGGAATGACCTTTCTCGTACTTGAAAGCTGCATCAAGTGTAAGTACACCGACTGCGTGGAAGTGTGCCCCGTCGACTGCTTTCACGAAGGGCCGAACATGCTAGTGATCGACCCGGAGGAGTGCATCGATTGCACGCTCTGCGAGCCGGAATGCCCCGTCGACGCCATCGTGTCGGAAGACGATGTTCCGGACGGTCAGGAGAACATGCTCGAGCTCAACGCGGAACTGTCGCAGGAGTGGCCAGTGCTCGCCCACGCCAAGGAGCCGCCGGACGACGCCGACGACTGGCAGGAAGTCGAGGAAAAGCTGCAGTACCTGGAACGCTGACCCGCCGCAGCTTCGCGGCTCGCCGTGCCGAAAAGCGATTGCGATGCGGCAATAAAGTTGAACCCGGGTTTTGGCCACATCGACGTCGCCTTGCGGGGCTTCATTCGCCTGGCTCCGGTCGTCGATTGTTTTCGCCACTGAGGTTGACGCAGTCGAACGGCTGCCAGGGTTCGGCCGCAATATCCGATACGTTGAGGCCGCTGTACGGCTTCGCCAGGTAGAGTGGGTCTTGTACCGTGAAGTCACGGACCAGGGTCTGGCTCTCCTCGTCGTAGTGAATACGCTCCACGACGTGCGCCTGACCGCTCATCATCACATCGCTCAGCGGTATAAGGACCCTCTCCGAGAGGCCGACGGTGTCAACAACGAGGACATCATCTTCCCACCGGCCTATGGAATGGCCTTCAACGCTTGGCGCAACGTTTTCGGGATGGTCAGTGTTCAGAAAAATCGTTCGCACCATCTCGAGGTATCCGTAGCGCACGATAATCCGGTCGTCCATCTGTTGAATGTCATTGACGTGCGATTGCCGATACCAGTCGGTAATGACATTGCCGCTCTCGCAGTTGATCACGGGATTGTCGTACCTGACATCGAAGCCCTCCGCCGCGGCCAATCCCGCCTCGGTCGGTTCCCGCGGCCCATTGGTCAGGGTTCCCCCGAAACCTCCCGGTACCTGCGAGACCCAGGCTCCACTGATATTGGGTAGCCCGTTCTCGAGATAGCGCGGGCGTTCAGCTACGATGGCG
>JAQAJI010000120.1 GCA_028278665.1 Candidatus Rariloculus versatilis
GCAATCAGCACGTTGCCCGGGCTGCCGACGATGCCGCCGTTGCCCGACGTGACGAACAGCATGCCGCCTGCGACGACGGGACCGGGCCCGTCCATGGAACCGCCGTTGGCGGCAACGCCGTTGACGGTATCAAACGCACGGTTGGTGTCGAAGGACCAGACGATCTCGCCGGTCTCGGCATCGTAGGCGCGCATGCCGCCGTCGGCAGCACCGGAGAAGACGACGCCCGGAATCGACGTCAGGGCCGCCGACTGGGCCGCGCTGCAGCCGGGTCCGGGGGTGCACAGGCGCGGTTCCGGCGGCATGTACCAGACGCGTTCGCCCGTCGCGACATCGACGGCATGAAGGCCGCCCGGAGTCTCTGTGAACTGGTCAGCGACAGCAAAATAAGCGCGTTCGCCGTCGGTCGTCGAACCCCAGACCCCGCCGACGGGGCTGCCGCGTCCCCAGCGATACTCCCAGACCACGGCGCCGTTGCTGTCCGGATCGAGCGCGTAACCGACGCCCGACTTCTGCGGCAGGACGAGGAGATCGCTGCCGTCTGAGAGCGTGACGAGGCCCGGCGACGCGGAGAAGTCGAAGTCGGGACCCACCACTTGCGGGCAGTTCGGGTTGTCGCCGGCGTTTTCGTCGCCGCCCGTCGACTGCGCATCGCAGCCGAGGATCCAGATGTCGCCACCCGGTATGATCTGGTTGATCCACTGGATCTCGCCCGTAGCGATCGAAAACGCGATGATCGCATCGCTCGTGCCGGGTGCGGGATCCGCGTAGGCATTGCCCGACGCCGCGTAGATCATGCCGCGTTTCGGATCGACTGTCGGCGCGCTCCAGATCGCGACGCCCGCCGGCCCCCACAGTTGCGCCCCGCTCGTGCTCGTGCCTCGCGGCCGCGGTTCCGGGACGGTGTAGGTTTTCCAGACAACCTCGCCGGTCTCGGCATCGAGCGATGTCAGGCTGCCGCGAAACGTGCAGCACTCGTAGTCCGGCATGGACGCGGCCGTTTCCTCGGAGACGCCTGACGTCACGACGTAGAGCCGGCCGTCGAACAACGCCGGTGAACCCGTTGACCGTGCGGCCGGATGATCGTCGACCTTGTAGGACCAGATCTCCTCGCCCGTCTGCGCGTCGACGGCGTAGGCCCTGGCCTCGGCATCGGCGAAATAGACCGCGTAGCCCGATTCGACCGGACCCACGGAAATCGCCGTGCGAACCCCCGCGCGAGCCTCGTAGGTCCAGTAGGTGCAGCCCGTGGCCGCGTCGAGCGCGTACACAGCGCCCGTCATGCTCCCCATGAACACGCGTCCGCCGATTACCGCGGGCTGCGCGCGCGACTGGGTCACGTCCGGGATGCCGAACGCCCATTTGAGCGTGAGCCCTGGCACGTCGCCGGCCGCGAGCCCGCCCGTATCCGGCTGAAAGCGCGTGTTGCGCATGTCCGGACCCCAGCCGTTCCAGATGGTGCCTGCCGCGAGCGTCGGCAACGGCGGCGGCCCGGCGCAGAGACCCGCGCTGAACGGCGCGATGCGCTCAACGACCGGGCGGCCGGTCAGGAATTGCGCGACCGCCGCGCGCTCGTCCGGCGTCAGCGGCTCGCCCTGGATGCGCATGTTTCCTTCCGTCATCGAGGCGACGACGGCATTGGGCGTCAGCACCGACATGGCTTCGACGGTCGGTATGTCCTCCTCGGGCGGATTCACGTGACACACCGCGCAGTGCGTCTCGAAGAGCGCGTCGCCGTCGGGCGTCTGCGCGCCGGCGTATTGGGCGCCGACCAGAAACGGCAGCAAAGCTGCCGCAAGCGAGAATCTCATCGGCACCTCTCCTGCTGCGTGCATCCGCAGCCGTCGGATCGCCGTGAGGCCGGGTAACCATCCATGCGCTGCGCACACGCCGCGCAACCTCATGTCCATCGCAACATCACGCAGCTACTCTTCAATTCCGAGGCAGTGCGAAGACCCAGACGACGCCGCCCTGCGGCACGATGGTCTCGGGATTGCCGAACAGCCCATCCACGCGGCGCTGCGAGCCCGCGGCATCCACACCCCAGCCCGACTGCACGGCAATGTGCTGAACGCCGTCGACCGCAAACGACGACGGTACGCCGGTGATGCCGGAATTCAGCCGCGCCTGCCAGAGAATCTCGCCCGTTTCCCCATCGAAAGCGCGAAAGTAGCGATCGGCCGTGCCGCCGAGGAACACGAGGCCGCCGGCCGTCGTCAGGATCGGACCCCAGTTGCTGTATTCGCCAAACTCGTGCATCCAGACGCGCTCGCCGGTATCGAGATTCCAGGCCTGCAGCTCACCGACGTGGTCTGCGCCCTCGACGAGGCTCGTTTCCCTGATATCCGTGCCGACGAACTGCTGTCCGCGCCGGTACTCGACCTCCTCGCCCGCCATCGTCGTGCACAGATTGTCGTTGGCCGGGATGTAGAAGAGCCCCGTGACCGGGTTGTACGCCGCCGGCGGCCAGTTCTTGCCGCCGTGGAGCGATGGGCAGAATGTCGCGGGCTTGTCGAGACCGGGTTTGCGCTCCATGTCGTATTCCGGACGGCCCGTTTCCGGATCGAGGCGCGTGAAGACGTTGTGATTGACGTACGGCTCGGCATCGACGAAGCCGATGCCGTCGGCGCGCCGCTCGAGCAGCCACAGGTAGCCGTTGCGTCCCGCGTGTACGAGGCCGGGAACCGTCCGCCCGTCGCGCGTGATGTCGATGAGCACCGGCGCGGAAACCTCGTCCCAGTCCCACGAGCCGTTCCAGTGGTACTGGTGATAACCCGTAATCTCGCCGCCGCCGACATCGAAGGCGACGACCGAATTCGTGTAGAGGTTGTCGCCGGGGCGCGCGTCGCCGATCCATGGTCCGGGGTTCCCCGTACCCCAGTAGGTCTGGTTGAGATCGGGATCGTAGGTCCCGGTGACCCAGGTCGGCGCACCGCCCGTCTGCCATGTGTCTTCGGGCCAGGTATCGTTGCCGAACTCGCCGGGGCCGGGAATCGTGTACGACTTCCAGGTTTCCTCGCCCGTCTCCGAATCGAGCGCCGCCACGAAGCCGCGGATGCCGCGCTCGCCGCCCGATACGCCGACCATGATCCGGCCGTTGACGGCCAGCGGCGCCCCCGTCATATAGTAGCCGCCGTTGTAGTCCTCGACGACCACCTCCCAGACGAGTTCGCCGGTCGCGGCATCGAGTGCGACGACGTTCGTGTCGGACGTCGACATGTAGACCTTGTCCCCGTAGAGCGCGACGCCGCGGTTGGTCGGGTGGCCGAGGCGGATATCGAAAGGCATCTGGCGGCGGTATTGCCAGAGCGTGTCGCCCGTCGCGGCATCGAGCGCGAGGACGGAATTCAGCGGCGTCGTGACGAACATGACGCCGTCATTGACCACGGGCGGCGCCTGGTGGCCCTCGGTCATGCCCGTGGATACGGTCCACACGGGCTCGAGCCCCGCGACGTTGTCCGTATTGATCCGATCCAGCGGAGAGTAGCCCCAGCCGTCGTACGTGCGGCGAAACATGAGCCAGTTTTCGGGCTCGGGGTTCCGGAGGCGCTCATCGGTCACGGGACTGTAGTCCGCGACAAGCTGCGCCGCTGCCTGAGTCCAGACCGAGCCGAGCAGGAGCGCGCCGAGCGCGATGGAAAGTCCGCTGCGATCGTTCATGCGTATGTCTCCTGAATATTCATGTACCGAGCCCGCCGAGCGGGTCGAGCCCGGGCTGCTGAAAGCCGACGCGGCCTTCGAATTCACCGGCCGCGGCCAGCATGCCGTCGACGAGTTTGAGCGGCAAGGCCGCGAGTTGCCATGGCGCGGGCCCTCCGACGACGCGAGCGCCGTCGCTCGGGTCGAACTGCGACTCGTGGCACGGGCACTGAAAACGGTTGGTTGACGTGTCCCAATCGGTGATGTCGCAGCCCGTGTGCGTGCATACGCCGGAGTAAGCGACAATGCCGTCGACCGCGCGAGCCCGCGTCTGCTCGGTCAGGCCCGCGCGATCGACGTGCACGAGCACGAGCTGGTTGAGGCGGGTGCCGTTGCGGATCTCGCCCGTGAGCGGATCCATCGGGTAGGCGAACAGCTGTTCCGCGCCGAGTGTAACGTCGTCGCGCGCAATCGCCGCACCGGCCCGTTCCCCGAAAGCGAAGACAAGCCGGTCGTTCTCGGCCGGGGGCGTTGCCGCGCCGTCCGTACCCTGGGCTCTCGACGCGACGGGCAGCGCAAGCCCGAACGCACACAAGCCACGCAGCACGCGGCGGCGCTCGCCTGATCGAAGGCTCCGTCGACGGTACCTGTCGTGCTCGTCGGCCACCTGACTTGTTCGCTTGTCCCCCGCGCTGCGACGATCGCACCGCGCGTGCAATTGTGCCGTGGCCACCGCTCCGCGTACAGCGGGCCTGCCAGACTGCCCGCCGTCTCGCAACCATGACCCCGACGATCGAAAACCGTTGCGGCTGTTTGCAATTCCACCGCACGCCTTTGTGGCCTCAAGTCAGCAGTTTCGTACAATCCACCATTCCCGGTGGGAAAGTTCCGTCAGGGGCGCAGCACTTCAGGACTGCAATGGCAGCCCCGGCCCTTCGCCTCGGGAACTCGCTGAACCATTATCCGGACAAACGAATTACAGCCGTGAGTGCCTGCCGCGTGGGCTCCACGCGCAAACCGCCAAACATGAAAGTAACGACCAGAACACTTTTAGCGCCCATGGCGGCACTGGCCCTGCTCGCCGCGTCCCCGGCACCCGGCCAGGACTGGACGCTGGTGAGGGAGGACTCGCGCCGCGACATCGTCATTCACGAGCGCGCGCGGCCGGACGGCTACCTGGAATTTCGCGGAGTAACCCACGTCGAAAGCCGGCTCAGTGCCTTCGTGGCCTTGCTCGAGGACTTCGAGGCCATGCCGGACTGGCTCTACCGGACCCGCGAGATCATGCCGATCGAGCGACTCAGCGATACCGAGAGCTACTGGTATTCGATCAACTCGATGCCCTTTCCACTCCGGGACCGCGACATCGTCCTGCACACCCTCGTGGACCAGGATCCGGAAACACAAGTACTGACGGCGGTGGCCGTCGGCGACCCCGACTACCGTCCCGAAGACGAGCGCTATGTCAGGATGCCCGTGATCGAGTCTTCGTGGACGTTCATCCCGCTGTCCGACGGCCGCGTACGCGTCGAATTCAGCGGCTTTGCCGATCCCGGCGGCGGGGTGTCGTCGGGTCTGCTCGGAAGGTTTCAGGAGATGTTTATCGCGCAGGCGGCGTACCGGAGCCTGCGCGGGCTCAGGGAGGTCATCGGCGACCCGAAGGTCGACGAACCACCGGCCAGCGACTCCAACGCGGCCGGCAACCCGGACGGTTGAGGGCCGAGGCGATGGCGGTAAGAAAGGTCGTCCGCATGGGCCATCCGGTGCTGCGTGAGCCGGCCCGCCCGCTTGAGCCCGACGAAATCGGCAGCGAGCCGATTCGCAGGCTCCTCGCGGACATGGTCGACACGCTGCACGACTACGGCGGCATCGGTCTCGCCGCGCCGCAGGTCGCCGAGTCAATTCGACTCGCGATCATCGAGATCCCCGGGGGACCGACCCGCTACGGCGACATTCCGGTCATGCCGCTGACCGCGTTCATCAATCCCGAAATCGAGGTCGTCGACCCTGCGACCGAGGGCTACTGGGAAGGCTGCCTCTCGCTCCCGGGCCTGCGCGGCTTCGTCGAGCGCCCGCAGCACGTCAGGGTCCGCTACACGACCGAGGAAGGCGGCAGCGACGAACTCGAACTGAAGGGCTTTCTCGCAACGGTCTTCCAGCACGAGTTCGACCATCTCGACGGCAAGCTCTACGTCGACAGGATCACCGATTCGAAACAATTGAGCTTCGAGGAGGAGTATCTGCGCTACCTCGCCCCGCGCGAGGCGCCTCACGCTGATCTCTGACGGCCCGACAGACTGCCAAACCGACACTCTTGCTCTCCCGAACTGCCGCAAACACTCTCCCGAATTGCCGCAAACACAAGGGGAGGCGCACTACCGCTTGCTTGAGACCCTCGCGCGCAGGGATGCG
>JAQAJI010000121.1:0-4064 GCA_028278665.1 Candidatus Rariloculus versatilis
ACCCATTCACGGGAACCGCAGCGGTGGACCTTAACGCGATCCCGCTTGCCGCCATCGACCGTGTAGAGGTATTGACAGACAGTGCCTCCGCCGTGTACGGAGCTGACGCGATCGGCGGTGTCGTCAACATCATTCTGCGCGACGATTATGACGGCGCGGAACTGGAGATCGGTTTCGAGTCGCCGTCGCGCGCTGGTGCGGATTCCGACCATGCCAGTTTCGTGATCGGCACAAGCAGTGACCGCGGGAACCTGCTGTTCACCGCAGAGCTATTCGAACGCGATCCGATTTTCGACGGCGACCGCGCCTACAGTTCGGTGCAGATCAATGGACCCAATCTCGGCGACACCATTGGCGTTTCGGCAGGCGGGAACACGGCGTTTCATCCCTGGTGGCTGGTAGCCAGCGCGCTGGGAGACTGTCCAACGGATGTGTATGCAGGCGTGCTCAACAATCCGTTCGACGTCCCGGGCACCGCCTGCGGCTTCGGCTATGCGGACATCAGCGCCCAAACCGGCGGCCTCGACCGTGTCAGCACGTTTCTGGATGCGAGCTACGAGTTCAGTCCGGGCCACGAGGTCTTTTTCGAGAACCGTTTCACGCGCATCGAGAGCTTCGGCCGTTACGCGCCGGCCGTAGGCTTCTTCAGCGTCGCAGCCGATAGCCCGTACAACCCGTTCGACACGAGCGGGGAAAGCTACTTTTGGCCGATGCAGGCGGACGGTACGCCAAGTCCCTTCAATTTGTTTCATCGCTTCGTCGGCCACGGCCCCCGCGACGACGACACGGTCCGATTTGAACTCGACAGTGTGCTCGGAGTCACAGGCAGCTTCGGCGAAAGCGACATCAATTACGAAGGGTATCTGCGTTCCTACCGCTATGACGGAGCGGAGGAGGGCGAGACCTATATCCTGCAGAGTCAGGTGGAACTCGAAGTCGAGCGCGGCGATTACGACCTGACGAATCCGCTGTCTCAGGATCCCGCCCATCTCGCCGCCCTCGGCCGGATGGCCGCGACGCTCTATCGTGACATCGTCACCGATTACACCGCGGCCGGATTCAGCCTCGATGGTTCGGCGTGGGATCTGCGTAACGGACCGATCGGCTGGGCGGTCGGCGCGGAGACGGCTTCCGAAGATTATCTCGACGACTACGACTCATTTCGCGAGGCAGGCAACGTTTTGGGGTCCGCAGGCAACAGCTCCACAGGAGATCGCAGCCGCTGGGCCGTGTTCGGCGAACTTTCGATTCCGGTGGCCGAATCCGTGGACCTGAACGTGGCCGGTCGTTACGACGACTACGACGACTTCGGCACGTCGTTTTCGCCGCAACTCTCCGCACGCTGGGAGGTGTCGGATCCGGTCGTCCTGCGCGCTTCCTGGGGCGAGGGCTTCAAGGCGCCGAACCTTACGGAGCTTTACGTCTCGCGCTCCCAATCGTTCAACGATGTCACGGACGTTTATCGTTGTGAAGCACTTGGCGTTGCCGAGGACGACTGCCCGGAGAACCAGGTAGAGAATTTCAGAAGCGGAAACCCGGGCCTCGAGGCCGAGACCGCAGAGTCTTTCAATCTCGGAATCGTGATCGAACCGACAGATGGCCTGCAGATTTCGCTTGACCGGTTCTCGATAGAGATGGAGGATGGAGTCGACTTGCTTGGCTTTCAAACGCTCATCGAACTTGAGAGCCGCGGCCAGGTGCCGGACCTCATCGTGGTCGAACGCGGCGCTGCAACGCAGCCCGGCGATCCGGGTGCGCTTCGCTCGATCACGCGACCGTTCACGAATCAGGCTCTGCTCACGGTCGAGGGATACGATCTGCGTGCCAACTACGCGGTCAGCCTTTCGGGTGGAAGCAGTCTTGCCGCCGATGTGGAACTGACGTACCTCACGAAATTCGAGGAAATACCGTCGGAGTTGGACGATCCCATTCGCTACATCAAGGATGAGTACACGGGAACTCCCGCCGAGCGTGCCGTCGGAACCTTGCGCTGGTCGCGCGATGTCTGGACGGCGAACCTCATCTGGCGCTATATCGGCGATCATGGAGGCGGGGACTACGAAGCCCAGAGCACGTTTGACTTGACGGTCGTCTGGGACGCACCCTGGGGCGGAGACATCTCGGCGGGCGTTCGTAACCTGACCGATGAGGATCCGGTCATCGATCGCATCACCGGGTACGACTCGGACTTCGTTTTGCCGCTCTACGACGTGGCCGGACGCACGCCGTTTCTCACGTACCGGCACGAGTTCTGACACCGGGCAACGGGCGAGCGGACGGATCTTTCGGACAGGGCATCGGGCGATTCGAAGCTCGATGCCCTGTCGCCTGACAGGACGCGATGACCACGCTTAACCGTCTTTGGGCGACACCGTTCTACCGCAGCCGCTCGTCCACTGATCGCGCCAACGCGCTGCGCGATTACATCCTCGCGAACGCGCACGGCGCCCGGCGCAAACGGGATTCGCCGCAGCGCGCCCATCCGGCCGTGTTCGAGAGCCGGTTTGACTTTCTCGAGTGGCCGGATCCGGCCGTCAGCGAGCTCAAGCAAATTCTGCAGGGCCATCTGAGCCACGTCGTCAAGAATGCCTGCGGGCTCGACGACGCTGCCTTGCAGGAGCTTCGTTTCAACAGCCATAGCTGGTTCCACGTGACCCGCAAGGGCGGCTTTTTCCAGAATCACAACCACCCGCTTGCGTCCTGGAGCCTCATCTATTGCGTCGACCCGGGCGACGCCGAACCGCCGAACGAATTCGAGGCGGGACACCTGGTGTTTCAGGACCCTCGTTCCATGGCGAGCATGTATCTGGATACCGCCAATCGGCAGATGGTCCGGGACTACTCGTTCGACGCCGTTCGCTTGCGGCCCAGCGCCGGCGAAGTGCTGATCTTTCCTGCATACGTACGGCACTCCGTGGAGCCCTACGGCGGCAGCGCGCCTCGGATCACCGTCGCCGCGAACTACTGGTTTCAGACGTTTGAGGGCGTGAAGTCCGGATGAATGATCGCTGGAGCCCCGCGCAGTGGACCCGCTACTGGCAGACCGGCACGATCACGACGTTCCACGGCCGCTTTGCAAACAACTACGACGGTGTCGTGCGCAGCCATTGGCACGGCATTTTCGACCGGCTGCCGCCGCGAGCGAGGATCGTCGATCTCGGCACAGGCAACGGTGCCATCGCGATCCTCGCCGCGCGCTACAGCCATCGCCGTCATCGCGACTTCGATATCACGGCGGTCGATTTCGCCGACATCGATCCCGCACGGCAACTCGCCGGCAAGGCGGCCGCGCCCCACTTGACCCGTATCCGCTTCCTCGGGCACACGCGCATCGAGCGCACCAAACTGCCCGACGAGAGCCTCGATCTCGCCATGAGCCAGTTCGGGTTCGAGTATGCGCCGGCCGACGAGGCGGTCGCTGAAGTCGACCGGATTCTCAAGCGCACGGACGGGATCTTCGCTGCGATGGTCCACCACGCAGACTCAGCCATCGTGCGCCAGGCGAAGGACGGTCTCGAGCAAGTTGCCCTCTGCGAGCAATCCGGTCTGCAGGGATTGATTCGCAAGCTGCACCAGCGTCTCGATTGGCTCAAGAGGGAAAGCAGGGATGCCACAGGAGATCAGCGGGCTATCGCGCTCAGAACCGAAATCAACGAGCAGCTCGCGAAGTTGAATCGCGAAAGTGCACGCTTTGGCGATCCTGGTCCGATGACGTTGTTTATCCGCCAATCAATGTCGACCTTTGATCCATCGGTGGTCGAAGGGTGGTCCGCCGACAGAAAGCTGACGATGCTCCAGGACGCGGCGGCCGAGACGCAAGCCTATCGACTGCGAATGCTCGACCTGGTTTCCTGCGCGCTCGACGACGCCGAGGTTGATGCCCTGGTCAGCAAGCTTGCCGATGCAGGATTCACCGTCGAGCAGTCGCAGCCATTCGTGTTCGAGGGCGCGCACTTTTGCCACGCACTGGTGGCCAGCCGGTAGCAAAACCGGAGCTCGACTCGTCGGGGGGGGTTGACCCCGTCCGAATAGTGTCGACAGGAAAGTCAGCGAAGCGTATGTTC
>JAQAJI010000121.1:4097-10041 GCA_028278665.1 Candidatus Rariloculus versatilis
TGATGACCGCTGGTTCGCCGCCACAACGCCTGATCCTTGTACTCATCTGTTGCTGGCCGGCGGTGCCCGCCCTGGCTCAACCGGACGTCAACACGCTCGATCCCTTCGAGGGACTGTCGTCCGGGACCGAGTGGCTGGATAAATTCACCATCGAGGCCGATCCCGATCCGGGCGATCCCTTCCACAACATGACTGCCAATGAGTGGTGGGCAAGAACATGGAATGGCGAGTGGTCCTCGGCGGCGGCGGAGGGAACGAGCTTTGAGGAGTTCTACGCCGGGTTGCAGGGACGCAGCGGCAACAGCGTCGCGCTCAGGAGCCCGTATCCATGGACATCTGCGGAGGACCACTGGAACGCATGGAGGCAAGCCGCCGGCGGTACAACGGCGAACCCACCCGAGACGTTGCCTGACTGGTCCGGCGATTGGCAGACGCGCATCCTCGTTACCGGCGGCGCCATCCTCGTGCGTGATCTTTGGGCGGGAGTCTCGGAGGACTACAAGCCGCGTTTCGAACAGGGCCTGCAGGCGGAGCTCGAAGGCTCGCACTGGTGGCCTGCGGACACCTGCCTTCCCAACGGCTATTTCCGCAACGGCTGGTCCTTGCGCTACGTCATGCTCAACGACCAGGTCATGATCATGGCCGAGGATCAACCGCTCAACGAGTACAGGGTGACCTACCACGACGGCCGGGGTTTCGTTCCCGAAGGTATGGCGTTCCCGACCTGGTACGGTCAATCCCAGGGTTTCTGGGACGGCGACGAACTCATCGTTTGGGTCAAGGACATCAAGGGCTGGTACGCTGGTCACGGTTTACCCGAGTACAGCGGTGAGCTCGAAATCATCGAACGCTGGAAGAGGATCGGAGACGAGATCATCGTCGACATCACGCTGTACGATCCGCTGGCCTTCGCTTTCCCGTGGCACGAGGTTGCGCTGCACACCATGCGCGACGACTGGACGCAACCGCCTGCCGCGCACAATGAATGCGTCTCGACAAACAACGTTTTTCACGACGAGGCCGGACGCATCGCGGAGCTCGGCCCGGACGATCCGCGCTATCGGGACATTTTCGACGCTCGGCCGTGGGCGAAGGTTTTTGGGCAGATGGAGGAAGCCAAACGATCGGGCGGGCTGCCGGAGGCGCCATCCTTCCTGACGCTGTCGCCGACTCAATGACAGCGCGAGATCCGATTCACGTACCCGGAGGCCGGATGACCATGGAGAGGAAGCAAATCGGACAGAAGCAGGTCGGACAGAAGCTCGTCACGGCAGCGGCGGCTGCGCTGGCCGTTTTCGCAACCTCAGATATGCGTGTCCATGCTCATCATTCCCACGCGATGTTCGACGACTCGCGCGAGGTCACCGTTGTCGGAACCGTGGCCGGAGTCAGCTACGCGAATCCGCATGTCTACCTGTCGGTCGAGACAACGCCGAGCAGCGGCCAGGCCGAGAGATGGTCCGTCGAGATGTCGCACATCGGCAATATGATGAACCGAGGTGTACACGCCAACACGATCAATGTCGGTGACGCGATCACGATATCGATGAACCCGCTCCGGAGCGGGCAAAGAGGCGGTAACTACACACGCATCGTCTCGATCAATGGCGTGCAGAACATTGCGGAGGGCTCTTCCTGGGCTCCTGGCCAAACCGGATGACGGACACGCGGTAACGTACCGGCCCGGTTTTCGCGGACCATGTACGCGGTGAACCGCGGACCGTCAGGAGTAAACCATTGCGTCCTTTAACAACCGACGAACTCGAAGCAGGGCTCGCCGACATTCTGGCATCGCCCAGGGATGACGGGACGGTCGCGATGATCGTCCGCCGGCCCGCAACGAACAAACGCGAAGTGGTGGAATCGGGCGAGTTGAACGTCGCCGACGGGCTCGTCGGCGATAGTTGGCGGTCGCGCGGCAGTCGGATGACGAACGACGGATCTGCGCATCCGGACATGCAGCTCAATCTGATGAATTCGCGCGTTATTGGGCTGGTGGCCGGATCCCGGGACCGTTGGGGGCTCGCCGGCGATCAGTTCTTCGTTGACCTGGATCTTTCGAAGGAGAACCTGCCTGCGGGCACCCGGCTTGCCGTGGGTTCGGCCATTATCGAGGTGACTGCTGTCGCACACCTCGGTTGCAGGAAATTCATGTCCCGGTTCGGGATGGATTCAATGAAGTTCGTGAACTCCAGGCGCGGGAAAGAACTTTGTTTTCGCGGTATCAATGCGAAGGTGGTGAAGTCGGGTAGTGTCAGTACCGGCGACATCATCCGAAAAGTGCGCACCGACATGGTATGAACCCGGCCGTGCCGTCGAGCGGCCCAATCGGTTGCCGTTTCGCGACACCTGTGAAGTCGAGCACTGACCGGACTCCCGCAATTCAAACCGCCTGGAGGAGTCCGGTTGCCCGCCGCCCGGTTGCGCCTGGCTGCTCTCGATGAGCCCGCGCTTCCCCGCGGCGCTGAGCTGCTTGATCTCATGCTCGCGCCTTAGCGCGCTGCCACGGTCGACGGCTGTTTCCGCGTAGACGAGTTCCACGGGCAGCCGGCTGCGCGTGTAGCGCGCGCCGCGACCGGCGTTGTGCTCGGTGAGCCGCCTGGCCGAATCCTTCGCGATGCCGGTATAGAGGCTGCCGTCGGCGCAACGCAGGATGTAGACGTGCCAGCGACCTTCGTCGCCGTGCATGGGATCGGCAGGTTCGGAGTCCTGGCTGTCGTTCACGTATCTAAGACGCGGGAGAGCAGGCCGCCGGCGAGCTTCGGCTCGAACCACGTCGACTTCGGCGGCATGAGAAGTTCCGCGTCCGCGACGGCCATGAGTTGCTCCATCGACGTCGGGTAAAGTGCGTACGCGACCGCTGCATCGCCGGAGTCGACGCGTCTTTCGAGTTCCTCAAGACCGCGAATGCCGCCGACGAAGTCGATGCGTTCGTCGATGCGTGGGTCAGCGATGCCGAACAACGGTTCGATAAGCGCACGCTGCAGCCGGCTGATGTCGAGTGCGGCGACCGGATCGTCGCTGCCGTCCGCTTCGCGCAGCCGCAGCCGGTACCACTGGCGATCGAGGTACATCGCATACGTCGCGGGCTCGCCGGGCTTCGACGGTGAGGGCAACGGTTCGACCTCGAAATCTTGGTAAACGGCTTCGAGCAGCTCGGTGGGCGTCCGGCCGCCGAGGTCGGCAATTACGCGGTTGTAGTCGAGTATCCGCAGCTCGTCGTGGGGAAAGGTGACGACGAGGAAGTACTCGTGGTTGTCGCCGACGTCCGCGCCCTCGCGCATTCGCTGGCGCCGTCTGGCTGCCACACGCGCTGCCGCCGCCGAACGGTGATGCCCGTCGGCGATGTAAAGGGCGTCAAGCGCGTTCAGCGCGTCTCCGAGTTCCCCCACGGCTTCGGGTGCGTCGACCTGCCAGAGCGCGTGGACCACCGAATTCGGGCCTTCGACTTCAAACAGGGGTGGTCCCGTGCTTGCATCGGCGACGAGCGCGTCAATCCGCGCATCGCTGCGGTGGGCGCAGAGCACCGGTCCGACCTGTGCGTTTAGAGCGTCCATGTGCTCGACCCGGTCGGTTTCCTTGTCGGGGCGCGTGAGTTCGTGCTTGCGTACCTGGTTCTGCTCATAGGCGGCCATTGACGCGGCAACAGCGATTCCGGTCTGTACGTGCGAGCCGCTCGTCAATCGCCAGATGTAGAAGGAGGGGAGGTCGTCGCGAACCAGCACGCGGGACTCGGCAAGTCGTGTCAGGTTCTCGGCGCCGCGTGCATACACGGCACTAGAATGTGGATCCGTATCGGCGGGCAGATCGATCTCCGGGCGGGAGATGCGCAGAAAACAGTCCGGCCGGCCCGCCGCGATCGCGCGAGCTTCGGCCGTGCTTACGACGTCGTAGAGGGGTGCGATGACGGCGGCGGCAGTTTCCGGGCGGGGTCTGAGTGCCCGGAAGGGCCGTACGAGATCGTGTGCGGTGGTCATTGTCGAGCGAGCTTTCCTGTGGTGTTTTTTGGCCGGGCAGGGTTCTGCAATCGGCGAGCTATTGCGCCACGGATGCCGCGAAAACACAATCGGCGACCCACTTTCGAGCGATTTCCGGACAAACCTCACTGGCACTCGATCCACGCACGCTGGTTCAGTCTGACTGCGCTGCGCTGCGCCATGCGCAAGCGCTCAACCTGCCGATTGCCGCCAGAATGCATCCCCCGGCTTTACGTTCAATCTGCCGGGAACGACAATCTCGCCTTGTACACGTGCACCTGGCGTACTTCCGACGCACTGTCGAGCAAGGGCCGGGGCGCTCGCGTAACGGTGCCGGTCGAAGGGCCTGGCCAGACGGAAACCGCGATAAAGGTGATGAATGGGCGAAGCAATCGACAAAGACGATCTGGATAAACTTGTCGGCAGCGAACTCGGCGTTTCGGACTGGGTCGCGATCGACCAGGCGCGCATCGATCAATTCGCCGATGTCGCCGACGATCACCAGTTCATCCACGTGGATCCGGTCCGGGCCGCTGCGACGCCGTTCGGCGGCACGATCGCACACGGATTCATGACGCTGTCACTGCTGGTGCCGCTCTGCCTGGAGTACATTCCGACGCTCAGGGACAGGGCCATGGTGCTCAATTACGGTTTGGACAGGGTCCGCTTCATCGCTCCCGTTCGGGCCGGGCGGCGCATTCGCGCGCGCTGCACGCTCGGCGAAGTGACCGAACGCAAGCCCGGCCAGTTCCTGTTCAGGGTTGACGTGGTCGTCGAAATCGAGAACGAGGCCAAGCCCGCGCTCGCGGCCCAGTGGCTGAGTCTGCACATTGTCAGCCAGGAGCCCGCGCCGTAGGAAGTCGCGAATCGCCGTCTTCGGCGAGGCGTTTCGCCCAACGCGAAAATCCGATATCGCCGTCCCATCGTCCGATCGATTGAGGAGAGTGTCTAGCCATACTTGACGCAATCGATCGGACGATGGGGCGAATGAGACCGGATTTGCAGCCGCGAACTCCTGCGGCGCGGGCTCCCGGGCTGCACGTCGGCCGGGGGCGCTCGACACGCGGCAGTCCACGCATGTCAAGCATGGGTATCGAGATATGAACAAGCTCAGGATCTGGCAGATTGACGCCTTCACCGGGCGTCTCTTCGGCGGCAACCCGGCGGCCGTCGTGCCGCTCGACGATTGGCTCGACGACGCGACGCTACAGGCGATCGCCCGCGAGAACAATCTGCCGGAGACGACGTTCTTCGTGCCGATCGAGTCGGGCTACCACCTGCGCTGGTTCACCCCCGCGGTCGAGGTTCGACTGTGCGGCCATGCGACGCTCGCCTCGGCATTCGTGCTTTTCACGGAAATTGAACCGCAACTTCAGTCCGTTTCCTTCGACACGCTGAGTGGGCGCCTTGTGGTCAGGCGCGGCGACGATGGTCTGGGCATGGACTTTCCGCTCTGGTTGTTGCGCCCCGTCGAGCGCGTTCCGGACGCTTTGACAGCGGGTTTGGGTGTCGAGCCCGACGAACTTCTGATGGTGGACACCGGTGACAACTTCTTCGCGGTGCTCGACAGCGAATCGACCGTGCGGACGCTCGACCCGGATTTCAGGCTGCTCGAGACGCTGCATCCGGCCGGCGTAATCGTTACGGCGGAGGGCGTCGAGTCAGACTGCGTTTGCCGCTACTTCGCTCCGAGCTACGGGATTCCCGAGGATTCGGGCACCGGATCCATTCACTGCGCCCTCGCCCCTTATTGGTCGGCGCGACTGGGCAAGCAGGCAATCCATTCCCGGCAGCTTTCGGCGCGCGGGTCGGAACTGCATTGCGAGCTTGCCGGTGAACGCACGATTATCCGCGGTCAGGCTGTCAAGTATCTCGAAGGCTGGATCCGCTGCCAGGAGCCTGCGCCGTAGGAATTCGCGGCTGCAAATCCGCTCTCATCCGCCCCTTCGCCCGATCGATTTCGTCAA
>JAQAJI010000121.1:10054-12842 GCA_028278665.1 Candidatus Rariloculus versatilis
GATAGCGAATTTTCGCGTTGGGCGAAACGCCTCGCCGAAGACGGCGATTCGCGACTTCCTACGGCGCAGGCTCCTGGCCCATCCAGCCAAATCTTCGCGTCGTACCCGGGCTGGCGAAGCAACCGTCTGCCGCTGTGCGCAGAGGGAAAGCGGCTAGAATGAATCGCCGGTGGTCCGCAGCCCAATTCAGCCCGAATCCAGGATGAGTGTGCCCCTCGATTCCGTCTACCCGATCGATCCGCGATGAGTGTGCTGCTCGATCTCGCCTACCTGATCGGCATCGTGCTGGGATCGCCGTGGATCGTCTATCGGCTGATCGTCACGGGCGACTGGCGCAGCGTGCCGAGGCGCCTCGGATTCGGGCTTGGCACGCCGATCCGGCGATGCATCTGGCTGCACGGCTCCTCAGCCGGGGAGGTGGCGGTGCTCAAGCCGCTCGTCGCGCGTCTCGAACGCGACATGCCGGCAACCGAACTCGTCGTTTCGGCGTACACGTCGACAGGGCTCGCGGCCGCACGCAGAGCGTATCCGCTCCACCGCGCGGTGGCGTTTCCGCTCGATTTCTCCTTCGTCGTGAAGCGGTTCCTGAACTGTTTCGACCCGTGCCTGATCGTTATCGTCGAGTCGGAGTTCTGGCCGAACCTGCTTGCCGAAGCGCGCCGCCGCAACATTCCGGCCGTCGTGCTCAACGGCAAGATATCGTCGAGGTCGTACCGGATCCACTCCCGCACAGCGGTGGTTCCGCGTGCACTTCGTGGACTGACGCTGATCGCGGCGCAGAGCGAGGAGCACGCGACACGGTTCCGCGCGCTCGGAGTTGCAGCCGAAAGAATCTCCGTCACGGGCAACATGAAATACGACCTGGCGCCTGCTTCCGGCGATTCGGGCGCCGGACAGGTGCTGCGAGAGTCTCTGGGATACGGGCCGGACGAAACCGTGCTCATCGGCGGCAGTCTGCACCGCGGCGAAGACGAAGCGTTGCTCGACGCATGCCACGCGCTTGACAGCGACGAGCAGGTGTCGCTGATCCTCGTGCCGCGTTACCCGGCCGACGCCGCGCTGGTCCGGCAACATGTCGAAGCGCGGGGCTGGCGGTCCGTTCTCAAGACGGCGGTGGATCGGGGCGACGCCGAAGCACCGGGCCGCGGCGGCGTGCTCGTCGTCGACACAATCGGCGAACTTCGGGAGCTGTACGGGGTCGCCGACGTCGCATACGTCGGCGGAAGCCTGCGCTACCGCGGCGCCAATAAGGGCGGACACAATCTCATGGAACCCGCCGTGCTCGGCGTGCCGGTGCTTTTCGGTCCCTACAACTACAGCTTCAGGGAAACGGCAGACGACCTCGCGCGCGGCGACGCCGGCATCATCGTTTCCGATGCGGCAGAACTCGCGACACACCTCCAGTCTCTCGTCCGGGATCCGGACCGCCGCCGCGCGATGGGAGAGCGTGCAAAAAAGGTCGTATTGCGCGGTCAGGGCGCGACGCAAAGCAACTACGAGTTGATCGGAGCACTGCTCGCAGGCGAGCGGGGCGAGTTGCAGGGCACCGCCGTAAGCCGGACAATGCCGCGAACAGCCACTGACCCCGATCCCTCATGAGCACCAAGCACGTTGCGGTAGGCGAAATCGATTGCGGTTCGAATGAACTGTTTCTCATCGCGGGCCCCTGCGTCATCGAGAAAGAATCGATGATGCTGCGCACGGCCGAACGCCTGAAAGGCATCTCCGAGGAGCTTGGTATCTCCGTCATCTTCAAGTCCTCGTTCTCCAAGGACAACCGCAGTTCGCTTGAGTATTACCAGGGGCCGGGCCTCGACGAGGGGCTCAGAATCCTCGAAAGGATCAAGCGCGAACTCGAACTGCCGATCCTGACCGACATCCACTATCCGAGTCAGGCGGCCCCGGCAGCCGAAGTCGTCGACGTGCTGCAGATCCCGGCGTATCTGTGCATGCAGACCGAGCTCGTCGTGGCAGCGGCGAAGACCGGCAGCGTCGTCAATCTCAAGCACGGCCAGTTCATCGCGCCGGACAACATGGTCAAGCCCGACAGAAAGATCGAATCGTCCGGGAACGACAGGATCATCCTCACTGAGCGCGGTTACACCTTCGGCTACAACGATCTCATCGTCGATCCGCGCAGCTTCATGCTGCTCGCGCAGATCGGTTATCCCGTGGTCTTCGACATCACGCACACGATCCGCAAGTACGGGATCCCGAGCAAGGATCCGCGCGGCGGGAGCCGCGAGTTCCTTTCGGTCCTGTCGCGTGCGGGCGTTGCGGCCGGCGTCGACGGTGTTTTCATCGAGGCACATCCTTCGCCGCCGGATGCGCTGTGCGACGCGGCGAGCCAGTACTACCTCGACGACCTTGCGGATTTTGTTCGGCCGCTGCTCGAGATCCACGATCTCGTGAAGAACCAGACCGTTCACTGAGACCGATCTGCGAGGCAATTCATGGACCTGTATCTGGATTCCGTCGATTTCAAGGAGATCGAATCCGCCGTCGATTTCGGCTTCGTCAAGGGGCTCACGACGACGCCGACGTTCATGCACCGTCACGGCATCACCGATATTGACGGCGCGATCGTCAGACTATCGGGTATGGTTCCGGTACTGCTGGTCGAAGCGCTCGGTGACACTCCGGACGGCATCGTCGCCGAGGCCGAGCGGATTCTCGCCTTGCCGCTCGAACTCGAACCGGTGTTCAAGCTGCCGATCTCCAATTCCGGCGTAAAGGCCTGCAAGCGCCTGACCGACCGGGGACTACGCGTCAACGTCCACCTGATCTA
>JAQAJI010000122.1 GCA_028278665.1 Candidatus Rariloculus versatilis
ACGACCCAGCCGACGTTAGAGCCATCAGCGGAACGCTTGAGTCTCTGACGTGGAGAAATCCGCACACGGTATGGGTATTCTCCGTCGAAGATGAGCAGGGCGGGCAGACCACCTGGCGAGCGGAGGGTGGTTCGGTTAACACGCTGGAGAGGAACGGCCTCTCGACGAAGCTGTTTCCGGTCGGCGAGACGCTTACTCTCATCGGACCGGTTTCCAGATCCGGCCGTAACCTCATGGTCGCTGTACAGGCCGTTGTAGACGGAAACGAATACGGGATATTTCCGGCGCTTTCGGACGAGTTGGAAGAAGACCTCCCGCCGGAAACGCAACTGACCTTCACCAGTGCCGCAGGGTATGAAATCTCCTACGAACCGGCAGCAGACCTGTTTCGCGTCTGGACCCCCGTTGACTTTCCGGCTACTGGCGTTCGCCCGCTGGAGATGCCGCTGACCGACACCGCCCAGTCAAGCCTGGACGCGTATGATCCCGCCAGCGGTGATCTCGCGGCTCAATGCATCCCGGCAGGAATGCCGAGCATGCTTGACCAACCCTATCCGATCGAGTTCATCGATGAGGGCGATCGGATCATCATGCGGGTCGAGGAGTGGAATGGTCTACGTACCATTTACTTGACGGACGACGGCGCGAACGAAGGGGTTGGCACCATTTACGGCCATTCAAGCGGCCGCTGGGACGGAGATGCCCTGGTTATCGAAACCACCGGTATCGCGTACCCCTACTACAACGATGCAGGCGTGCCACTGACTCAGGACGCCGTGGTGACTGAGCGTTACTCGCTGAGCGCGGATGGGCGCCGTATGGATTGGACGGCGACCACGGTTGATCCAACCGTCTTCACCGGCCCAACCACGCTCTCCGGTTGGGCTGTCTGGTCGCCGGAAATCGAGATCAAGGGATTTCAATGCGTTGAGTGACGAACGATACGGGTCGGCGGACAAAGCCGTAAAGTGCCTGCACTGCAACGGCGAGTCCTCAAGCGATCGCCAGTCATAGCGTCGCTCAGGACCGCGACAGCTCCTCGTCCTGGCGCTCGATCTCGCCGCCGATGAACCCGAACTGCGGCAGCCGCTCCGTCATGAGTTCGAGCGTCGCCGCGAGCGCTCCGCGATTGTCCTCGATGAGACTGTGTGCGGCCCTGCCCGCCGCGCGCCGCAAATCCGGTTGTTCGTAGTACAGCGAAACCGCGTCGGCCAGCGCCCGGACATCGTGCACCTGCCGCGCAGCGCCGCGCTCGAGCGCCATGGCGCTGATCTCCTCGAAGTGAAACATGTGCTGGCCGAAGATGACCGGCACGCTCACGGCGCAGGCTTCAAGCGGGTTCTGCCCGCCCTTCGGCACGAGGCTGCCCCCGATGAACGAGATGTCGGCGCCGGCGTAGAGCCGCTGCAGTTCGCCCATCGTGTCGCCGACCAGCACGTTGATGCCGGACGGCAGGACTCCTCCATCGACGCTGCGCCTGGCCACGCGGTAGCCACGCCGCCGGCAAAGCCTGACGACAGAAGCAAACCGCTCCGGATGCCGCGGCACGAGCACGAGCAGCATGGCGGGATACATCGAGCGCAGGATTGCGAACGCATCGAGAATCCGCCGCTCTTCGCCGGGATGCGTGCTCGCGGCTATCCACACAGGGCGATCGCGGCCCCACCGGACCCTGAGCCGTTCGCCCTCGGACCTGAGATCGCGCGGCAGCTCGACGTCGAACTTGAGATTGCCGGTGACCTCGATCTTGCGATCGGCAACACCGAGGTTGCGCAGGCGCTGCGCGTCCAGGCGCGTCTGCGCGCAGATCAGGTCGGCGTCGGCGAACATGGCCCGCGTGGTTCGTCCGACCCAGGTGTAGCCGCGGAAGGACGCCTGCGACAGCCGGACGTTCACGAGACACAGCGGTATGCCGCGACGCTTGCACGCACGAAACAGATTGGGCCAGAACTCCGTCTCCGCAATCACCGCAAGTTCCGGAGCCGTGCGATCGAGAAAGCGGTTCACGGCTCCCGGGAAGTCGTAAGGCAGGTAGCTGTGCATGACGCGGCGGCCGAAAAGCTCCTGCACCTGCTCGGAACCTGTCGGCGTCATCGTCGTCACGAGCAAGCGATGGCGAGGATAGCGTTCGGCCAGGGCATCGATCAGCGCCGCGGCCGAACGCACCTCGCCGACCGAGACGGCGTGCACCCAGATCACTCGTTGCCCTTCGAGTTTCCGCACGAACCCGAACCTCTCGGGCCAGCGATACCAGTAGGCCGGGTAGCGGAGCGCGCGCCACGCCAAACTCACGAGGACGTATGGCAGGAGCAGGTAGCTCGTGACAGACCAGAGCATCAGTGCGCGAGCTCTGCGGCGGGCCGTTCTGCGCAATCCAACATGCTGCAAGTCGCGGCCGTATCGGGCATCGCACTCCCGGCTTCGCAGTCGGCGACTCCACCTTCGCAACGCCGTTCGGCCATCGTCATTCGTCGATGTCGCGCGGACTGCGGGCCATATCCTTGCTTCACCGTCAGTATCCGGGTTCGTCCACGGCCACCGATTCCGTCTGCACGGCCTGGCGGGCATTGAAGTAGGTTGTGTAGTCCGAATCGAAGCGCATCCGCGAAGCCGCGATGGCTTCGAAGTCGCCGAGCAAGCCCATCATGAGTTCTGCGACTTCCCGAACGGCATGGCGGTCGGCGCCCATCGCGGTGATGTAGTCGCATAGCCCGTGCTCGGCGACGAAGTCCTGCAGGAGCGGACTCGCGTCGCGCCTGACGAGGCAACGCAAGCCGCACTCGGCGGCGACCGCAAGGTCGTTGACGTCGTCGAACACGCAGGCAATCTCGGCACCTTCGATCCCGTGTGTCTTGCGAATCTCCGCGATGACCCGGGACTTGTCGAGCACGTTCGTATACACGGCGGTGAAGCGCTCGCGAACCGCAAACTTGCGTGCCGACGGATTCTCCGCGCCGCTCACGATTACCGTGACGGGAAGGCTGCCGTTGGCGCGCCACAACGCATAGCGCAGCAGGTTCGTGCCCATCGAATCAGGCTCCGTGAAGGGGTTCGCGACGCCTTCGCCCTTCAGGCCCGGATTGAACACGCCATCCCAATCGAAGAGCAGCGCACGGATTCGGCGCAGCCGCTCGAGGAACTCGCGGCGCGGCGTCACGAACACCGCGCCCAGCGCCGAGAAGTACTTCTCGAGCTCGGCCGGGGTCCTCATCAATTACAAATGCTCTTGGCCGAGCAGGCCGATCTTGACGAGGTCCTGAATGTCGAGCACACCGCAGGGCTCATCGCCATCGACGACGATGATGCTGTCGACCTCGAATTCCTTGAAGAGCTTCACGGCCTCGTCGAGCACGCTCTCGCGCCCAAGCGTGACCGGGGTCTTCGAGTAACCGATCTGCTCAAGCGTGCTGTCGAGCGTTGCGTGCCCGTCGGACTGCAGGCTGCGCCTCAGATCGCCGTCGGTGAAAACTCCGGCGACCGCGCCCTGCCCGTCGACGAGCGCGACGACGCCGAGCCTCGATTCGGTCATCGCGACCATGGCGGCGGTCAGGGTGTCCGAAGGCTTGCAAACCGGGTTGGCGGGCCTGATCAGATCCTTGACCCTGAGCGTCATGAGCTGCGTGTGCGCCTCGAACTGCGCCGTCCCGACCGCCGTCAGGGAATTGTCGCAGAGCCGGATCATCACGTTGTACGGCACGGTGCACACGTGTACTCCGGACAGCAGAGCCTGGCGCACGTGCTCCGGATGGCGCACGGACGAAAACATGACCTTAGTGTTGTAGCCGTGGCGCTCGATCGTCTGCACGCACTGCTCGTAGAGTCGGATCGCGTCGTGACCCTGGTCCTGAAGGCGTCCTGCCAGCGGACACACGAATGCGGCGCCTGCCTCCATGGCCATGTAAGCCTGGTTGAGCGTGTAGATCAGGTGGACGTT
>JAQAJI010000013.1:0-7671 GCA_028278665.1 Candidatus Rariloculus versatilis
CCAACTCGGCCGGAGCGGGGCGCCGGGACTGGCCGGCGGCGACCACCTGGACTTCACGATGCTGCTCAACGGCAACGCCATCACGCCGATCGACTGGTGGAGCGCGCAGTGGGTCGAGGATCGGATCCTGCGCAAGTTCCGCGAGGCCGAGCCGCTCGCGGCCGCCCCGCCTGCAACCGCCCCATAGCCGGTACCATTACCATGCCGACCACAAACATCTCGATACGAACGCTCGACGCGCAACCGATCCTCTTCGTGCGCCGCAAACTTGCCCGCCGGGATGAGATCGCCGACGCGATCGGCAAATCGCTCGGTACGGTCTTCCATCACTGTCAGGAGGCGGGCCACCAGTTCGCCGGTCCGCCATTCGCGCGGTACACCGCCTTCGGTCCGGAAGGGATCACCGTCGAGTCCGGTGTCCCGGTGGCAGCGCCCGCAGAAGGCGCGGGAGAGATCGAGACCGGATTCCTGCAGGCCGGGCGCGCGGCCTGCTGCCTGCACGAAGGCGACTACGCTGATCTCGAGGGCAGTTACAAGGCCCTGGAACAGTGGGCCGAGACGAATGGCGAGCAGTTCAACGGACCGTGCTGGGAGTCGTATCTGACCGATCCCGGGGAGCACCCGGATCCTGCCGATTGGCGCACGGAAATCTTCTGGCCGGTTGCCGATCGCGACCTGCCGTGACACGCTGAACGCGAGCCGTTGCAGGCGCCTGCGCCTTGCGTGTTTCCGGCCGGACTGTTTCGCGAGTTCCTGCCACTCACGCTCCTGCGCGCGGGTGACGTATCACATGGGGGAAACTACGATGCCGAACCGATTCTTCACTGTATTGCTCGCGGGGGCGTTGCTCACGGGTTCACCCGCGCTTTTCGCCCAGTCGCAAAGCGGCGAAGCCCTGCCAAGCGACGTCGATCCCGTGTCGTTTTCGCGTCTTGCGCCGATCAGCCGCGACGATCTCGACGAAGAGGGCAAGCGGGTCTACGACATGGTCGTCGGCGACGGCCCGCCGCCGACCACGGGCCCCGTCAACTTCTCCCTTTACAGCCCGAGGCTTGCCGAGGGCTATCACATCATCAACTCCTACCTGCGCTACAACGGCGTGCTGAGCGCGAGGCACACCGAGGTCGCGATCCTCGTCGCGGCCTGGGAGATCGAGCAGCAGTACGAGTATTCGGCGCATGAGCCGGCGGCGCTGCGCTACGGTGCTCCGCAGGCCGTGATCGACACAATCAAGTACGACCGCGAACCGGAGGGCCTGAGCCCCGAGGAGACGCTGATCATCAACTTCGGCCGGCAGATCTTTCGCGAGCACCGGCTCGAATCGGAGCTGTACGCCGAGGCCGTGGAGTACTTCGGCGAGCAGGGCGTCGTCGAGCTTGCGACGGTCATGGGGGACTACGTCATGGCCGGGCTCGTTCTGCACGCAATCGACCAGCACCTGCCGCCCGACCGGCCGGCGCTGATGCCGCCGCGCTGAACGGCGCCCGCTCACCGGCCGATTCGGGCTGCCAGGGCCGCCCGTGTGCAAGCGGCTGCATGCCTGCGTCAGTGGCACTGGTTTGCGAGCGGCCGAAGGCCGGATAACGGCGATCCGGACCGGATATCGCGTCTGGAGCCGCGACTGACGCTCCGGGTGTCACGCGCGGGCGCGAACCGGCTTCCTTTACAGCGGCGCAGCCCGCGGACCTTGCGTGGGCTTGCGCGGGATCCGGCTCAGCCAGCCAGGAACGGCAGCAATTCCGCGAGCGTCTCGTCCGGATGCGTCTCGTGGAAGGAATGCCCGCCGGGCATCGACTTGCCGCTCACGTTCGTCGCGCGCATGCGCCAGGTCGCGAGCACGTCGTACAGCCTGCCCATCGTGCCCCGCTCGGCCCACAGCGCGAGCACCGGGCACTCGATCTTTAGGTGCATGTCGGCCTCGTCGAACTCGAGATCGATCGATGCCGAGGCGCGGTAGTCCTCGCACATCGCGTGGATCGTCGCGGGGTTCGAGAAGGTGCGCGCATATTCGGCGGCAACGACCGGATGCGGCCCGCTGCGCTGCCGGTTCGCCATCTGCTCGGCAATGATGTTCTCGGGAAAGGGCGCGGGGCGGATATAGAGGAACCAGTGAAAATAGGCGTTCACAAACTCCTTCGTCAGCCCCTCGTTGTAGAGATGGTGCGCGGGCACGATGTCGAGCACGGCGAGCTTCTCGACGCGTTCAGGATGATCGAGCGCCATGCGCCGCATGACGCGCCCGCCCCGGTCGTGACCGACCGCGAGAAAAGTCTCGAAGCCGAAGTGCTGCATGACCTCGACCTGATCGAGCGCCATCGCGCGCTTTGAGTGGTTGTAATGGTTCTCGCCGTCTTCGGGCTTGCTGCTGTCGCCGTAGCCGCGCAGGTCCGCAGCTACCACCGTGTAGTGCCGAGCTAGTTCAGGCGCACAGGCGAACCATGACGCGTGCGATTGCGGCGCGCCGTGCAACAGCAGGAGCGGCGGACCGTTGCCGCCGATGACGCAGTTGATCTCGGCGCCGCTCGTCGCGACGCGCTCGGTGCGAAAACCGGGAAACAGAATCGCGTCGGCCTCATTCGATTGAGCCGCCGCAGTCCTGAGCGCTGAGGCCGCGGTGAGTGCGGCGGCGCCCTTCAGCAATTCGCGCCTGTCCATCGCGTCCCTCCCGTTACTTCAGGCCTGCAGATTCAGCGCCCCCGAGCTGTCGCCGAACTGTTCGATCTCGATGTCGAGCTGCTGCAGCATCGTCACGAGCAGATTGCACATCGGCGTATCCATCTCGCAGGCCAGATGGCTGCCGGTCGGGATGCGTCCGCCGAGCGACCCGAAGGTCAGGCAGGGGATATCGGAGTGCCGGTGCAGGTTGCCGTTGCCCATGCCGCCGCCATAGACGATCAGGCTCTGGTCGAGTAGCGACCCGTCGCCGTCGGGCGTGGCCGCGAGCTTCTCGATGAACGGCGCGAAGACTCGCAGGTTGTGGGTGTCGATTCGCGACTTCAGCGCCATGAGCGTGGGGTCGTCACGATGATGGGAGACGCCGTGGTGGTTGCCGCCGACGCCGATCTGCGCGTAGCTGCGCCCGCTCAACTCGCGCGCATGGATCATGGAGAACACGCGCGTGGCGTCGGTCTGAAAGGCGAGGTGTTGCAGGCCGAGCATGAGCTCAGTGTGCGCCTCGAAGCTCTCGGGGATCGAGGTCGGCCGTTCCGGCAGTTCGAGCGACTGCTCGCCGCGCGCTTCGGCGTTCTGGATGCGGCGCTCGATCTCGCGGACCGTGTCGAGGTACTCGTTGATCTTCGACCGGTCGCCGCCGCCGAGCTTGCCCGCAAGCCGCCTGGCCTCCGCGTCGACCGAATCGAGCAGGCTGCCGGTGCGCCTGACGCGCGCAAGGCGCTCGGCGCTCGAGCCGCCGTCGCCGAAGAGCCGCTCGAAAACCACTCGCGGGTGGATTTCGGTCATGTTCGGCGTCGACTCGTTGCGCCACGAGACCGTGTTGACATAGAAACAGTCGCCGGAGTCGCAGGCGCCCTGCTGCGGTGTCTCCACGGTCAGCTCAAGAGACTGGATCGGCGAGTCGCTGCCGATCTGCCGCGCCGCGAGCTGATCGGCGCTCGTGGCAACCTTGACCTCCACACCCGGCCGCGTTCGGTCGTAGACGTGTACGCCCGTGAGCCAGGCTGCGCAGGCGCGCGTATGGTCGCCGGAGCCGTCGCCCCTGGAATCGGCCTCGAGGTGGGACAGCCCCGTCAGCACGTTCATGTGCTCGCGGACGCCGGCGAGCGGCAGCAGATTCGGCGGGAGCGCGAAGTCCTTGCCGGTCGTCGCCGGTTTCCAGTCGTCGTGGATTATGCCGTTGCCGACATAAACGAAGCCGAGCCTCGGCACCGGTGCAGGCGCCTGTCCAAACGCGGGCACCATCGAGTCGAGCATGGGCAGCGCGACCGCGGCGCCCGCGCCGCGCAGGAAGGTACGTCGCGCGATGGACTTGCCTGTGACGTATCTCATCTGTTTGCCTCCGTGACTGCGGCGGCTGCGTTCTCGGCCGTGCCGCCGCGCGGGTTGCGCAACCGAAACGGAACGCTCAACACGATGCCTTCGACGATCGACGCAAAACTGTAGCCATCGCTCGCGGCATCGCGAACGATCGTTCGCACCGCCGGCGCGTCGTAGTACTGGATGTTGCGTCCAAGCGCATACATTAGCAGCTTCTCCGAAAACGCACGTGCGAAGCGATCCGGATGCTGCGCAAGGTGGTTCCTCAGGCCCGTGACGCCGTCGATGAGGGTGCCGTCCGGCAACTCGCTCGCAGCGTCCACCTCAACGCCCGCGGCGCGGTCCCGCCATTGGCCGACGGCATCGAAATTCTCAAGCGCAAAGCCGATCGCATCCATTTCGTAGTGGCAGCCTGCACATGCCGGGTCTTCGCGGTGCCGTTCGAGCGCCTCGCGCAGGGTCAGCACCGCTCCATCCTGTTCGGTGACGAGGCTCGGCACATCGGGTGGCGGTGGCGGCGGCGGCGCGGCGAGCAGGTTCTCGAGCACGTACTTGCCGCGCAACACCGGCGAGGTTCGGGTGGAATACGAGGTCAGGGTCAGGATGCCGCCCTTGCCGAGCAGCCCGGTCCGCGGACTGTTTTCCGGCAGTTCGACCCGCCGGAAGTGACTCCCTTCGATGTTCGCAAGCCCGTAGTGTTCGGCAAGGCGCTCGTTGACGAAAGTGTGGTTCGCGGTGATGAGTTCGAGGATGCTGCCGCCGCCGCGCAGCACGCTGTCGATGAATAGTTCAGCCTCGACCGCGAAGGCGTCGCGCAGCGTTTCGTCGTAGTCGCGGAAGAGATAGAGATCCGGGTCCCTGCTCCCGACGTCGCCCAGAAACAACCATTGGGAGGCGAAGTTGCTCACGAGCGAGGTCGAGCGCGGGTCGGCGAGCATGCGTTCGATCTGCGCCTGGAGCGTTCCGGGATCCTGCAGCCGTCCCGCGGCCGCAAGCTCGAGGAGTTCGTCGTCGGGAATGCTGCTCCAGAGAAAGAAGGCCAGGCGCGACGCGAGTTCGAACGCAGCAACCGCGTAAGCTTCGCCGGGCCGCGCGCCGGGCGGATCGATCTCCACGCGATACAGGAACTGCGGACTGACCAGAATGCGCTCGAGTGCGTACTGGATGCCGCGTTCGAAACCGCCTTCGGCGAAGCCCGTCTCATAAAACGGCCGGATCTCGTCAAGCTCGGAGTCGGTCACGGGCCGCCGGTAGGCGCGGCGAGCGAGCGTGGTGAGGATCTCGGTCGCGCAGGCGCGCTCGCCGAGTTCGCCGTCCGGCGTACAGGTGAAGATTCGCGCGCGGCTTGGCGTGTCTCCAGGACCCGTGGGATTGAACGGACCGGAGATCGTGACGAGTTCGATGTCGGGCAGCGCGCCGCGGCTCCTGCGCCGGACCCGCAGCGTCGACTCGTCAAAGGCCTCGCTGCGTTCGACGAAGGTCACGCCGAATTGTGCCGGACCCGCCGGGAGCGGCAATCGGAACTGAAGCGGCGGGGGCCGTCGCGGGAACCCGCGGTTCCCGGTCACGACCGTTGCCAGAGCGACCCGTTCGCCGTTGACGAGAACCTCAAGTTCGTGCGGCTCGCGCGAACCGCCCGCGAACTCCACGCGAACGACGTACTCGCCGTCGAGCGGCAGGAAGCTTTCGACAAGGAGCCCGCCGCGCGTGCCGATCGGTAGCCCCCCCAGGTGCGTGTCCTGCGGCATCTGCAGCGCCATGCGATGCCGGTTGACGAGCGGTGGGGTGCTCATGTCGCCGACGGCAAGACGGCTGATCTTCCTCGCCGTGTCGATGTAGCGCTCCATGTTGCTCGGGGAAATGAACAGCAGTTCGGCAATGTTGTCGAAGCCGCTCGACCTGTTGTCGGCGGGTAGCAGCAGCTCGAAGTCGAGTTCGGCCGGAAGGCCATCGAGCGCGAGCAGATCGCGTATGGCGTTGCGGTACTCGGTGCGCGTCAGCCGGTGCAGTTGCGGAAGTTCACCCGGGTTCGGCCGTGCCGCGGCCCGCGCGTCGAGTTCAGCGACCAGGAAGCGCTCGATCGTGAGGTAGTCCGCCTCGGGCGGCCGCGGTTCGTCCGGCGGCGGCATCGCGCGGTCCGTGACCTTGCGCACGACCTTTTCCCAGACTTGCGTATGTTCGCCGACATCGGCGAGCGTCGCGGGATCGAGCACCAGGTCGCCGGACCTCGTGATGTCGTCGTGACAGTCCAGGCAGTTTGCGCCGATCGCGGCTTGAGCCGCGGCCAGGTCCTTTTCGAAGAGCCCGTACCGCTCGGCTAGCCAGACGCCCGCAAGCGCGGCCGCGCACGCAAGCACCGCAGCGTGGAGCGGTTTGGTGCCGGGCATCGGGCGCATTGCGAGACTCCCCCCAGGACGTTGCCCACAGCTGGCGACGCCGGGTTCGATCCTTTTTCAAACATTGCTATAGTGCCTGAAACGGCGCGGGGACACGACGGATGGACGCAAGAACCACAAGACCCGGTCCAATGGCTCTACTCGCGGCGATTTGCCTCGCGCTCGCGTCGGCATCATCCTCAGCCGCCACGCTGCTGCTCGAAACGGTCCTCCTTAAAGACAGTGCTGCGGTGCGCGTCGTGCTCGCCGAAGGCGCCGATGCCAACGAGCGCGACGCCGACGGCACCACGGCTTTGCACCATGCCGCACGGATCGGTGCGCTCGAGATCGCGGAACTGCTGCTCGCCGCGGGCGCCGAAGTCGATGCGCGAACGCGCTATGGCGTAACACCGCTTGCACTGGCAGCCGCGAGCGGCAGTCCGGAACTCCTGACCCGGTTGATCGAGGCCGGCGCCGATCCCCACGCGACGTCGCGCGAAGGGCAGACGCTCCTCATGAACGCCGCGCTGAACGGTACGCCCGCAACGATTGAAACGCTGCTGCAGCACGGAGCAAACGTGAACGCCGCGGAGCAGTTTCGCGGCCAGACTGCGCTCATGTGGGCGGCGGCCAAAGGCAACACGCCGGCGGTCACGGCGCTCGTCCAGGCAGGCGCCGACATCTCGGCGGAGTCGACCGCGGGGTTCACGGCATTCCTCTTCGCGGTGCGCGAAAACCGGATCGATGCCGCCCGCAGGCTGCTTGAGCTCGGCGCCAATGTGGAGGACCGGGCGCCCGACGGCACGAGCGCGCTCAACGTCGCCATGGTGAATGCCTACTACGACCTCGCTGCGCTGTTGCTCGACCACGGCGCCGATCCGAATGCCAGGGATCCGCGTGGTTCCGCGCTGCACACGCTCGCCTGGCTTCACAAGCCGGGCTCCACCTGGGACGCCGCAGCGCTCTCGAGCGAACCGGAAACCGCGCCCCGGCCGCTCGGCCGCCTGACCGCGCTCGACATCGGCCAGAAGCTGCTCGAACATGGTGCGAATCCCGATTTCCGCGTCGATTTCGAAGAGCAGACCTTCACCAAGGGTCTCGGTACTACGCGCAACCTGCCGGGCCTCATGCTCGGGCGCCACTACCTGAGCTACCGCGGCGCGACGCCTTTTTACGTCGCAGCACGCAACGGCGATTACCGGCTCATGGAGCTCCTCGCGCAGTTCGGTGCCGACGCAACGATGCCGACACTCGCCGGCGTCACGCCGCTCATGGCTGCGGCCGGGCTCGACTACTACGAGGG
>JAQAJI010000013.1:7896-23521 GCA_028278665.1 Candidatus Rariloculus versatilis
GCCGTCGATCCTCGCCTACCTCATCGAGCAGGGCGCGCAGGTCAACGTGACGAACGAGCTTGGCTGGACGCCGTACATGATCACGCAGGGCATATTTCTCGCAAACGCCAAAAAGGAGTTCCCGATCGCTGCCGAGATGCTGATCGAGGCTGGCGCCGACACGAGTCTCGACGGGTATTGAACCGCCAGCCTGTCCGTGTATCGTCATGGTTTGCCGGCGGTGTCTTGACACCGCAACAATCGGCCGGCGCCGCTGCGACGCAGCGACGCAGCGACACAACAGGAGCTCATCCAATGACATGGACCCGAATTTCGCTCGTCATGCTGGCGTCGATCGGATCGATTGCAGCGGGCGGCAGCGCGCTTGCGCATCATTCCTTCGCGGCGATCTACGACACCGAGGGCAGCGTGACCCTGAGCGGCGTCGTCACGAACGTCGAGTGGCTCAACCCGCACGCGCACTTCTTCGTCGATGTCGAGACTGACGACGGCGCCGTGGAGAACTGGGACTTCGAACTCGCGAGCCCCAACGGCCTCATGCGGCTCGGCTGGCGGCGCGACTCGCTCAAGCTCGGTGACGAGGTTACGGTTGTCGGTCTGCGGGCGCGCGACGGCTCGACGCGCGCGAATACGCGGTCCGTGACCCTTGCGGACGGCACCGAGATGTTCTCCGGCGACGGCCAGCAGGGTGGGCTCCAGTGAGACGGTCGGCGTGCCATCGGCTGATCGGCGCACTGGCGCTGGCGGGCGTCGTCCTGGCCGTTGCCGAGGCCCGGGCGCAGTGGTTCTACCATCCTGAACCGGACATACCGCGGCTTGCGGACGGTTCGGTCGACCTCGACGGCCCGGTGCCGATGCTGGCCAACGGCAAACCGTCGCTGGCAGGACTCTGGGAGCACGACAACCCGCTCGGCTACCTGTTCAACATCGCGTCCGATCTCGAAGACGATGTGCCATTTCAGCCGTGGGCGCGGGAGCTCTTTGAGCGGCGCATGGCACGGCGCGGCGCCGACGATCCCAACAATTTCTGCATGCCGAGCGGCACGGTCATGAAACATGCGATACCGGCGCCGTTCAAGATCGTCCAGGATCCGAACCTTCTCGTGCTCCTGTACGAGTCGCGCACGATCTACCGGCAGATATTCACCGATGCCCGTCCGTTTCCCGAGGACCCGCAACCGGCCTGGTACGGGTATTCGGTCGGCCACTGGGAAGGCGATACCCTCGTCGTCGAGTCGATGGGCTACAACGACCGGTTCTGGCTCGATACGCAGGGGCGCCCGTCCACGGAGCAGCTTCGCGTCATCGAACGGTTTTCGCGGCCGAGCTTCGGCCGTCTCGAGGTCGAGATCACGGTCGACGATCCGGGCGCGTACACTGCGCCCTGGACGGTCCGCCAGACGATGCACTATCTGCCCGATACCGACCTGATCGAGCACATCTGCCAGGAGGCGAACCGGTTTCCCGAGCAGATCGGCCTCGAAGCTGCCGAGTAGCGTGCCCGAAGGCGCGGCGCGCAATCTGGATTGCCGCGCCGAAGTGGCATCGCGGCTGCACGGCGCCGCATCGACCCGAAGCAGAAGCGTCCCGTTCGCGATCGTTTCCGGTCGCCTGAAGCAGCTATCGGGAAGCTTGCCGGCAAGCAGCGCCCCGCCGTCCGGTCGCGCGCGACGCGGCGGATGGTTATGATTCGGGCGAAAGCACGCAAACCAGTCCAGAAACGGTCAAAGAGGACGACGCCCATGATCAAGAACACAAGATTCCTTGCCAGCCTCCTGTCCACGGCGCTCATGGCGTTCGCCCTGCAACTGCCGGCGGCCGCGGAAACGATCGCCGTGATCGGTACGGGCAACGTCGGCGGGGCACTCGGCCCCGAGTTCGCCGCGCTCGGCCACACGATCGTCTACGGTTCGCGGGAACCTGAGCGGGACGATGTCGTCGCGCTCGTCGAGCGCACGGGCAACGGCGCGTCGGCGACGACGCCCGCCGAAGCCGTCGTCGGCGCCGACATGGTCGTCCTCGCGGTGCCGGGCACGGCGGCCGAGGAGATCACACGCGGCCTCGGAGACCTGTCGGGCAAGATCATCCTCGACCCGACGAACCGCATCGCCCGCGGCGGGGACTATCCCATGCACGGTGTCGAGGGCAAGGGCTCGAACGCGGCGCTGATCCAGGCCGCGGCGCCCGGCTCGCGCGTCGTCAAGGCATTCAACACGCTCAATTATTTGCAGATGATCGATCCGGAGACTTCGGGCGGAGCGCTGACGATCCCGCTCGCCGGCGACGACAGCGAGGCCAAGGCCTTCGTCGCCGCGCTCGTCGAGGGCATGGGGCTGCACGCGATGGATGTCGGTCCGCTCGACTACGCGTACGTGCTCGAGGGCATGCTCGTCATCTGGGCCAACGCGCGCGGCATGGGCACGCCGTACAACTACTACCTCAGACCGCAGCCCGAATAAGGCCGCAGCCCGAATAACGTCCCGGCAGGACTATTCGCCGACGGCGGCGTACGCAAGCGCCTCGGCCGCGTTCCCGCTGCGATGCACTCTTCGATGCTGGCCAGGGTGCAGATACTGCTCGGCGCGGCGCTCTTCTCGACGGGCGGGGTCGCGATCAAGCTGTCGTCGCTGAGCGGCTGGCAGGTCGCGGGCTTTCGCGCGGCCGCGGCCGCGGTGTTCATGGTGCTGCTGTTGCCGACCGTGCGGCGCAATGTGAGCTGGCGCGTTCCGTGGGCCGCGACGCTCGTGCTCTACACGCTCGCGAACAAGGAGACGACGGCGGCCAACGCCATATTCCTGCAGGACACGGCGCCGTTCTACCTGTTGATTCTCGCGCCCTGGCTGCTCGGTGAGCGCATCGCAAGGTCGGATCTCGCGTTCCTCGCCGCGCTGATCCTGGGCGCGGTCCTGCTGTTTACCACGACTTCCGAACCGCTTGCGACGGCGCCGCGGCCGACGCTCGGGAATATCTACGGGCTGGCTTCGGGCCTGACCTGGGCGCTCGCATTGACGGGCCTGCGCTGGGTCGCGCGGCGCACCGGGCATTCGCAAGAGGATCCGTTGGCGATCGTCGCCATCGGCTGCGTGTTTGCGTTCGTCGTCTGCGCCCCGGCCGCGTTCCCGGTCGCCTCGATGCCGCTGCTCGACTGGGGCGTCGTGCTCTATCTCGGCGTGATTCAGATCGCCATCGCCTACATCTTCATCACGCGTGGCGTAAGGCGGGTCTCCGCATTCGAGTCGTCATTGCTGCTGCTCTTCGAGCCCGCGCTATCGGTGCTGTGGGCCTGGATCGTGCTGGCCGAGGCGCCGCCGGGCTTCGCGCTTGTCGGCTGCGGGATCATCCTCTGCGCAACCGCGACGCACACCATCCTCAAGGGGCGCGCGCGATCGGCATAGCGCCCAGCGCATCGAGCGCCGCGCTACACGTCGCGAGGTCCTCGCCCTCGAAGCCGATGTGATCGAGCGTCCGGCCTCGCGTCGGAGCCGGTTCCTCTGGAACCTCCGGGAAGTTCAGGTTGATTCCCGGCAAGTCGGCGGCGGGACCTGCACTACCGGCTGCCGGACGCGCGGTGCTGCTGCGAGCCATGGCGAACCTGCCGTCAATCGGGCCGCTCGAGGCCGAGACGCTGATGCCAGGCCGCGATCGATTCGGACGGATAGCGCTCGAAGAACTTGTCCTGCGGATCGGCGCGCACGCCGACCCAGGCGGCCTTCGAGCCGAGCATGAGGTGGGTCCGTTCCGGCGGCACGGGCAAAGGCGTGTCGACGGCGGATGCGAACGGGTGGATGAGGTCGGGCCAATCCGGCGCCCACAGCCACAGCATGCTCCCGCAGATCGAGCAGAAGTTTCGTTCGCCGCTGCTCGTACGCGTCTCGCCGGATTCGGCGTCGCGAACCTTCGCGCGGTAAATCGTGATGTGTTCGCGGCCCTCGACCTCGAGCGTGCCCGAGTCGCCGCTCAGGTTGATCGCGAAACCGCCGGCCCCGGCGGTCTTTCGGCAGATCCCGCAATAGCAGACATTGAACGGGTACGGGTGCGCGGACTCGAGCCGGAACCGCACCTTGCCGCACTGACAGGAACCTTCAAGTCGCATCGCCGAACCTCGTCTGCCGCAAAGGCTGCCATTGTAGCGCGCACGTCCTGTTCATTCCGGGGTGCAGCGAGGGGTGCGGGTGCTTGCCGCCGGCGACCGTCACATCGTCGGGCGGCGCTCGTTCGCGACGCAGGGACGGCGATGCTTTTCCGGTATCATCCCCGCCTCACCGCGTTCCCGGAGAGAGCCGATGGGCTTTTCGACCAAGCAAATCCACGCAGGCGTCGAGCCAGACCCCGTAACGGGTGCGATCCTCACGCCCGTCTATCAGACGACGACATTCGTGCAGGACTCGGTCGACGAGTACCTGTCGAAAGGCTATTCGTATTCGCGCAGCGGCAATCCGACCGTGCAGGCGCTCGAGCGCAAGCTCGCCGTGCTCGAGAACGGCGCCGCCTGCACCTGCTATGCGACCGGAATGGCGGCGATACAGGCCGTGATCCAGGCCATTCTCAGCGGCGGCGACCATGCGATCGTCTCCGATGTCGCCTATGGCGGCACGTACCGCCTGTGCACGACCGTGTACCAGCGCTACGGCGTGGAGTTCTCGTTCGTCAACACCGCCGACCCGGATGAGGTGCGCGCCGCGGTCCGGGACAACACGCGCCTGATCCTGACCGAGACGCCCGCCAACCCGACGCTGAAGCTGACCGACATTGCTGCGGTTTCCGGGATCGCCAGCGAGCACGGCATTGCGCACGCGGTCGACAATACCTTTCTCACGCCGTTCTACCAGCGACCGCTCGAACTTGGCGCCAACATCTCGATCCACAGCACGACGAAGTACTTCGACGGCCACAATGCCACGGTCGGCGGCGCCACGATCACCGACAGCGAGGAACTCGACGAGAAGATACGGTTCGTCCAGAACGCCGGCGGCGTCATCATGTCGCCCTGGGTGGCCTGGCTGACCCTGCAGGGAATCAAGACGCTCTCGATCCGGATGGATTGCCAGTCCGCAAACGCCCGGGCGATCGCGGAGTTTCTCGAAGCGCATCCGAAGGTGACGCGCGCGTTCTATCCTGGGCTTGCCTCGTTCCCGCAACATGAACTCGCCGCAAGTCAGGCGAGCGGTTACGGGGCCATGCTGTGGTTCGAGGTCGAAGGCGGTGTCGCCGCCGGCAAGAAGCTCATGGATTCGGTGCGGCTGTGCACGCTTGCGGAGAACCTGGGCTCGGTGGAGACCCTGATCACCCACCCGGTAACGATGACTCACGCCGATGTCGAAGAGGCCGAGCGCCATCGGGTGGGAATCACGGACGGACTCGTGCGCCTGTCCGTCGGGCTCGAGGATGTCGAGGACCTGATCGACGACCTGAGCGGCGCGTTGCAGCGAATCTGAGCGCCCGATGGCTCGGGTCAGCGAAATCTCGATATACCCGATCAAGTCCTGCCGCGGCATCTCGCTGCCGAGCGCCGTCGTCGAGCCGCGTGGCGTGACCCGCGACCGAAGATTCATGCTCGTCGACGCCAGGGGGCGTTTCATCTCCCAGCGCGAGCAGCCGCGCATGGCACTGATTGGCGTGAGCGAGACCGATGACGGGTATCTCGTCGAGGCGCCGGGCCAGGATGCGCTTAAGCTGCCGCGCGAGCTTGAAGGCGTACGCGAGTGCCGCGTCCGCGTTCACCGCGACGCGCTCGACGCGAAGCTCGCCGACCCCGGGGTCAACAGCTGGTTCACGCGCTTCATGGGCACCGACTGCGGACTCGTCTACATGGCCGCTCACCAGCATCGCGCGGTCCGCCACGCGAGCGCGGAATTCGACGACGAGGTCAGCTTCGCCGACGGCGCGCCGCTGCTGCTAATTTCCGAGGCTTCGCTCGACGATCTCAATGCCCGGCTCGCCAGGCCCGTGTCGATGCGGCGCTTCCGGCCGAACCTCGTCGTGACGGCCGACAAGGCATTCGACGAGGACGGCTGGGGCCTGATTCGTGTCGGGGAAGCGCAATTCGAGGTGGCCTGGCCGTGTTCGCGATGTATCCTGACGACCGTCGACCCGGACAGCGGCGAGCGCGACGAGGGCGGCGAGCCGCTCGAGACCCTCAAGACCTTTCGGCGGGTCAACGGCCCCGTGATGTTCGGTCAGAACCTCCTGCCGAGGAAGCTCGGCAAGGTCCGGGTCGGGGATGAGGTCGAAGTCCTTCGCTGGCGCGAGGCCTGAAGAGCCACATCTGAGTAGCAGGATCGCGCACACGGACCGCGAAGCAGGCAATGGCCGGCAGGAAACAGGAAGCAGAGAGCTCGAAACCAGGATCATGAAAAAAGAAACTCGCGTGACCCATCAGCCCGAAGTCACCTTGCCGGAAGGCAATGTCCCGGTCGTGAGTCCGATCTACCGCTCGGTCAAGTTCACGTATCCGACGATCGAGGCTTCGCTCGGCCCCGACGCCAAGGCCCGCGGCTTCGACTATTCGCGCGATTCGAACCCGACGACGCGCCAGTTGGAACTGCTCTGCGCCGAACTTCAGGACCGCGACGACGCCATCGCGGTCGCGTCGGGTATGGCATCGATCTGGCTCGTACTCCTCGGCAACCTCAAGGCCGGGGACCGCATCGTCATCTTCGCCGAAACCTACCGGCCGACGCGCATGGCGGTCCGGGAACTGCTGCCGCGCTTCGGCATCGAGTTCACGATGATCGGCATCGAGGACCGGGCGGCCATCGAGCGGGAGTTCGCGCGCGACGACACGAAGCTCGTGCTCTTCGAGTCGCCGACCAATCCCATGATGCTCGTGCCCGACATCGCCGCGTTCGTCGAGCTTGCGAAGCGGCACGGCGTAACCACCGTTCTCGACAACACCTTCGGTGGGCTGCACAGTCACGGCCGTTACGACATCGACTACTTCGTCCACAGCATGACCAAGTACGGCGGCGGTCATGGCGACACGCTGGGCGGAATGGTCATCGGCAGCAATGAGCGCATCGGGGCGTTGCGGCGGCTGGCCGTGAACATGGGCTCCACGATGGACCCCGGCGTCTCGTACCTCACGCTCAGGGGCCTCAAGACCTATTACCTGCGCTACCGGAGGCATTCGGAGAACGCGCAGGCGATCGCGCAGTTCCTGGTCGGACGGGAGGAAGTCGAACGGGTCTGCTATCCCGGCCTGCCCGATGATCCGTATCACGCGATCGCGGCGAGCCAGATGGACGATTTCGGCGGCGTGTTGAGCGTCGATCTTCGCGCCGACAAGGCACGGACCTGGGCCTTCATCGACGCGCTCGAACTCTTCGCGACGAGCGCGAGCCTCGGCGCCACCGACTCGCTCGTATCGCCCGTCGACCTGTACCAGGCCGGCGACCTGAGCGCCGAGGAAGCCGTTGGGGCCGGAATCAGGGAGAGCACCGTGCGCCTTGCGGTCGGCATCGAGCACATCGACGATCTGATCGCCGACCTCGAGCAGGCGTTCCGGAAGGTATTCGGCTGAGCCGCGTCCCGTCGTCCTCGCGCGCAGACCCGCCGCGCGTCGTCGCCATCGTCGTCTCTGCCGATGCGCCCCTGAGACCGCGCGCCGAGGCGCGCCCGGAGCTGCAGGTCCGCCGGCGTCAGAACTTCTCCCTGAACGGGCGCAGGTCCAGTTCCTGCGTCCAGGCGTTGCGCGGCTGGCGGTGCAGACTCACGTAGGCGGCGGCGATCGCGCCGGGCTCGAGCAGCGAGTCGGGGCCCCGTTCGTCGAGCAGCTGCGCGTAGCGTTCGGAATGAATCTGGCCGTCGATGATCGCGTGCGCGACGTGAATGCCCTTCGGTCCGAGTTCCCGTGCCATGCTCTGCGCGACGGCTCTGAGCGCGAACTTCGGTGAAGCGAGGTTGACGAAACCCGCGCCGCCGCGCAGCGATGCCGTCGCACCGGTAAAGATGATCGTGCCTTCGCCCTGTTCGAGCATCGCGCCTGCCGCGGCCTGCCCGACGAGAAACCCGGCGAAGCAGCCGACGCGCCAGCAGCGCTCGAACTCGGCGGGATCGCTGCCGAGGACGTCGCCGCGTGCGAACGCTCCGGCGTTGAATACGGCCAGTCGCAGGGGTCCGTGACTTGCGACGGCGCCAAAGAGTGCATCGACCTGCTCGGGGTCCGTGGCGTCGCAGTCGTAGGCGATAATCTGGCCCTGCTCGCGCGACTTGCCGAGGCCGGCGAGTTTTGTCGCGCTTCGCGCCGCGGCGAATACGGCGTAGCCCTCGTCGGCGAAGGCGTCGACGAGGGCCGAGCCGAGACCGGGCCCGACACCGACGACCACTGCAGTCGCTTCACTCATCTGAATCGTTCTCCCGGTTGCTCACCGTGCGGGCAGCGCCTGTCCGCGACCGTCAATCGGTCGCACGTTCGATATCGGTTCAACTCACGGTTTCGCGAAAGTGGCTGCGTGCCCGCCCCATCGCCATGAGAGGGAAGTAGTGGCGGTACATGTTGTAGTTGAGCATGAAGCCGCGCTGCAGTTCGGTGCCCTGTGCGATCCGGCGCCGTGTTCGCTCGTCGCGAAAGTCCAGACGCGCACCGAAACCGTAGCCCGGAAAACCGGTGCCGGTGTAGTAAGGCTCGTCCCAGCTTCCGTCCTCGCGCTGCGTCTCGGCCAGCCACGCAAGCCCGTGCCTTACCGCCGTGTCGTAGGCGCGATTGCCCGTCGCGAGCAGCGCCATGAGGCTCCATGCCGTCTGTGAAGCCGTGCTCGGTCCGCGGCCGCGCAGGGATTCATCCATGTAGGAGGCGCAGGTTTCACCCCAGCCGCCGTCGGCATTCTGGCGGCCGACGAGCCACTCTGCGGCACGCCGCACGTAAGGGGCGTTCATGTCTTCGCCGATTGCGGCGAGCGCCGGCAGCACGGCCGCCGTGCCGTAGATGTAGTTGACGCCCCAGCGGCCGAACCAGGGTCCGTCGGGCTCCTGCTCGTCGCGCATAAAGCGGTAGGCCTTCTCGATCGCGGGGTCGGTGCGCGTGTAGCCGAGCAGGGCGAGCGCCTCGACCATGTGCGCGGTGACGTCCGCGGACGGCGGATCGAGCGCTTCGCCGAAGTCGCTGAACGGGATCGTCGTCAGTATGAGCTTGTCGTTGTCGCGGTCGAACGCGGCCCAGCCGCCGTTGCTCGACTGCATGCCGAGCGTCCATGCCAGCGCGCGCTCGAGCGCCGCACGCACGCGCGGCCGGTTGCGCAGCCTGAGCGGCAGGCGGGCGAGCACTGAGAGCGCGATCGCCGTGTCGTCGATGTCCGGATAGTGCAGATTGGCGCGCTCGAAGGCCCAGCCGCCGGGCTCGAGCTGCCCGTTCTGTTCGGCCCAGTCGCCGCGGTGGAGTATTTCCCTGTCGAGTAGCCAGTCGAGCGCGCGCTCCATGCCGGGTGTTGTGCCGCACTCACAGTCCTGCATCGCGAGCAGCACGAGCCAGGTATCCCAGACCGGCGATTCGCTCGCCTGAATGTGCAGTGTGCCGTTTCGCTCGTAAGACCAGTGCGCATCGAGCGCGGCCAGGCTTTTGGCGAGCACGGGATGGCTGAGGTCGTACCCTTCGACATTGAGCGCCATGAGGCTGTAGATCCACGGCGGCTGGATTCCGCCCCAGGCGCCGTCGGCATCCTGGTGGCGCACGATCCACTCGACACACGCCTTGAGCGTCAACTCTCTGCCGGGCGTGAGACCGACCTTCTGGTAGGCGTGCAGCAGCCGGTCGGTGGCGAGGAACAGGCGTTTGAACGAAAAAAGCGGCTGGTCGTGCGGCAGCCGGTAATCTGCACGGTCGCGTCCCTCGGGGAAGAGTTCATCGAGCCGCCGGTCCTCCGGTAGCGGCCGGACGGCCCGGCGCGCGGAAAGCACCGTGAGGGGCAGGAGCGTCGCACGCGCCCAGCTTGAGAAATTGTAGAGGTGGAACGGCAACCACTTCGGGTAGACGATGACCTCCGGCGGCAGGTTCGGCGTCCGGTCCCAGGGCCACTCGCCGATCAATGCGAGCCAGTAGCGCGTAAAGACGCGAATCCCGCGCAGCCCGCCGTTGTCGAAGATCCATTGCCGGGCGCGCACGAGCGACTCGGCGTCGGGCGGCATGCCGGTCGACCTGAGCGCGGCATAGCACTCGACGGTGCTGTTGATGTCGCCGCTTGGCGCGTCGTAGTAGCTTTCCCAGGCACCGTCGGGCCGTTGCGCCGCGAGCAGTGTTGCGACGAGGTCGTCCCTGCGCGGGTGCTCGTAGCCGAGAAAGTGCATGGCGAGCAGCCATTCCGCTTCCATGCAGTAGCTCGATTCGAGCATGCCGACCCAGAAGCCGTCCGCGGTCTGTTCGCGGTCGAGCCACGCCATCGCATTCGCGATCGACCGCTCGAGCGACGCTTCCGGTGCGGTCGGCGCGGCGGTGTCGATGTCGGCGTAGTGAGTGTGCATGGCGGCGGCGGATTATCGCAGACGTCGGTTATCGGGGTTGCGGGTCGCGGGCCGATCGCGGAGCATCCTCGATTCCAACGCAATCGCCGCTTTTCCCGCCCATGGTCGTCTGTCGCACGCTGACCCTGATGCTCGCTCCGGCCCTTGCCGCCTGTACCGCTGTCACGACCGCCGGCGGACAGCGGCTCGCGCTTACGAGTGACGCGTTTCTGAGCTACATCGAAACGGTCTTCCGGGAGCAGAACGAGCTGCTGACGGAGATCGCTTTCGTGCTCGACGGGAAGGACGTGAGCGACATCGACCGCATTGCCCTGGAAGCCGCCGAGGATTCGTTGCTCGTGGCATGCGAGCAACTCAACGATGTCGCGGCGCTGCGCCGTGACGGGCGAAACCCCGGCCGGATGCGTGAGTCAAGGGCCGCGCGCGGCGCGCCTTCCTGTGAACGCGCGGCGGCTGAAGCGCGTGCCGTCCTCGACAGATCGAGGGCCGTCGATCAGCCGTCTTCGGCGAGGCGTACTTCCAGCTGGTGAGCGGGGAGATTGCCCCGGTCCTCCACAAAACGGCGCCGGGAACCGTTACGGTGCAGGCTGACGGCTGAGCCAGGGCGGCGGCGGCAGATCCTTCGAGCGCAGGAACTCCGGGTTGAACAGCTTGGATTGATACCGCTGTCCGGAATCGCAAAGCACGGTCACGATCGTCTTGCCGGGCCCGAGGTCGCGGGCGAGCCTGATGGCGCCCGCGACATTGATGCCGCTCGATCCGCCGAGCAGCAGACCTTCCTCCTGCAGCAGATCGTAGACCACGGGCAGCATTTCGGAATCCGGAATCTGGTAGGAGTCGTCGATACTCGCACCGTCGAGATTGCCGGTCACGCGGCCCTGGCCGATGCCCTCGGTGATCGAACTGCCGCTCGACGCGAGTTCGCCGGTCTTGATCCAGCTATGGATTGCCGCGCCCATCGGGTCGGCGGCTGCAACGACGATGCCGGGGTTGCGGTCCTTCAGAAATGCGCTGACGCCCGCAAGGGTGCCTCCCGTACCGACCGCGCAGATGAACCCGTCGACGCTGCCGCCGGCCTGCTCCCAGATCTCCGGCGCCGTGCTCGCCGTGTGGCCGTCGCGATTGGCTTCGTTGTCCCATTGGTTGGCGTAAAGGACGCCATGCGGCTCGCTCTCGGCGAGTTCCTTCGCAGTACGCTCGGCGATGTGCACGTAGTTGTTCGGATTGCGGTAGGGCACCGCGGGAACTTCCCTGAGTTCGGCGCCGCACAGCCGCAACGCGTCCTTTTTCTCCTGGGTCTGGGTGTCGGGCATGAGGATCAGCGTGCGGTAGCCGCGCGAGTTGCCGACGAGCGCGAGGCCGATGCCCGTGTTGCCGGCCGTACCTTCGACGCTCACGCCGCCCGGCTCACTCACGCCGCGCCGCTCGGCCTCGAGCACGATGTACTTCGCGGCCCGGTCCTTGACCGAGCCGCCAGGGTTCAGGAACTCGGCCTTGCCGAGTATCGTGCAGCCGGTGAGCTCGGAGGCCTTGCGAAGGTGGATTAGCGGGGTATTGCCGACCGAGTCGACGAAGTCGTCACGAGTATCCATCGGATCGTGCGTCCGTAAACGGTAGCGGGTTGTGAAGTGAACGCGGTCGGCCAGGAGCCTGCGCCGTAGGAAGTCGCGAAAGCGAAAATTCGCTATCGCCGTCCCTTCGGTTGATCGATCGAGGAGAATATCGAGCCATATTTGACGAAATCGATCGGCCGAAGGGGCGGATGAGAGCGGATTTGCAGCCGCGAATTCCTGATCGTGATGACCTCGGACCGCACCGGCGGGTCATGCGGAATGTGCAGCGGGTCGCCGAGCACGAGCTGCAGCGTGTGTTCGCCCGGCGGCAATTCGAGTTCGGTTTCGGTCTGGCCGCCTCCGAAGTGGAGGATCTGCTCGGTCGTCGGCAGCGGCAGGCCTTCCGGAGGCGCTTCTTCGACATTGACGAGCAGGTGATGGTGACCGGAGTCGGCAAACGTAATGCCCGCGGGCGCGACGCCCATGCCGCGCAGGCCGAAGCTCACGGTGAACGGCGACGAGACGGTCGCTCCGTCCTGAGGTTCGAGGAAATAGACCATCGCACCCTCGGGCGACGGCGTTCTCGGCAGCTCGACCGCTTCGCCTTCCTGAGGTGCATCCTGAGCGCCTGCAAGACCCGGAGTCACGCATAGAAGCAAGCAGGCGAACAGTGTTATTGTTCTTATCAATAGATTCATTGAGATTCCTCGAGATTCCTCGAATGGGTCCGTTGAACTAATGCTCGCGAAGCGGTCACTAACATAACATAAGCTTGCGTGAGGGCTGCATCGCGTTCGACCTTCGGCCAGGGCCGAAGGAGGTGAACAGTGGAATTCAGAATGCTTCGAATAATTCTCGTGTTCGGTCTCGCAGTCGGGCTTGCCGCTTGCAGCTCGATGCCGCAGCAGAGCCAGCAGGGTTCCCAGGGTTCGCCGAGCCAGCCGAGCCCGTCGAGCAGTGGGCCGAGTTCCCCGTCCGGCGGTCAAAGTTCCCCCTCGGGCGGTCAGAGTTCGCCCGCCGGTGGCCAGAGTTCGCCGTCGGGCGGACAACCGGGTCCGCAAAGTTCGATCCCGTCCCCGCCGTCGTCAGGTATTCCGTCCCCGCCGTCGTCAGGTATTCCGTCCCCGCCGTCGTCAGGTATTCCGTCCCCGCCGTCGTCAGGCATCCCGTCGCCACCGTCGTCCGGTATCCCTTCTCCTTCGTCGGGGATTCCGTCTCCGTCCGCGGGAATTCCCTCACCGCCGAGTTCGCAGGGTCAGAGCGGTCAGTCGGGATCGGACTCGCAGCGCGCTTCGGCAGACGGCGCTTCGGCAGACGGCGCTTCGGCAGACGGCCGGCAGGCTCGGACCGGCGGTCCGGATCAGCAGGGCGGCGACAGTGCCGATGGTCAACAGGCCCGGACCGGCGGCCAGCAGGATCAGGACGGTGCCGGCGGTCAGCAGGATCAGGCGGGCGCCGGGGGCGAGGAACAGATTGCCGGATCCGGCGGCGAGGACGACGCTGCCGGGGCTGGTGGCGACGAGCAACTCGCCGGAGCTGGCGGCGAGGACGATGCCTCGGGTGCCGGCGGCGATGAGGAATCCGGTGGGGCCGGCGGCGAGGAAGAGCTTGCCGGAGCCGGCGGACAGGAAGAAGGTGACGGCGCCGGCGGCGACTCGCGCGTTGCTTCGGCCGGCGGCGAACAAGGCGTTCCCGGCGGCGCTGAGGGCGACGGTTCGGGCGGCGAGGAAGGCGTTTTCGGCGACGGCAGCCAGGCGTCGACGGGTGCCGGCGGCGAGGATGCGTTCGACCGCTCGCTTGAGGATTTCGATGCGATCCTCGGTGCGGAACAGGAAGTCCTCGCCCGTACGGGCACGGGCACGGCCGCCGATCAGGTGTTCTCCGATGCTGCCGGGATCGGCGGCGTAGTCGGCGGCATCGAGGGTCTCGCACCCGGCAGCGATCAGCAGGACGAGGAGGCGACGGGCGGCAGCGTCGGCGCCACTGTATCGTCGGGCGCGCGCACGGCCGAGAGGCGCCCCCCCGACTTTGTCGGAGACGAACCCGCTGCGGCAATTGAAGGCTGCAACGATGAAGACACGGTTGCGCGGCAACTGTGTGAGCTTGCTACCGACGAGGAAGATCCGATTCTTCGCGAGCAGCTTTGGGAGGAATACAACGAGTACCTCAAGATCGTTGCGCGACAGTAGGTGGGAGAAGGACTTATGCACCGAATTTTCATAATTCTGATTGGGCTGTATGCGCTGTCTGCCTGCACCACATCGGAAGTGCTTGTAGCGCACTCGGTCGATCTCGAGTCGAGCGTCCAGGCGATTCCCGAGGAGCAGTTGCTCGATGTCGGGATCGTGGTGTTCGACCCTGGCGTGCCCGAGGGCGAGATTCCCGAGGCGGAAGTCGAGCAATTGATGTCCGAGGGCAGTTTCCCGCAGGTGCGCCGTGCGGAAGCCCTGTACATGGCCGTGGAACTGCGCGACACGCTGCAGCAGAGCGGTCACTGGGGCGGCGTCTGGGTCACGCCCGAAGAGTCGACGGCGTCTGACCTCAACGTGACCGCCGAAATCCTGCAGTCCGACGGCGCGACGGCGCGCCTGCAGGTCGAGGCCAGGGACGCTTTGGGCCGCGTCTGGCTCAACGAGCCCTACGAGCTTGAAACCGCTGCAGGCGTTTACAACCGCGGACGTTATCCGGACAAGGACCCGTATCAGGATCTCTTCAACTCGATTGCCAACGATCTCGCCGAGTTGCGCGCTGAACTCTCCGCCGAGGAGGCGAGCGAAATCCGCACAGTCGCCGATCTGCGCTATGCATCGGAGCTGAGCCCCGACGCCTTCGACGGCTACGTCATCGTGAACCGCGGCGGCGAGTTCGAGCCCGTTCGCCTGCCTGCCGCCGGCGATCCGATGTTCGATCGCACGCAGCAGATCCGGCAGCGAGAGCAACTGTTCTTCGACACGCTGAACCAGCACTATGCGAGTTTTTCCGCCGACGCCGGGGAGTCCTACGACAGTTGGCGGGAGTACGCGCGCGAAGAGGCGATCGCGATCCGCGAGATCACGCGCCAGTCCCGCTGGCAAACGGGTCTTGGCATCGCGACGATCCTGGCGGCCATCGCCTACGGTTCAAACTCTTCCAACGACGCCTATTCGGACTACCTGATCCAGCAGGGCGTCACGTACATCGGCATGGAAATGATCCGTTCCGGCGCGATCAGGCGCCAGGAGAGACGCCTGCACACCGAAACGCTCGAGGAGTTGTCGCTGAGTTTCGACGAATCCGTCGAGCCGCTCGTGGTCGACATCCAGGGAACGCAGCACCGCCTGACCGGTACCGTCGAGACACAGTACGCGGAGTGGCGCGAACTGCTCAAGGAACTTTTCGTCAGCGAGACGGGTTTCGCACCGGAAAATCTCGACGTCTACATGGAAGCCGAGACGGAACCGACCGAAGAAGTACAGTTGCTCGAAATCGACGTAGCTCCCGGCACTGACGCGGACGCCGAGGAAGGCGTGACCGATGCGGACGGGGGCGCGGCCAGCGGAGTCTAGGAGCCTGCGCCGTAGGAAGTCGCGAAAGCGAAAATTCGCTATCGCCGTCCCTTCGGTTGATCGATTGAGGAGAAT
>JAQAJI010000013.1:23565-70455 GCA_028278665.1 Candidatus Rariloculus versatilis
GGCGGCGCAGGCTCCTAGGAGCCTGCTGCGAACGTTTCGCGAACCGGCGTCTCGATCGACCGGGGATCCTTTCGGCGGTCTGGAGGTTCATCTCGAACGACGCCTCGCCACCGGCCGCATGACCGAAGTCTGGTTCGGTTGCTCTGGCGACGGGCATCCACGCGCGATCAAGACGCTCAAGCCCGACTGGCTTGCGAAGCCCGGCGCCCGGGCAAGACTGCAGCGCGAGTACGAACTGCTTGGGAGTCTGCGCCATCCGCACATCGTCAGCGCAGAAGCGTTTATTGACGAGGCGGATTGCGCGGCGATCGTTTGCGAGTATCTGGGCGGTGGCGACCTCGTGAGCCTCGCGGGAACTCCGCCGCGCCACTGGATCGCCGCCGTGCGCGATGTGCTCGGTGCGATCGAGTGCCTGCATGACCGCGGTTTGGCGCACCGCGACGTCAAGGCGCGCAACGTGATGTTCGACGGTGAAGGCCGGGCGCGCCTGATCGATTTGGGCTCCGCGGCCCGCATCGGCACTGCATGGACACATCACGGCACAACCGCGGCACACCGGCCCGATCAACCGCGGTCAGGCCGCGTGGGCGCGGAACAGGACCTCTACGCATTCGCCGTGCTGCTCTGTGAACTCCTGTCGGGGCGGCTGCCATTCGAGCAGGAGCCCGGCGCCGACACCGGGGCGGATACACCGTGGCTGACGTTCGAAACCAAAGGCCGCCTCGAACTCGCGGCCCAATGCAAGGACAGCCCGGAACTCGCCGCGCTCGGGCAACTTGTGCTTGCGGCGCTTGCATCCGGCGGCGGGCCTGGAACCGGCAGCGTATTGCAGTTCTCCAATGTCATAGAATCAGTGCTCGCCAGCGAGTCCGAACAGCCGTGACCGAACGAGACCCGAGCCCGCAACACGAACAGACCATCGTCGCGGTCAAGCCGGGGTTCGGCACCGCAAAGCGAGGGTCCGCCAGGCCGAGTCAGGCGAAACGACGGCTGCCGTGGCTCGCTCTTTCAGCCGCGGTCCTGGTTTTGCTCGCTCTGGCGGTGTTCTTCGTGCTGCCGAGCTGGGTCGAGGAACAGGCGGCAAACGTGCCCGTAGAGGCGCCGGCCGCCATCGCGGCGCCGGAGCCCGCGGGTCCGGTCCTGTCCGAAGAAGAACTCGCTGCACTCGAAGCTCGGGCAGAGTCGCTGCTGGCCGAACTGTTGCCGCAGCAGGCGCGGCTTGAGGAGTTGTCGGCGTCCGTTTGGGGCGGTACGCAATGGGAGCGCTACGAGGAAACGGCGCGCAGCGCCGATGACTCGCTGGTGGCCGATGCCTTCGCCGAAGCCGCGACGGCGTACGAGGCAGCGCTTGCCGTCGGCGAAGGCTTGCTCGAGCGTTCCGACGAGATCATCCGTGCGGCACTGGACAGCGGCCTGCAGGCACTGGAGGCCGGCAACGCGGAACTCGCGATCGAACAGTTCGACCTGGTGCTCAGCATCGAACCCGGCAACGCAGCGGCTCAAGCCGGCCGTGCGCGTGCCGCGCGCCTGCCCGAAGTCATCGAGCTGGTTCGTGAGGGCGACGAGCTGCGCCAGGGGCGGCAATTTGCGGCCGCGGCCGACGCCTACCGCGCGGCGCTCGCGATCGACGGGCGCTGGGACCCGGCGCGCACAGCCCTGACTGCCGTATTGGCCGACATCGAGCGCTCGAGCTTCGATGCGCTGCTCTCGGAGGGCTTTGCGGCGTTGGCGGACGAGGATTTCGACGAAGCGCAGTCACGCTTCACCGCGGCGCTGGCCATGCGGGCGGATTCCAGGGATGCGCGTGACGGATTGACGCTGGCCGAGCAGGGCCTGGAACTTCAGCAGATCGAGATGGCCGAAGCCAGGGCGCTTGCCTTCGAACGACGCGAACTGTGGGACCGTGCAATCGCGCAGTACGAGTCGGCGCTTGCGGCCGACGCGACACTGGAGTTCGCGCTCGCGGGTCTTGCGCGCTCGCGCGAGCGCAGCGACCTCGACGCGAAGCTTGTGAACCTGATCGAGAACCCCGAATTGTTGTTGACCGATACTGTCCTTGCGGAGGCCGAAGCGCTTGCAGGACAGGCGCGTACGATCGCCGACCCCGGCGCGAGGCTCGACGGGCAACTCGTCCGCCTCGATGAGCTCATCCTGGCCGCGACGACGCCGTTGCCTGTGCAGCTTGAGTCCGACGAGCTCACCGAGGTCACCGTCTATCGCGTCGGCCAGCTCGGCACGTTCCTGGCGACGCAGATCGAAGTCCGGCCGGGCAGCTACACGGTGGTTGGCAGCCGCAGGGGCTACAGGGACGTTCGCAAGACTTTCACTGTTCTGCCGGGCCGCGAGATGACGCCGATCAGCGTCATGTGCGTAGAGCCGATCTGAGCTCAGGAGGCCGGGAGCGGATGAGCAATTCGAACGAGTGGATCCTGGCGACGAGCGAGTCGGGGTACACGCGGTATTTCGAGGCGGAGTCGCTGCCGGTCTCGATCGGCGGGAGCAGCGGCGACGATATCAGGCTCGGCAGTATTTCAGGGTCGGTGCAGGTCGGCGTGCTCGACGGCGTCTTTTTCGTACAGGCGGGCCGGACCACGACCAACGTGCGGATCGGCGGCGAGCTGCTCAGAAGTTCGCGCCGGCTCGCCGACGGCGACGTCATCGCACTGGACAGCGCTCGCCTGAACTGTGCCATCGCCGCCGGAAAGCTGACGGTGTCGATCGAGGCCCGGGTCACCGCGGGCGACACCGCACCGCCCGATCTCGAGGAGCTCGCGCGTGCCGGCGACGAAGGCGGCGACGAGATCGCGATCGCGCCCGTCGCGTTTCGCTCCGGGGCGGGTGCGGTTCAACAGTCGCGTAGCAGGCGTCCGAGGGTGGCGACGATGGTCGTCGCGGCCGCATTCGCCGTGCTCGCCGTGCTCGCTTGGTTCGCGTTCACCGCGAAGTCCGTGCAGCTCGTCTTCGAGCCGGCCGCCGACGAGTTCAGCCTGCCGTCAACCTTGTTCAAGTTTCAGCTCGGCGACCGGATGTTGCTGCGTTCGGGAACGCACGAGTTGTCCGCGCAACTTGAGGGCTACTATCCCCTCGATACCACCGTCGAGGTCGGCCCGTTGCCCGATCAGTCCTTCGAACTCCCGTTCACGAAGTTGCCGGGCCTGATCACGCTTCGAACCGAGCCCGAGGCGGGCGCCGAAGCAAGCATTGAGGGCGAGTTGCTCGGCCAGACGCCGCTCGTCGATTTCGAGCTGGAACCCGGGGTGCACCGCATCGAGTTTGCGGCAGACCGATATCTGCCGGAGGTTCGCGAGCTCACGGTCGAGGGCGGCCGCGAGCGCCAGTCGCTGACGGCGGAGCTTACGCCGGACTGGGCGCCGGTGACGATCAGCAGCGTCCCGCCGGGCGCCGACATCGTCGTCGACGGTGAAACCGTGGGCGTCACGCCGACCGATGTCGAGATCACCGCCGGCGAGCGGCGCATCGAGGTCCGGCTCGGCGGCTACAACGCCTGGGGCATGCTGCTCAATGTCGTCGCCGACAGCGCACAAAGTCTGCCGCTCATCACCCTGGATCCGGCCGACGGGCGCATCGAACTCGTCAGCGTCCCGAGCGAGGCGGCCGTGAGCGTCAACGGCGAGTATCGCGGCCGGACGCCGCTCGAACTTCGCCTTAGCCCGTCACGTACGCACGAGATCGTGCTGAGCCGGCCGGGCTATGTTTCACGAACACTCCAGTTGTCGGTCGCCGCCGACAGCGGACGCGTTGTGGAGCTCGAACTCGAGGCTCAATTGGGCGAGATCGTCGTGCAAAGCACGCCGCCCGGTGCGGAGATCTGGGTCGACGGCAACCGCGAGGCCTCGACGCCCGCGACGCTCAATCTGCTTGCGATCAGTCACGACATCGAGATTCGTCAGATCGGCTACGTACCGCAGGGCGCCGAAGTGACTCCGAGGCCCGGGTTTACCCAGACGCTCAATTTCGACCTCGAGGTGCTCGACGATGCCTCCGGCAGCGGCTATCCGCGCATCGTGCAAACGGCGATCGGGCAGGAACTCAGGCTCGTACCCGCGGGTACGTTTTCGATGGGCTCGTCGCGGCGCGAGCAGGGACGCCGTTCCAACGAGACACTGCGCGACGTGCAGATCAGCCGCGCCTTCTATCTCGGTGTGCGCGAAGTCAGCAACGCCGAGTTCCGGATGTTCCGTCAGGAGCACTATTCGGGCGAGTTCGCCAACACCTCGCTCGACGGCGACGAGCAGCCCGTGGTTCGGGTGACCTGGGAAGACGCCGTGATGTTTCTCAACTGGCTCAGCGCGCGCGACGGCCTGCAACCGGTCTACGCGCCGACGACGACCTCGTGGGCGCCGATCCGGCCGCTCAGGAACGGCTACCGTTTGCCGACCGAGGCGGAGTGGGCCTGGGCGGCGCGCGCCGCGGAACGCGACGAGCCGCTGGTCTATCCCTGGGGTCCGCTACCGCCGCCGCCGGATCGCTCGGGCAACTACGCCGACCTGTCGGCAGCCGCGATCCTGCCGACGACCCTCGTGACCTACAACGACGGGTTCGCGGTGACCGCGCCCACGGGCAGCTTCGAGCCGAACGTGCTCCGCATTTTCGATCTGGGCGGCAATGTGTCGGAGTGGCTGCAGGACTTCTACGAGGTCAGGGTCATCGCGCCGGAGACCCTCGAGATCGATCCCCTGGGGCCGGAAACCGGCAGGTTCAACATGATTCGGGGCGCGAGCTGGCGCAGCGCCACCGTGACGGACCTCAGGCTCGCCTACCGCAACTACGGATCCCAGCCTCGCGAAGATCTCGGTTTCCGTATCGCGCGGAATCTGGAATGATCTGCCATTGGCGCGGTCTAATGTGAGTGTTCGCACCCGGTGCGAGGAAGAGCGATGAATACGATCCGGATACTTCTCGCGGTACTCGGCCTGAGCCTGGTCGCGCTCGTGACGATCGGCCAGGAAGCCGAGGGCGAGCCCGAGAGCCCGCCTTCGGCCGCCGAGGAGTCTGAGGCAGAGCCCACCGTGGAGCCTGCCGGGGACGCTCCGCGGGGCGCTTCCGATGAAGTGTTCATTCCGACCGTCGAGGTCCAGGCGGACGAGGAAGTCGTGTTTCCGGTGGACATCTAGCGCGCAAATCTCACCAAGCCCGCGCTTCTCACTTGCCCGGCGGTGCCGCTTGGCGCTCGGCCGGGAAATTGACGGCGGACACCAAACCTTGAGGACTCTTGCAAGATGAGACGCACTTTTTTCGGCGAATTTCTCTTTCAGGCATTTGCGCTGATCGTCATGGTCATTCTCGTGCATGCGTTCTACGTGACGAGTGTGCGGCCCAATGCGACGTCGATTCTCGAGGAGCAGGCGCTCAGGATTCAGCAGGAGGAGAACTACACGCCGGAACGCTCGTTCTGGGTGCTCATCAGGGACTTCGAACAGGAAGCCTGTTTCATCCTCATGTTCTGGGCGTTCGCGATCATGGGTTACAAGGCCGTCTTCATGTACAACGAGCGCACCTTGTTGCAGCGGGAGTTCCTGCCGGTGCCCGACGGCGTTCGAATACTTCCCGAAGACACGCGCGAGTACGGTCGCGCGATCGAGTCGCTGCCCGAACGGGTCAGGGCCATGCTGCTGCCCCGCGTGCTCTTGTCGTCGCTCGAGCGTTTCGGGTCGACGCGCAACGTTCAGGATGTGTCGTCGGTGGCGAATTCACTGTGCGAGGCCGAGGGCGAGCGGCTGGAATCGGAGTTGTCGATGATCCGCTACATCGCCTGGGCCATACCTTCTGTGGGGTTCATATGCACCGTACGGGTTATCGGTCAGGAGCTCGCCGAACCGCAGCGCGCCGTCGAAGGGGACAACCCGGGCGTAACCGACGTTCATAGCACTTCTGATCTCGATCGTCGTCATGTTCCTGGTCCACCAGTTGCAGTTGTTTCAGGAGCGTCTCGTGTTCGATACGCAGACCTACGTCGACCACAACCTCATACGCCACATGCGAAGCCGCGGCGCCACCTAGCCGAGCGAGGGGAGATGCCTGCACGCGCGATCGAAATCAACGATGCCGGCCTTGTTGTTGCCGATGCGTCGGGCATCCTGGCCGTCGAGCCGGGCTACGCGCTGGTCGAGAAGGGCGCGATCACGACGGGATTGCAGGCATACGGGCAGGCGCGTCTGAAGCCGCGCCAGGTCAGCAACAGCTTCTGGACAAATCTCAGTCTGGAGAAGGGCAGTGCGGGCGTTGAGGGCGTGCCCAACTCCGCGGAACTTGCCTACAAACAGCTTGGCGCCCTGTGGAGCAGGTTCGCCGCCTCGACCGACGACGTTGTGCTCATCGTGCCGGGCCATTACGGTCAGGCCCAGCTCGGACTGCTGCTCGGTCTCGCCGAGGAGTGCGCGGTACCGGTACGCGCCATGGTTGATGCTGCGGTCGCGGCAAGCCACCGGCCGTATCCGGGCCGCGAACTTGTCTACGTCGATGCGGGACTGCATCGGGTGTCCGTCACGGCGCTCGCGCAGGGAGACGACGTGAGCGTGCGGTCCGAACAGCGCCTGGACACCACCGGACTCGCCGGTCTCAATGACCTGCTTGCCCGGCGGGTCGCCGAGATGTTCGTGTTCGCGAGCCGCTTCGATCCGTTTCACGATGCCGCCAGCGAGCAGCTGCTCTATGACCGCTTGCCCGAATGGCTTGCGTCGCTGCACGAGCAGGGCTCGGCGGTGCTTGCGCTGCCGCACGGCGCCGATGAAGTCGAGGTTCAGATCGAGCGAGGACAACTGCTGAAGGTGGCGCTCGGCTTTTACAAGGCGCTGTTGCAGCTCATCGCACAAACGCGCGAGACCCGATCCGGACTGGTCGTGCAATTGTCCGACCGGTTGGCTCGCTTGCCTGGCGTCATGGGCGAGTTGGCGCGCCTGGACGATTCGGAGGTGGTCGGTCTGCCGCCGGGCCACGCGGCCTGCGCCGCGCTCGAGGGCTTCGCTGCAATTGACACGCGCTCGGGCGTGAAGCTGCTCAGACGCATGTCCTGGCGCGCCGAGCCCGTGTCGGCCGTGGGATCCATGGCGGAAATCGCTGACACAGCGATCGTCGTGTCTGACACGCCCGTTCCGACCCACGTCGTCTATCGCGGCGTGGCTCATCCGATCGACGGGGCGGGTCTCGTGATCGGCCGGTCCGATGCCGAGGATCGGCAGGTCATCGTCGTGGACGATCAGCCCGGCGGCGTGTCCCGGTCGCACTGTGAACTCAGGCTCAGCAACGGCGAACTCAGGCTGCGCGACCTGTCCAGCTATGGTACTTTCGTGAACGAAAAGCGCGTCTCCGGAGAGGCAACGCTGCAGCCGGCGGACATCATCCGGATCGGCACTCCGGGCGCGGAGCTTCAGGTCGTAACGGTCAGGGCCCCGGAGCGGTCACATGGCACGCCGTAGGGAATTCAACGTCATTTCGATGTCGTTTCTCGACGCGATGACCTGCGGTTTCGGCGCCGTGATCCTGTTTTTCATGATCATCACGGCCAACATCGATCTGAGGCGCGATACCGTGCTCGACGATGTGGCCGCCGAGGTCGACCGCATGGAAATCAGGGTCGTGGCCGGCCGCAGGAACCTCGTGCAGATCAGGGAGGATCTCGCGCGCCTCCTCGAGGATCGGTTCACGACACGCGGCGTCAAGCAACAGATCATGGCGGAGATCGAGACGACGCGAGAGGATCTGGTCACGCAGGCCGAAGCCGCCGACACGCGCGACGATCTCATCGAGCAACTGCGGGCGGATCTGGCGGCCCTGGAAGAGGAGACCGAGCAACTCGCGCTGACCGACGACACGGCCGAAGAGGCCGGCGCCTCGATCCGCAGCGTACAGGGTGAGGGTTACCGCCAGTACCTGACAGGGCTGCGCATGGGCGGCCAGCGGATCGTCATTCTCGTCGACGTCTCCGCGAGCATGCTCGACCGTACGCTCGTCAACATCATCCGGCGCCGCAACCTGCCTGACGTGCAAAAGCGCCAGGCGCCGAAGTGGCAGCAACTCGTCAACACCGTGGACTGGCTCACGGCGCAGATTCCGCCGGGCACGCAGTTCCAGGTGATCGCGTTCAATGATGAAGCCTGGTCGCTCGTCGAAGGGACCGACGGGCAGTGGCTTACGGCCAGCGACGCAAGTCAGCTCGACGAAGCCGTGCGCCGGCTGCGCGAGGAGACGGTCGCCGAAGGCCCGACGAGCCTGCACTCGGCATTCCAGGCAGCCCGGCGCCTGGAACCCCGACCCGACAACATCTACCTGCTCGTCGACGGCCTGCCGACCATGGGCGGCGTCCAGCCGACCCGTAACGGCGTCACGAGCAGGGAGCGGCTCGGGCATTTCGAGCGGGCGTCGCGCGAGCGGCCGATCGGTACTCCCGTCAACGTAATACTGCTGGCGATGGAAGGCGACCCGCTCGCAGCGCCCGCCTACTGGCAGCTCGCGCTCGAGAGCGGCGGCTCGATGATGGCACCGGCGGAGGACTGGCCGTGAGCAGGAAGAAACGCCGCGGCATAGAGACGCTGAGCCTGTCGTTCCTCGACAGCATTTCCTGTGGTTTCGGGGCGATCATCCTGCTGCTCGTGATCACGAAGCTCTTCGAGCCGATCCGGCTCGAGGAGAGCAATCAGGAACTGGAGGGACTGCTCGCACGTTACGAGCAGGAACTCACGGAGATACTCGGCGAGACCGAGACGGTGCAACGCGAACGCGTCACGACCGCCGAGACCGTCGAGGAAGATCAGGTCCAGGTCCTCGAGCTGCAGCAGGAACTCACGCGCATCCGTTCGATTCTGCTTGACCGCCAGGACGACGAGACGGTCGCTGACGAACTCGCCGGCCGGCTCGCGGCCGCCAAGCAGTCGCTGACCGAGGAGATGGAGCGCCTGCTCGCCAATCAGGTGCCCAATGTCGAGGACTACGCGATCGGCGGCGTCCCCGTCGACAGCGAGTACATCATCTTCATCATCGACACCTCCGGCAGCATGCGCAGTTACGCCTGGGACCGGGTCCAGCGGCAGATCAGTGAAACGCTCGACGTGTATCCCACCGTCAAGGGCATGCAGATCATCAACGACGAGGGGACGTATCTCTTCAGAAGCTATCGGGGCCAGTGGATACCGGATACGCCGGCCCGCCGACGGGCAATCATCGATTCCCTGCCGAACTGGAACGCGTTTTCCGATTCGAGTCCGCGGGAGGGCATTCTCGAGGCGATCGACAGGTTCTACGATCCCGACAAGAAGATCTCGCTGTATGTGTACAGTGATGACTTCGCGCCAACATCGACGATTCGCCAGGTCGTGCGCGAAGTCGACCGGCGCAACAGGCTCGACGAGGATGGCAATCGCCGCGTCAGGATTCACGCGGTCGCCTTCCCGGTCTACTGGGACGTCATGGGCGACCTCGTCTCGTCCGCGCGCTACGCCACGCTCATGCGGGTGCTCTGCCAGCGCAACGGCGGAACCTTCGTGGCGCTGCCCTCGCGCCGCGACATCTGAACGCTCGCAGGCTCCGCCAGCCTGCAACCTGGGGCATCCGCCCGGCCGCCGGCAAGAACAGCCTGGATCGTTGCTGGAAGACGCCCGCGCCGGCGACAGCCGATCAACGCGCCTTGAACCGCGACTGAGCCGCGTTGCGCGTTTCCTGCCAGAATTGATCATCATTCGGGCATCGTATGGTCCGGATTCGGCCCGGAATTGCCTTGCCGCGGCGCTCCAATGGCAGGTGTCAGAAGACAGCTGGACACACCAAGGAGCGAACCATGACGAAAAATATCCTGATACTGGCGTTGGCAGCCGGGCTTGCGAGCCCCGCCTGGACCGCCGAGAACAACGCAGCACCGAAGGAGGAGAGCATCGGCGTCGGCAGCGGCGTGGTAGTCGGCGCGCTCGCAGGCGGGCCGGTCGGCGCCATCGTTGGCGCTGCAATGGGCGGTTGGCTCGGCGACAGATTCCACCGCGAGCGCTCGGCAAAGCTTCAGTTCGAGCGCCAGTCCGAACAGGCCCGCCTCGAATGGGAGCGGGCGCAGCTCGAGGCCGATGAACTGCTGGCCAGGCTCGAGGAGAGCAACGCCGATCTCGGCCAGCTCAGGTCCGAGTGGCGTGCCGCGCAGGCTAACTACCGCAACGCGCTGCAGCAGGCGCTCGACACGCAGATCTACTTTCGCACCGGCGAGAGCGAACTCGAAGACGGAACCGGTGAACGCCTGGGCCGAATTGCCGGACTGATCGGCGAACTCGCCGATCTGACCGTCGTCGTCGAAGGCCATGCCGATGCGCGCGGCGCGGCGGACTACAACGAGCAGTTGTCGACTGCACGGGCACAGGCCGTTCGCGATGCCCTCGTGACGGCCGGTGTCTCGCCGGGCCGGATCTTCTGGGTCGCCGAGGGCGAGCGTCATTCGACGGCCGACGAGAAGGACCTCGATGCCATGGCGCTCGACCGGCGCGTGAATCTGAGCATCGTGGAACGGAGCGCGGCGGACCGCATCGCGCAGCAGTAGGCGCCCAGGGTTCGACTGGCTCCGGAGGACGGGCCGGTCGCCGAGGCGGAATCAGGGCCGGGCCGCGTCAGGGATGGCGCGGCCCTTTCTCATTCGCGGGTCGCGTCAAGGTACGGCGCGACAAGCGGCAAGAGTTCCGGATACGCAGCACCATCGCCGCGCCGACGGGGCAGGGCGATGATCGGCGTTGGAGCGAGGAAACGCTCGAGAACCTCGCGAGTCTCAGCGAGCGGAACCGGCTGCTCGAGCGACTCGCTGACGATGACGCCAGCGAGTTCGACGCTCTGCGCCCGAAGGGCCCCGGCCGCTGTCAGCGTGTGGCTCAAGGTGCCGAGGTAGCTGCCCGTGACGAGCAGCGCAGGTGCGCCGAGCGCCGCGATCCAGTCGACGACCGTATGCCGCCCGTCGAGTGGCACCATGACGCCGCCGATACCTTCGATGAGCGTAAAGTCGTAGCCGTCGGATGCACGGCAGAAGCTCAGTAACCTGTCAAACGGGATGTGTTTGCCTTCTCGCGCGGCCGCCATGTCGGGCGAGAGCGGCGCGGCGAACCTCCATGGCGACACCGCATCGAGCTCAGCGGTCGCGGGTTCGAAACCCTGTGCGGCGAGCAGACGGCCGGTGTCGCTTGCCTTGCGCTCGGCGGCGTCGAAGCCCGTTGCGACCGGTTTGAGGGCGCGCACGCGAAGCGATGTACGGCTGAGTTCCTCGAGCAGCGCGCACATGACGAAGGTCTTGCCAACCTCCGTGCCCGATGCCGTCACAAAGACCGTACTCTTCGTTCGGCCGGTTTCGGCGGACCGCGCATCCCGACCGGCGTCTCTGCGCTGGCTCATCGGCACCGTTGTCATTTTCCGTCAAGGATCGGCCGGACGGCCCGGGCCAGCTCGCGCACATCGCGCTCGGCGTGCTCGGCCGAAAACGCAAACCGCAGCCGCGAGGTGCCGGCAGGTACCGTCGGTGGCCTGATCGCGGCTACGAGGAAACCGGCTTCCCGCAGCGCGCTTCCCGCTTCGACAGCGCGGGCCGCGGGGCCGAGAACGAGCGGCACGATCGCCGACTGCGCGGGTTGGAGTCCGAGCGCAGCCGTGAACGAACGTGCCCGCGCGACCGGTCGGCCGACAAGATCGTTCTCCGTCGAGATGATCGCAAGCGCGGTTGCGGCGGCTGCGACGGTTCCAGGCGGCAGTCCCGTCGAGAAACCGAAGCTGCGCGCGCGATTGCGGATCAGTTCGCAGACAGCATGGCTCGCGCAGATATAGCCGCCATAGCCGCCGGCGGCTTTCGACAGTGTGCCCATCTGCAGGGGCACGGCGACGGGCTCGTCGAACGCGAACGATGAGCCGCGGCCGGCGCCGACGACGCCGAGCCCGTGCGCATCGTCCGTCATGAGCCACGCGTCGAAACGCCCGGCGAGTTCGCCAAGCTCCGGCAGCGGCGCGAGGTCGCCCTCCATGCTGAAGACACCTTCGGTGAGCAGCAGGCAATGGCGGTGGCGGGAGCGCTCCGCGGTAAGTACGGCCGCCGCAGCGGCGGGGTCGTTGTGGTTGAAATGCACGACCTTCGCGCCGCTCAGCGTCGCGCCGCCGAGCAGGCAGGAGTGGCAGAATTCGTCCATGACGATGAGGTCCGCTTCGCCCGCGAGCAGCGGGATGACGCCGACGTTCGTGAGGTAGCCGCTGCCGAAGACGACCGCGTCGTCGGTGTCCTTGAGCGTGGCGAGCCGCGCTTCAAGCGCGCCATAAAGCGGGTGATTGCCGGTAATGAGCCGCGAGGCGCCGGCGCCCGTGCCGTAGCGGCGTGTCGCTGCCAGACTCGCCTCCACGACCTCCAGACGATGCGACAGGCCGAGATAGTCGTTGCTTGCGAAGGACAGGAGGTCGCGCCCCTGGCTTCGAACACGACGGCCGTCGACCTTCTCGGTGCTTGCGAGCGACCGCCTGAGTTCGCGGCGCTCGAGCGCCTGCAACTTTCGCGTTGCGAATTCGTCGAGCGATCGGTCAGGCAAACGTGTTCTCCAATACGCCCACCTCAGCCGGGTTCGCCGCCGATGATCTCAAGCAGATCTTCGGTCATGGAACGCATGAGATCCGGGTCAGCGCGGCTTTCGACGTTGAGGCGCAGCAAGGGCTCGGTATTGGATGCCCTGACGTTGAAGCGCCAGTCCGGGAACTCGACGCCGAGTCCGTCCACACGCTCGACGCGCTCGGCCCCCGATGCGTACCTGTCTTCGAGATTGGCGATGGTTTGTGCCGCGTCGTCGACGCGCCTGTTGACCTCGCCGCTCGTCGGAAACCTCGCGACGCGGTCGGCGACGAGCTCCGACAGCGGCGCGGCGCGGCGGCTCATGATCTCGGCGACCAGGAGCCAGGGGATCATGCCGCTGTCGGCATAGGAGAAATCGCGAAAGTAGTGGTGTGCGCTCATTTCGCCGCCGTAGACGGCATCGACTTCGCGCATCGTCTGCTTGATGAAGGCGTGCCCGGATTTGCTCTGCACGACTTCGCCGCCGGCCTGCGCCACTGCGTCGATCGTGCTCCAGGTCAAACGCGGATCGTGGACGATGCGTTCACCGGGCGCCTTCTCGAGAAACGCGAGCGCGAGCAGGCCGACGAGGTAGTAGCCTTCAATGAACTCACCGCGCTCGTCAAAGAAGAAGCAGCGGTCGAAGTCGCCGTCCCAGGCGATGCCGAGGTCAGCGCCGGATTCGAGAACGGCCGCCGCAGTCGTGCCGCGATTCTTCCGGAGCATCGGGTTCGGCACGCCGTTCGGGAAATGGCCGTCCGGCTCATGCTGCAACTTGACGAGCTCGAACGGCAGCTGCGGCTCGAGCAGATCGACGAAGGGACCCGCGCAGCCGTTGCCGGCGTTGACGACGATTCGGAGCGGCTTGAGCGCACTCGTGTCGACGTAGCCGAGCAGGTGATCGATGTAGTCGCCGCTGAGGTCACGGCGGCCCACACTGCCCTGCCGCGGGGCCTGCGGAAACTCGCCGGACTCGGCAATCCGGCGGATGTCCTGAAGGCCCGTGTCGGCGCTGATGGGACGCGCGCCGGAACTGACCATCTTCATGCCATTGTGATTGCGCGGGTTGTGGCTCGCCGTGACCATGATCCCGCCGTCGAGCCCGTCGTGGAACGTCGCGAAGTAGACGAGTTCGGTACCGCAGATCCCGATGTCGATGACGTCGACGCCGGAATCGGTCAGTCCACGCGTCAAGGCGGCGGAAAGCTTCGGGCTCGACAGCCGCACATCGCGCCCCACGGCGACGGTCGCGGGCGAGACGTGGGCCGCGTAGGCGCGGCCGATGCGCCAGGCGATTTCCTCGTCGAGATCCTCGGGAACGCGGCCTCTGACATCGTAGGCCTTGAAACAGTCGATTCCCTTCACTTCAGACGTCCCGTTACGCGTCAGAGCACAAGCGTGGATCGCGCGCCTCCCGGCATCGCTGTCGGCAACGGCAGACCTTTTCCCATCCGAATACACAGGCAGCGGATGCCGCAGTCGAAGGCACGCCAGTATAGCGGCAAGCTCCATATTCTTCCTGCGCGCGCCTTGCCGGACCGGCGCCTCGCCCGACTCGGTGCTTCACGCGACTTCTGCCACGCGCTGCCAGGCACGAGATTGTCGTAGTATCGGCGCACGCCGGCCGTTACCGGGACGCCATTGTCCACGCTCTGGTTGCCGTACAGACAGATGCAGACCGCGCCGCCGCCGTTTCAGGCGCAGCGGACCGACGGCGTGTGGATCACGCTCGCCGACGGGCGCCGGCTCATCGACGGCACGGCGTCGTGGTGGACGGCCTGCCACGGCTACAACCATCCGCACATCCGCGCCGCGGTCGAGGCCCAGCTCGGTGCCATGCCGCACGTCATGCTCGGCGGCCTCGTGAACGCGCCGGCGCTGACGCTTGCGCGGCGGCTCGCCGTTATGCTGCCGGGCGATCTCGAGCACGTCTTCTTCTCCGAATCGGGGTCCGTGTCGGTCGAGGTCGCGATGAAGATGGCGCTGCAGTACTGGATCAACCGGGACGAGCCCGGGCGCCGCCGCTTCCTCAGCTTCAGCAACGCCTATTTTGGCGACACCTTCGCCGCGATGTCGGTCTGCGATCCCGAAGAGGGCATGCACGCGATGTTCCGCGGTGCGTTGCCCGAGCAACTGCTCCTCGACCTCCCCGCCGATCCGCGCGACACGGCCGCGTTCGAACACGCGCTCACGCAGCATGCGACGCAACTTGCGGCGCTCATTGTCGAACCGCTCGTGCAGGCCGCCGGCGGCATGAAGTTCCATTCTCCCGACGTACTCGCGCGCGTGGTCGAGCTCGCTCGTTCGCACGGTCTGCTCGTCATCTTCGACGAGATCGCCACGGGCTTCGGCCGCACCGGCACGATGTTCGCCTGCGAACAGGCCGGTCTCGTGCCGGACATCATGACGCTTTCGAAGGCGCTCACGGGCGGCACGCTGCCATTGGCGGCGACCGTGGCGCGCGCGCATGTCTACGAGGCGTTTCTTGCGGATGACCCCGAGCGGGCATTGATGCACGGGCCGACCTACGCCGGCAATCCTCTCGGCTGCGCAGCGGCCAACGCCTCGCTCGACCTCTTCGAGCGCGAGCCCCGTCTGGAACAGGTCGCGGCCATCGAAGCGTGCCTGACGGCCGGTCTCGAGCAGCTTCGCGACTGCCGCGGCGTCGCCGACGTCCGTGTCAAGGGCGCGATCGGAGTCGTCGAACTCGAGAAGCAACCGGATCTCGAGCGACTCCGGGTGCGCTTCGTCGAGGAAGGCGTCTGGGTGCGGCCGTTCGGCAAGGTCGTCTACCTGATGCCGGCGTTCACGATCGGCACGGCAGAACTCGACGAGCTGATCTGCGCCGTCAGTACGATCGTTGCCGAGACCGGCCGATAACTCGGGACAGAGGTTCCTAGAACAGCTCCGAGGCGTCGGGCTCCGACCGGCCCTCCTGATCGTAGCGGTTCGGAATGAAATCGCCGGTGACCATGTCGCGGTAGCTCAGGCCCGGGCCGACCATCGGGTAGACTCCCGCTTCGGGGTCGATGATGGCCTCGAGGAAGGCGGGACCGTCGTGGTTCAGGAACTCCTCGAGCACCTGCGGCACGTCTTTCTTGTCGTCAAGCCGTTTCGCGTACGAGAAGCCGTCGGCCTGGGCGGTCTTTACGAAGTCCTTCTTGCGCAGCGATTTGTCGCTGGCCGAGAGCCGGCCCTTGAAGAAGAGCCGCTGCCACTGCATGACCATGCCGTCGCCGAAGTTATTGAGCACAATGATCTTGATCGGCAGATCGTAGGTCGTGACGGTCTCCAGTTCGCCGAGATTCATGCGGATGCTCGCGTCGCCGTCAACGTCGATCACGAGCTTGTCCGGACGCGCGAACTGGGCCCCGATGGCCGCCGGCAGCCCGTAGCCCATCGTGCCCATGCTGCCTGACGTGAGCCAGAGCCTCGGTTCGCGAAAGTCGAAGTATTGCGCCGCCCACATCTGGTGCTGACCGACGCCGGTCGAGATGACCGCTTCCCCGCGTGTGATCTCGTTCATCGTCTCGATGAGGTAGTTCGGCTGGATCAGCGGGCTCTCGCGGTCGTAGTTGAGTCCGTACTTCGACTTGAGTTCGGCGGTCTGCGCATGCCAGTCCGAGACGTCGGCCGAGAAACCCGAACGGCGCGCGCAGGCGACGATTGCCTCGAGCACCTCCGGTAGCAATCCGACGTGGTGCCAGTCGGCGGACCTGACCTTGTGAATTTCCGAAGCGTCGATGTCCAGGTGCAGGATTCGGCGTGCGCGCCTGGCGAACTGATCCGGTATGCCGGCCACGCGATCGTCGAAGCGGGCCCCTACGGCGATCAGCAGGTCGCAGTCGTCGACCGCGTAGTTCGCGCTCGCAAGGCCGTGCATGCCGAGCATGTGCATCGCGAGCGGATGCTTTGTGTCGAAGCTGCCGAGGCCCATGAGCGTCGTCACGACGGGAATCTCGAACTGCAGCGCGAACGCCTTGAGCGCTGCGGCGGCATTGCCGTTGATGACACCGCCGCCGACATAGAGCAGCGGGCGCTTGCTCTCGGCGAGCATCGACAGGAACTCTTCGCAGCCGGCTTCGCTGATCGCGTTGTGCTCGACTTCCGCAAGGCGGCGCCGGTAGCCCGGGATCGGCAGGTTGCCGTAGCCGCCGAAAGCGCCTTCCCAGTTCTGTACGTCCTTGGGCACGTCGACGACGACGGGTCCGGGCCGCCCGGTTCGCGCGATCTCGAACGCTGTGCGTACGGTCGCTTCGAGCTTGGTCGCGTCGGTAACGAGAAACACGTGTTTGGCGACGGATCCCATGACCGCGGTGACCGGCGCTTCCTGAAAGGCATCCGTACCGACCGAGCCCGTCGGCACCTGACCGCAGATGACCACGATCGGCGTCGAGTCGGCCATGGAATCGCGCACGGGCGTGACGCAGTTCGTGGCGCCAGGTCCGGAGGTCACCATGACGACGCCGACCCGGCCGCTCGCGCGCGCGAAGCCCGCCGCCATGAACCCCGCACCCTGTTCGTTCGCCGGCACGATCAACGGCATCGGCTCCTCGCTGGAGCTGCCGTGCTTCGTGTTGTAGCGAAACACCGCGTCGTAGGTCGGCAGAATCGCGCCGCCGCTGTAACCGAAGATCGTGTCGACGCCTTCGTCTGCCAGCACCTGCACGATCGTATCGGCTCCGGTCATTCGCTGACCGGCAAGCGGATGTGCGGTCGGGATGCGCGTTCGGGTCTGCGTATTCACGGTCGTATATTCCGTCGAGCCCGGCCCATCAGCCCGGTACATGCGAGTCGAGTGTTGACGAAAAGTTACAGCATTGCAATAGCTGTTGTTCTGAGCCAGCATTGTCCGGCTTGGCGTACGGGCAGGCGGCAATGCCATGAGACATATCATTTCGATTCTACTTCAGAACGAAGCGGGCGCACTGTCGCGCGTGTCCAATCTATTTTCGTCGCGCGGATACAACATCGAGAGCCTCAACGTTGCGCCGACCGCCGATGCAACAGTCTCGCGACTCACGCTCGTGACGACGGGTTCCGACGAGGTGATCGACCAGATCGGCAAGCAGCTCGCGAAGCTCGTTGACGTCGTCGATATCACGGACATGACCAGCGCCGACCATGTCGAGCGGGAGCTCGCGCTCTTCAAGCTGCATCTCGTCGACGGCAAGACACGGCAACTCAGAAAGCTGCTCGAGACCTCCAACGCCCGCGTGCTCGACGACCACGAGGGCCACTACACGATCGAGCTCATCGGCGGCAGCCATGAGATCGACCGGTTTCTTGACCGGATCAGGAGTGTGTCGGACCTTTCCACGGTCGTGCGCAGCGGTGCGATGGCCGTTGCCCGCGGGGCGCCGGTGTTCGCCAGGGGCTGAGGGCGCGCGGCCGCACGATTTTTCCCGATGGCCAGACCAATGAGCGATGGATCGACAAACGCCGACCGACTCCTCGGTGCGCGCCGCCTGGTCGTCAAGATCGGCTCCGCCCTGTTCATCGATCAGGATACGGGCGCGCTCGACGAAGACTGGCTCACGGCGCTCTGCGAGGACGTCGTGTGGCTTTACGAATCGGGCGGTCAGGTCGTGCTTGTATCTTCGGGCGCCGTCGCGCTTGGTGCGCGCGAACTCGGGATCGACCCACGCCGCGCGCGCCTTGAAGACAACCAGGCCGCCGCCGCGGCCGGCCAGATCCTGCTCGCCCACGCCTACCATGACGCGTTGCGCGGGGTCGAACTGAAAACAGCACAGGTTCTGTTGACGCTCGACGACAGCGAGAGCAGGCGCCGCTACCTCAACGCATGCAGGACGCTGCTGACGCTTCTTGCGCGCGGCGCGGTCCCGGTGGTGAACGAGAACGACACGGTCGCGACCCAGGAGCTTCGCTACGGGGACAACGATCGTCTCGCAGCGCGGGTCGCACAGATGGTCAGCGCCGACTGCATGGTGCTGCTGTCAGATGTGGACGGTCTTTACACCTGCGATCCGCAGCGCAACGACGATGCCGAACACGTGCCGGAGGTCACCGGCATCGACGAGCGGATCCGCGCGATGGCCGGCGGCCCGGGTTCGGCGCACGGTTCAGGCGGCATGCACACCAAGCTCGACGCGGCGCGGATCGCCACGGGGGCCGGCTGCCAGGTAGCGATCACGAGCGGCCGCGTGCGGCGGCCGCTGAAGGCCCTGAGCGAGGGCGGCCGGGCGACGTGGTTCCTGTCGACGGCGACACCCGCGGCGGCCCGCAAGCAATGGATCGCGGGTACGCTGAAACCCAAGGGTAGCGTCAGCGTCGACGCCGGCGCCGAGCGCGCGCTGGTGTCGGGCCGTAGCCTGCTTCCGGCAGGCGTGACCGAAGTCGCGGGGGATTTCGAGCGCGGCGACGCGGTGCGCGTGCTGAGCGGACTGGGCGTCGAGTTGGGCCGCGGGCTGATCGGCTATTCGTCCGACGAGGCTCGCGCGATTGCCGGCAAGCAATCGGAGTTCATAGCGAGCGTATTGGGTTATCGCGGCCGGGATGAGATGATCCACCGCGACGATCTGGTGTTGATGCATTGAGAGACGATCACGATGAATATCGCCAACCGTGAACTTGAACCGGGCCTTCACGAACAGATGATGGGTCTCGGCCGCGCCGCGCGCGACGCGGCAGCCGTGCTCGCGAGAGCCCCGGGCGACACGAGGAATGCCGTGCTTCAGAGCGCGGGAAGCGAAATTCGCGAGTCTGCGGCGGCGATTCTCGAGGCGAACGAGCGCGACTGTGCGGATGGACATCGGCTTGGGCTGTCAGCTGCAATGATCGACCGGCTCGCACTGGACGACTCCCGGATCGAGGCCATGGCCGTGGGCGTCGAGTCGATCGCCGATCTCGACGACCCGGTTGGGCAGGTCATCGCCGAATGGAATCGGCCGAACGGTCTCAGGATCGAGCGCGTACGCGTGCCGCTCGGCGTCATCGGCATCATCTACGAGAGCCGGCCAAACGTTACCGCGGATGCAGGCGCCTTGTGCCTGAAGAGCGGCAATGCGGTCATCCTGCGCGGCGGTTCGGAAAGCGCGCGCTCGAGCGCCGCCATTCACGCCTGCCTCGCGCGAGCGCTCGCGTCTCACGGTCTGCCCGAGTCCGCGATTCAGATAGTGCCGACGCAGGACCGCGAGGCCGTCGGCATCCTGTTGCGCGACATGGGGCAATTCGTCGACGTCATAGTCCCGCGCGGCGGCAAGGGCCTGATCTCGCGTGTCCAGCAGGACGCGCGCGTGCCCGTGATGGGACACCTGGAGGGCATCTGCCATACCTACGTGCATGCGGCGGCCGACCTCGACATGGCGCGGCGCCTCGTGGTCAATGCGAAGATGCGGCGAACCGGCATCTGCGGGGCCACCGAGGCCGTGCTCGTCGACCGCGCCTGCGCCGCTACCCACCTCGCGCCGATCGTCGCCGACCTGCTCGAGGCCGGCTGCGAGGTTCGCGGCGATCCGGCGACAGTGGACGTCGATTCAAGCGTCAGGGCCGCGGCGCGCTCCGACTGGGGCAAGGAATACCTCGACGCGATCGTCGCCGTCAGGGTCATAGACGGCATCGACGCCGCGCTCGAGCATGTCCGGACGCACGGGTCCGGCCACACCGATGCCATCGTCACGGAAGATGCCGCGGCGGCCGAACGGTTCGCGCGGGAACTGGACAGCGCGATCGTCATGCACAACGCCTCGACCCAGTTCGCCGACGGCGGCGAGTTCGGCATGGGCGCGGAGATCGGCATCGCGACGGGACGCATCCACGCGCGCGGACCCGTCGGCGCGGCGGAACTGACGAGCTACAAGTACGTGGTGCACGGAACGGGCCAGACGCGGCCCTGAGCGACTGTACCGACGCAACGCCACCGTCGATTCCTGCCGCAGTAGCGCCTGCGAGGCAGGGCTCCGCCGACCCCTGAACGTGCCGCGGGCCGGGCCCCGGGACCGGGGGGGGGGGCCGGGGCGGAGCCGGATTCCTCGGTAGCCGTTCAGAACCGCAGGATGCGCGCCTCATCGGAGTCGACATCGAGATCCGGCAACGTCGGCAGGAAATCCTGCCCGGCGGTCTCGATCAGGCCGGCATCGAGTTCCCAGGCGACGCTCACGGCAGCGTTGTCAGCAAGCGCGAATTCGACGGGCCCTGCAAACTCCTGGTTCGGCGGGCTCGCCTGGTAGACCCGGATCGCCGAGAGTAGGCGCTCTGGTCGAGGCCGTTCCGACACCGCGACATCTTCCGTCTGCAGACCTTCGGGATACTTTGCGGTTACCGTCACGATCTCGATGGGCGGGAGCTCGCGCAGCCTGGCCATGAGGAAGTCCATGGTCGGGAAGTCGTCAGCATTGGCCGTGACGATCACTTCTTCCATGACGGCAACGCCCGGATACGCCGGTGCTTCGCTCAGACCGTCCAATTGCGCCGTGGCGGCGGCGCCCGCGGCGTGGGCCATGCCCGATCCGGCCAGAAGGACGATTGCCGAGTAAATATTGCGTTGTGCGTTCATTGCCTTGCTCCCTGTGTGAGTCCGTTTATCCAGAATGCAGGGCAATAGTGCGCGGCGCGGCGCAAGCCGTCTCTGTAGATACCTCAAGAATGGGCAAGTTAACTTGGCACTGAAATCCGGTCCGTGGATTGGCGCCGGAAGGATTGCCGGAACGAGGTCAGGCGGCGTCGACAGCTTCGAAGCGCAGCGTCGGCCGGTCGCCGCGCCTGGAGTAGCGGTGCTCGCCGGCCATGTCCTCAAGTGCCGCATCGCGCTCCTCGGCCGAGGCATACCAGTGATAGCGCTCCCAGTCCGCACCCAGCAGGCGTGCGAAGGATTCGCCGCGCGGCAGGCTCACGCGGATGCCGTAGGGCTTTGCTGCGGAAGGTTCGCGGCTGAGATTGTGTGAGTGGCAGATTTCCATCGTGGGCTTCGGGAGCGCGCTTCGGCAATCATAGCCGAATGCGTTTGCGCAGACATGCGAGTTGATCGAGGCGTCGCGCCAGGTGGAGCGTCCGCAGGCCGAACGGGCGCCAGCGCCCGCCGGGCCGTCTCGCTCGCCCGCTTCCAGCCATGCCTGGGCGGCAAGCGCGGCGCCGTATTCAGCCCAGTTGCCGTTCCTCGGCGCCTTCGCGCTCCGGCCAGCCAAGGATACGCCGCGTCACGAAGCGATACGGTGGTTTGAACAACCCCCGCCAAAGCTGTGCCGGGAGCGAGGGTCGTGCGAGCAGCGCGCGCTCCCTTGCCGTGAGCGTTTCGGGGCGATAGTGCCGCTTGTGCTTGAGCAGGTGGCGCAGGTCCTCGCGCGCGAGCAGCCGAAACCACCTTCCTCGACGCTTCGAGACGACCGCGAGTTGAAAGTCCACGATGCCGGGACGCTCGCCCGGCATGCAGATCCAGTTGGCCTCCTTGGCGAGGTCGTTGTGCGCGATGCCGCGGCGGTGCATTCGGAACAGGAGCTTTTGGGCGCGGCGGAAGTACTGCCTTGATGGCGGCTGGCCGAGGTGCATCGGCAGCCCCGGCAGCCAGGTCCGCCTGAGCGTTTGGCCATCAAAACCGATCAGCTTCGGCGTTCCCGCGAGCCCGTCCAGTACCGAAAGCGCGTCGGCTTCGCGGCGCGCCAGGCGTGCGGCGAGGAATCGTACCCGGCGGCCGGCCGGCCGCGTGTCCCGGATGACCACGCTCGCACGGTTCCCGGTGGCTACTTCCACGGTGCCGAGGCCGCCTCGCTTCAGGGTTCGCCGAAGCCTCATTGTTGCAGCGCTCCTTCTTGAGATCGTCACCGATTAACGCGCGTCGTGCTTCAGGGCTCCCCGACGGCATCTCGCTACCGTCGTGGCAGAAACGAAATCGCGTGCTTCGCGCCGGTCGCGCTTCAGGATTAGTCCAACGCTCATTGCTACACTACGAACCGTGTCAAGAGTAACGCATGCAGGTGATTTCTTTGTCGTCGGCGGTGCCGTCCAGCCCGGACGCGCCTGCTACATCGAGCGCGGCGCCGACGAAGCTCTGCTCGAGAGCATTGCCGACCAACAGTTCTCCTATGTCCTGAGCCCGAGGGCGTCGGGGAAATCGAGCCTCATGGCGCGCACGATTACCGTGCTGCGCGAGCGGCGCCAGCTCGCCGCCGTGGTCGATCTGACCCAGATCGGCGCTCGCAGCGACAGCGACGATGCCGGGCGCTGGTATTACAGCATCGCGTACCGCGTGCTGCGCGAACTCAGGCTCAAGGTCGACCTGCAAGCGTGGTGGCAGGGCACGGGCGCGCTGCTCAACGAGCAGCGGCTCGTCGAGTTCTTTTCCGAAGTGGTGCTCGCGCATACCTTCGAGCCCGTGACGATCTTCTTCGATGAGGTCGAGCGCGCCGAGGAGCTGCCGTTCGCGAAGGAACTCTTCTCGGCGATGCGCACGTGTTACGCGCGGCGCGTCTCCGAACCCGACTTCAATCGGCTCAACTTCGTCGTCCTCGGCGTCACGACGCCAGCCAGGCTTTGCCCGGACGAAAGCTGGTCGCCGTTCATCGACGGTCGCGAGACCGAACTGCCCGACTTCAGCGCTGTCCAATGCCACCGCTTCGCGGCAGGTTTCGGGTTCGACGAGGAGTCCGGTCGCGCGCTCATGGACAGGATTTACGGCTGGACGCGGGGACAACCGTACCTCACGCAGAAGCTCGCGCGCGCCGTAGCGCGACGGGGCGGGAAGCTCGCGGACGTCGATCGCTGTGTCCAGGAGCTGTTTCTCGCGCCGCGTGCGGGTCGCGAGGAGCCGTTGCTGAGCCAGATGAGGAACCTGCTCACGCGCAAGTCGCAGGCCAGGCGGCAAGCGTTGTCGGTGCTCGAGAAAATGGGAAGAGACGGCGAGATTGTCCCCGCCGCCCCACGCTACGCGCTTGAGTTCCTGAACCTTTCCGGCGTCGTGAGCCATGACGACACGGGTCGGCTGCATTACAGGAACAGGATTTACGAGCGTGTCTTCGATGGTGAGTGGGCGGCGTCGGCGCGTCCGATCGACTGGCGACGGCCGCTTGCGGTCGCTGCGGTCGCAGCCGTGGCGCTGCTCTTGCCGTACTGGTATCTGCAAGTCCTGCCTCGGCCCTATATCGACATCCTGTCCGTGGTGACGGAGGACTACGCCGTCGCAGAGGACGCATACCAGGCGCTGCACCGAATACCTGGTTTCGCCGGTCGTGCCGACCGACTGCTTGGGGAGGCGATGACGCGCCGCAGCCGCTCCGCGCGCACTCTCGACGAGGTGCTGGCCGCCGATGCCGTCCTCAGAAGCCTGCCGGATCGCGCCGGACTTGCCGACGAACTCGTGGGCGCCTATTGGTTGCGGCGCTCGCGCGAAGCGATGCGCCGCGAGCAGCGTGACGAAGCCCTGTTGCTTGCGGTTCAGGCCTTGCCGGGCCAACGCGAAGCCGTACAGGCAACGGCGGCCGAACTGATCGGTTCGGACTATCGACAGCTCGAGCGAAGCTTTCGCCTCACCGAACCGCCGCTCGACTGGCGAGTCGATTGGCAGCGCGGCGAGCTCGTCGTAATCGACCGGGCTCATCGCGTGCAGCATCTTGCGTTGCGCGAGACGCCGCAGGCACTGGCCGCGCCTGACGTCGGCCGGGTCGAGCGCATCCAGGGCAGGTTGACGGCGCTGCAGCATGTGCCGGTCGAGCGCGAACTCGTCGTGGACGAGCGCCGGGTGGCCGGCGGATTCGATTTGCTTCTGACGTTGCGGCATGCCCGGGCGAGCGACCTGCTCGTGACCCTGACTGCGCCTGGCGGCGGTCAGGCGACGCTGGCCGTGCCGCAGCCGCGTGCGGATCAGCAGGCGCTGCGCTTCAGCGCCCGGCCGGGCTCGCCGCTGTTCGCGCTGGCGGACGAGGACAGTCGCGGTTCGTGGCGTCTGACCGCCGTCGACCGCCGCTCGGGTGAGATTGGCGTGCTCATGAGCTGGGGCTTGCAGTTTGCCGGTGACGCTACGGTGTACACGGACACGCCCGAGCAGGGCGTTGCGCTTCCGGATCCCGTGAGGACCGACGAAGTCGAGATCGATCTCGACGCGAGCGGCCGCTTCGCGCTGGCTCGACCGTCGCGCTCCGGCGGGGCGCTGGCCATCTGGGATCTGCTGAGTGGCGAGCTTGCAGGCGACCTGCCGATGGAGTCGCCCATCGAACATGTGCTTTACAGTTCGGAGTATTCGCGCGCGATCGTCACGACGGCAGACGAGCTCGAGCTGACGGCCTGGGATGCCGGTCAGGCGCTTGCGCCGCCGAGCATCTCCAGCATCTCGACGTCAAGCGACTTCCCGCTGCCGCCGGCGCTCAGTACCGACGGCGGCTTTTTTGCAGTCGCCTTTCGAGGGGACTCCGACTCGTTGGAGTTCATTGTCAAACGAGTCGACGACGGAACGACAGTCGGTGCCGGTTACGACCTCGCAGACGCGGCGGACTGGGTGCTCGGCCACGCTGCGCGTTACCTGGCTTTGATCGACCTCGCCGGGCGCGTGCGCGTCGTGGATCCGCGCAACGGGCGGCTGCTCGCCGATCTGCGCCACGCCCTGGCTATCGAGCGGCTCATCGCTGTGCCGGGTACGGACACGCTCCTTGCGGTCGACAGCGCGGGAGATCTGCTGGCGTGGACAATTGAGGCTGTGATCGTGCCCGGCGACGGTCTCCCCGAGACCGGCAGCAGGGCGGCTGTATTGCCATTGATGTCCAGAGTGGATCCCGGTGCAACGGACTTCAGCGTGCCGGAGCCGATACTGCTCGGCAGAACGATCGATCCGGCGAGCGTCAGTGTCGCGGCGGATGCCGCATTGCTCGCTTTCGAGGCGGCGCCCGGTCTCATTCAGCTTCGCAACCTCGACGGTCAGGCGAGTGCGGGCAGCTTTCGACTCGACCCGGGCGTCGCGACCCGGGTCTCGACCGACGGCCGTGAGATGCTGACGGTCACCGGCAGCACGGTGTTTCGGCTCTGGCGGCTCGAGCCGCGCGAGTTCGCACCCGGGTCCGACCCGGAGCTCTCGGCGCTCGCGCTCGACTCCACGGATCAGTTGGTGGCGGTCGGGTATCGCGGCGGCCACGTGCGGGTTCGACGCGTCGAGGAACTGCAGGATGCCGGCGCCGCGGCCGACAGCGTCGATTTCATCGGCCATCGGGGCGCGGTCACGAGCCTCGCCCTGAACGCGGCAAACCGCCTCGTTGCGAGCGGCGGCGCCGACGGCGTCGTGCGCGTATGGGACGCAGGCAGCGTCGCGCCGGATCCGGCATTCATGCGCCACCCGGCAGGCCCGATACATGCGGTCGAGATCAGCGCCGATGGGCGCCGGATCGTCAGCGCGGCGGAGTACTCGGCCAGGATCTGGTCCGCGCGGGACGGCGAACTGGTCGGAGAGATTCCCGTCAATGGCTCGGCGCTCGCGGTCGCGTTTTCGCCCCGGGGCGAACTCGTCGCGGTCGGCGACAGCGCCGGCAACATCTTCTTTGGTGCCCCCATGGGATCGGAGCCGTTGCTCTCGACCCGCGCGCAGTCCGCCGTCCGATCGATCGCGTTCTCGCCTGACGGGAACCTCTTTGCGACCGGCGACAGCGCCGGCAATCTGCAGCTCTGGGACACCGCTGCGGCGGCGCCATTCGGCGATCCGCGTGGCTTTCCGCACGCTGTCGAGTGGCTCGATTTCAGTCCGGACGGTCGCTTTGTGCTTGCGCGCAGCGCGCACTGGATGCATCGGCTGGAGTTGATCGGCGAGGATCTGTCGGTCGTCGACACCCGCTTGCTGCCCGGCGATCTCAAGGCCGATGCCGTGCTCGGCGGCACGCAGGCGGAAACCGTGCGGTTGGTGGGCGGCCCGGAAACCGGACGCGCCGCGTTTGTAAACCTCGGCCTGACCCGGCCCGCCGAGACGCCGCTGCCGGCGGATTCGCCGGAACTCACACGCAACTGGCAGGCGATCCTCGGTCTGACGCTCGACACCCGCACCGGGCTGGTGCGCGGCGCCTTCTAGACATCATGGATTGACCTGCCCTGGCCTCAAGCATCGTGGGTTATGTTTGGGGTCGGACCTTTGACACAGGAACCCGTGCCGCAGGAAGTCGCGAAAGCGGTTTTTCAGCCGTGAATTCCTGCGACGCTGGCTCCTGGCCACCGCCGGCCCTTACAGGTCCAGCCGCGTGTAGCGGCTGGGCTTTGGCCGGGATGCGTCCTTGCCCTTGCGCCGCTCGAGGTCGGCCGCGTACTCCGCGTAGTTGCCGCGGAACCAGACGACCTCCCCGTCGCCCTCGAACGCGAGCATGTGCGTTGCGATCCGGTCCAGGAACCAGCGATCGTGCGATATGACGACAGCACAGCCCGGAAAGCTCAATAGGGCATCCTCGAGCGCCCTGAGCGTCTCGACATCCAGATCGTTGGTGGGTTCGTCGAGCAGCAGCACGTTGCCTCCCGAGCGCAGGAGCTTCGCCAGGTGCACGCGGTTGCGCTCGCCGCCTGACAGCAGGCCCACCTTTTTCTGCTGCTCGGCACCGCGAAAATTGAACCGGCCGACGTAGGCACGCGACTGCGTTTCGTAGTTGCCGACGAGGAGATTCTCCTGGCCGTCGCTGATTTCCTCCCAAACGGTTCTGGCATCGTCGAGCACGTCGCGTGACTGGTCCACGTAGGCGAGTTCGACGGAATCGCCGATGCGGATGGCGCCCGTGTCCGGCGACTCGGCGCCCACGAGCATCCTGAACAATGTCGTTTTGCCGGCGCCGTTCGGACCGATGACACCGACGATCCCGCCGGGCGGCAGTTCGAACGACAGCTTCTCGAAGAGCTTGTGGCTGCCGAAGGCCTTGCCTACGGAGTCAGCTTCGATCACGAGGTCGCCGAGCCTGGGGCCGGGCGGGATGTAGATCTCGTTGGTTTCGTTGCGGGTCTGAAAGTCTCTGGAGGTGAGTTCCTCGAAGCGTTCCAGGCGCGCCCTGGCCTTGGCCTGGCGCGCGCGCGGATTGGAACGGACCCACTCGAGCTCGGACCTGATCGCGCGCTGCCGGGCCGCTTCGCGCTGCTGCTCGACGGCGAGCCGCTGCGCCTTCTGGTCGAGCCACGAGCTGTAGTTGCCCTTCCAGGGAATGCCGTGGCCGCGATCGAGTTCGAGAATCCAGCCCGCCACGTTGTCGAGAAAGTAGCGGTCGTGGGTCACGGCCATTACCGTGCCCGGATACTCGTCGAGAAATCTCTCGAGCCAGGCGACGGATTCGGCATCGAGATGGTTCGTCGGTTCGTCGAGCAGCAGCATGTCCGGGTTGGACAGAAGCACGCGGCAAAGCGCGACACGGCGCCGTTCGCCACCGGACAGCGTTCCGATCGGCGCATCCCAGGGCGGCAGCCGCAGTGCCTGGGCCGCGATCTCGAGCTTGCGTTCGACTTCCCAACCGTCGGCCGCTTCGATCGCATCCTGCAGCTCGCCCTGCTCGGTGAGCAGTTGCGCCATCTCCTCGTCCGCGAGCGGTTCGGCGAATCGTTCGCTGATCTCGTTGAATCGCGCGACGAGGGCGAGAATCCCGGCGATGCCTTCCTCGATCACGCCGCGTACGGTTTTGCGGGCATCGAGCTCCGGTTCCTGCGCGAGGTAGCCGATCCTGATGCCCGATTGCGGCCGCGCTTCGCCATTGAAGTCCCGATCGACGCCGGCCATGATCCTGAGCAGCGTCGACTTGCCCGAACCGTTCAGGCCCAGCACGCCGATCTTCGCGCCGGGGAAGAAGCTCAGGCTGATGTCGCGCAGGATATGGCGCTTCGGCGGCACGACTTTTTCGAGTCTGTTCGTGGTATAGATGTACTGGGCCATGGTCCAATTCTCGGAGCGGGTCGGCGAAGGGCGATCGGATTATCCGCGAACGGTCCGGCCGAGCAATAATCCGGCAAACTCTTCAGAGCAACATTGATGTCAGCGACAGCCGTTCTGGTTTGCGGTCAGGAGATCGCTTCGTACGGTTTTCCCGATGGCCATCCCTTCGGCACCTCGCGTCACGATGCGTTCATGGACGAGATCGAGAAGTCCGACTCCCGGGACCGGCTTCAACGCATCTCGGCGCGGCAGGCCACGCGCGAGGAACTGGAGTACTTTCATACGCCGCGCCACGTCGATCGCGTGATCGAAATGTCGCGCATCGGCAGCGGCTTTCTCGACGGCGGCGACACGCCGGCCTACCCGGGCGTCTTCGAGAATGCGGCGTTCGTGGTCGGCGGCACGCTCAATGCCCTGGAAGCGATCGTGACGGGCCCGATCCCGCGCGCGTTCATCCCGATCGGCGGGCTTCACCACGCGGCGCGCGACTCGGCGGCCGGCTTTTGCGTCTTCAACGACTGCAGTGTCGCCATCGAGGCGGCACGGCGCCGCCATGGCCTCGGGCACGTTGCCTACGTCGACATCGATGCGCACCACGGCGACGGCGTATTCTACGGTTTCGAGGACGATCCGCACGTGATCTTTGCCGACCTGCACGAGGACGGCCGCTTTCTCTATCCGGGCACAGGTTCGCGCGACGAGACCGGCAAGGGCGCCGCGGCAGGAACGAAGCTCAACGTGCCGATGATGCCGGGGGCCGGGGATCAACACTTCCTTACGGCATGGGAAGAGGTCGAAGGTTTCCTGCAGGACCATTCGTTCGACCTGATTCTCCTGCAGTGCGGCGCGGATTCGCTCGGCGGCGATCCGATAACGCACCTGGCCTACACCGAGGAAGCCCATGCGCACGCGGCGCGCAGGCTCCGGACGCTCGCCGATCGCCACTGCGAGGGACGGATCCTCGCCATGGGCGGCGGCGGTTACGACCTGTTCAACCTTGCGCGCGCCTGGACGCGCGTCGTCGAAGAACTGACCTAGCCCGCAAATCTCACCAAGCCGCGCCTTGCCATGGAGCATTACGGATGAATTTCAGGAACTTGCGAGATAATCGGGGACATCGCGCGGGTGACAGCTTGCGCTGGCCACGCCCTCGCTTGTCTTTTGCGCGACTGCGCGCACATGCTCCCTCCACCATAGACTCGCTATGGTTGCGGTCGCGAGCACGCGCAGTCACAAAAAATCCTGCGCGATCATCGTGGCCCTTGGTGAGATTTGCGGGCTAGCAACCTCCCTCCCCGCGACCATGTTCAGCGCCGACGATTGCATTGCCGGGTTCGACGCGCCGCTTGCTGCGGCGCTCGCGGGCGAGCGGCAGCGCCAGGAAGAGTTCATGGAACTGATCGCGTCGGAAAACTACGTCAGTCCCAGGGTGCTTGAGGCGCAGGGCTCGCCGCTGACCAACAAGTACGCCGACGGCTACCCCGGTGCACGCCGCTACAGCGGCTGCCGCTTCGTCGACGACGCCGAGCGGCTCGCGATCGAGCGCGCCAAGCGCTTGTTCGGGGCAGCGTATGCAAACGTGCAGCCCTATTCGGGCTCCCAGGCCAATGCGGCCGCCTACTTTGCGCTGATGGAACCCGGCGAAACGCTGCTCGGACTCGCCGCGAGCCACGGCGGACACATCACGCACGGCGATTCGAGCAGTTTCGCCGGCAGCTTGTTCAATGCGGTGACCTACGGTTTGCGCGACGACGGCGAGATCGACCATGACGAAGTCGCCGAGCTGGCCCTGCGCCACCGTCCGAAGGTCATCGTCGCAGGGTTTTCCGCGTACTCGCGGATCGTGGACTGGCAGCGCTTCAGGGAGATCGCCGACGCCGCGGGGGCGTTTCTGCTCGCCGACATGGCGCACGTCGCAGGACTCGTGGCGGCCGGGCTCTACCCGAACCCGGTCCCGATCGCCGACGTCACGACGACCACGACTCACAAGACGCTGCGCGGGCCTCGCGGCGGCATGATCCTCGCACGCGCGAATGGCAAACTCGGGCGCAGGCTCGACGATGCGGTCTATCCATGCACGCAGGGCGGTCCGCTCATGCACGTGATCGCGGCGAAGGCCGTTGCGCTCGAGGAAGCTTCACAGCAGCAGTTCCGCGACTACCAGCGGCAGGTCGTCGCCAATGCCCGCCGCGCCGCGCACGCACTCGAACAGCGCGGGCTCGCGATCGTCACGGGCGGCACGGACAACCACATGCTGCTGGCTGACCTCTCGGCGCGCCAGATCGATGCCGCGCGCGCCGAACATGTGCTCGAAGCGGCTCACATCGCCGTCAATGCGGTGCACTTGCCCAGTCCAGCGCCTGGCGAAGCGCCGCGGGGTCTCAGGATCGGCACGCCCGCGGTCACGACGCGCGGCGTCGGCGCCGAGGAGATCGACATTCTCGCCGGCTGGGTCGCCGATGTGCTCGAGGACCTCGACAACGATCGCACGATCGCCAGCATTCGTGCGTCGGTGCTCGAAATGTGCGAGGCGTTTCCCGTTTATGGCCGCAGCAAGGCCGGGTAGCCGAGCATGTATTGTCCGTTCTGCAGCCATGTCGATACGAAGGTGATCGATTCCAGGCTCACCGCGGAAGGCCGTCAGGTCCGCCGTCGCCGCGAATGCGTCGCATGCTCGGAGCGGTTCACGACCTTCGAGTCGGCAGAACTCGTGATGCCACACGTCAGAAAGCGCGATGACCGGCGCGAGCCATTCGACCTGGCCAAAATGCGCGGCGGTATCGAAGCGGCGCTGCGCAAGCGTCCCGTCGGCAGCGAAGCGCTGGAACGGGCGGTCGAGCAGATCGCGCATCGCATACGGGTCACCGGCGAGCGCGACGTACACAGCAGTTTCATCGGCTCTCTGGTCATGGACCAGCTTCGGCGGCTCGACGAAGTCGCCTACGTCAGGTTCGCATCGGTCTACCGGAGCTTTCAGGACGTGACCCAGTTCGAAGAGGAGATCCGGCGGCTGAAAGCGCGCACGGATGCAGCCGAGGAGCGTCGCCAGTTGCCGCTGCTCCCGGATGACGACGACGCCGCGCGGTCGAAACGGTGAGTCCCGGGGCCGACCGGCAGTTCATGGCGCGGGCGCTCGGGCTGGCCCGCAAGGGGCTCACCTCCACCGACCCGAACCCGACCGTGGGCTGTGTGCTCGTCAGGGACGGCGAAATCGTCGGCGAAGGCTGGACCGCTCCGGTCGGCGGCCCGCACGCAGAGCGCGCCGCGCTGGCCGCAGCCGGCGCCAGCGCCCGCGGCTCGACCGCTTACGTGACGCTCGAGCCCTGTTGTCACCAGGGGCGCACCGGACCGTGCACGGTCGCGCTTCTCGACGCCGGAGTCGCGCGCGTGGTTTGCGCGACCGGCGACCCGAATCCACTCGTCAACGGCGCGGGACTGCGTGCGCTCGGCGAAGCGGGCGTCGCCGTGGAGCAGGGTCTCATGGAGCAAAGCGCACACGAGATCAACAAAGGATACATCTCGCGCATGACCCGCGGCCGGCCCTGGGTCAGGAGCAAGATCGCCGCGAGTCTCGACGGGAGGACCGCGCTTCAGAGCGGCGAAAGCAAGTGGATCACTGCAGATGCCGCCAGACGCGACGTGCACCGATGGCGAGCGCGCTCGAGCGCCGTGCTGTGCGGAGTCGGGACCGTGCTCGCTGACGATCCCTCGCTGAACGCGCGACCTGACGACGAAGCCGACGGGCTCGTTCAGCCGCTGCGCGCGATCGTGGATTCCGCGCTGCGGACCCCGCCGTCCGCGCACACACTGTCGCTGCCGGGCGAAGTCGTCATTTTCACGGCAGCCAATGCCGCCGTCCGGCGCGCGCCGCTGGAGGCCGCCGGCGCGCGAATCGAGCCGGTCGAAGGCAGACCGCGCTGCGATCTCGGTCAGGTGCTCGAGCGCCTCGGAGAACTCGAGGTCAACGATGTCTGGGTCGAGGCTGGAGCAACGCTCAACGGGGCGCTGCTCGAACGCGGCCTCATCGACGAATTGGTGCTCTATCTCGCGCCACGACTGCTCGGCGACGATGCGCGCGGCATGTTTTCGCTGGCTCCGCTTGCAAGCCTTGCCGAAAGCCTTGAACTTTCGATCGACGACGTGCGCAGGGTCGGTCCCGACTTGCGCATACGCGCGCGTCCCGGTACGGTGCTGGCCCCCTGAGGACTTAGGTCATCCAGGCCCAAATTGCCAAAACCGGTCATTCCCGGATCGGCGAACGCCGGAGAATGGAATTGTTCGGAGCATTCCTGACAGGCCGTGACGGAACGCCGCGCCGCAGCTCGACGCGGCGAGGCTTTCGCCGCAGGTTGCCTGGCGGCGGGCGAGCAAAAGGCGAGTCGAGGTGTTTTCCGGGATAGTCAAAAGCGTCGGCCGGGTTCTCGAGCGGACCGACATGGGAGCCGACGCGAAGCTCGCGATCGGTTACGAAACCGGCGAACTCGGCGCGCTCGCGCCGGGATCGAGCATCGCGGTCAATGGGGCCTGCCTGACCGCAACGGCCTGCGGTCCCGGCCGCTTCGAAGCCGACGCATCCGCCGAGACGCTCGCGGTGACGACGCTTGCATCAGTCGGGGTCGGCAGCAAGCTCAATCTCGAACCGTCGCTTAAAGTCGGCGATCCGGTCGACGGGCACTTCGTGACCGGCCACGTCGACGGTGTCGGCCGGGTCGTGGACATCGCTCCGGCCGGCCGTTCGACCTTGCTCGCGATCGAATTGCCCGCAGAATTGAGTCGTTACGTCGCGCGCAAGGGTTCGGTTGCCGTGGACGGCGTGAGCCTGACCGTGAACGTCGTGGAGGGCTGCCGCTTCGAAGTCAACATCGTGCCGCACACGCGCGGGGCGACGGTCATTTCCGGGTACGAGCCTGGCTCGGCTGTTAACATTGAAGTCGACGTCGTCGCTCGCTACCTGGAGCGGCTTTGCGGCCAGGAAGCTGCGCCGTAGGAGCTTGCGAACGCGAATTGCAGCCGTGAACTCCTGCCGCGCAGGCTCCCGGGACCTCGTGGACCGGTCCGGGGCGAAGCTCCGCGGCGCAGTGAGCATGGAGCTTAAGAGAAGCCATGATTACTCAAGTGACAACCGGCAAGGCATGGTCGGGGCTCGACCCGATCGAGGACATCATCGCCGCGCTGCGCAAGGGCGAAATGGCCGTGATCCTCGATGACGAGGATCGCGAGAACGAAGGCGATCTGATCATGGCTGCGAGCAAGGTTCGCAGCGAGCACATCAACTTCATGGCGCGCTACGGCCGCGGCCTGATCTGCCTGACCCTGACGCGCTCTCGCTGCGAGCAGTTGCGCCTGCCGCTCATGGTCAGCGGCACGGACCGGCGCAAGACCACCAATTTCACGGTGTCGATCGAAGCAACCGAGGGCGTGACCACTGGCATCTCCGCGCACGACCGAGCCCGTACGGTTCGTGCCGCGGTCGCGCCCGATGCGCAGCCCGACGACCTGCACCAGCCCGGCCACGTCTTTCCGCTCATGGCTCAGCCCGGCGGCGTGCTGACGCGAGCCGGGCATACCGAAGCGGGCTGCGACCTCGCGCGGCTGGCGGGCCACGAGCCCGCCTCGGTGATCGTCGAAATTCTCAACGACGACGGCACGATGGCGCGCCGCGACGACCTCATCGCCTTCGCCCGGAACCACAAGCTCAAGATCGGCACGATCGCGGACCTGATCGAATACCGCCTCGCACACGAGGAAACGGTCGAAGCGATCGCCGAGCTCGATATCGAGACCCCGTTCGGCCCGTTCAGGCTCATTTGCTTCGACGATCACATCAATCGCAACGTGCACCTCGCGCTCGTGCGTGGAACGATCGATACCAGTCGCCCCGTGCTCGTGCGCGTGCACCGCCAGGACACACTCGGCGATGTGGTCAACATCCGGAACCCGCGCCTCGGCTGGCCCCTGGAGGGCGCGATGCGGCAAATCGCCCGCGAGGGCAGCGGCGTGATCGTGATTCTCAGGCACAACGAGTCGGTCCGGGACCTCATGTCGGCGCTGCGTTCGCTGAGCGAAACGGACGACTCGCTGGCGGCGCGGCGCGAACGCAGCATGGACCTGCGTACCTTCGGCACGGGCGCACAAGTGCTGCGCGCGCTCGGGATCACCAAGATGCGGGTGCTCAGCGCGCCGAAACACATGCATGCGCTGTCGGGCTTCGGTCTGGAAGTCATTGAATACGTGGCACCGGAAGACTGCGGTGACGATTGGCATGGCTGACAATATCCGGACGATCGAAGGCGGCCTCAACGCGCGTGGATTGCGTTTGGGAATCGTCGCTTCGCGGTTCAACGACTTCATCGTCGACCGATTGCTCGATGCGGCTGTTGCCACGCTGCTCGATCATGGAGCGGACGCGGCCGACATCACGGTCGTGCGCGTGCCGGGCGCGTTCGAAACTCCTTTGGCGATCCGCAAGATGGCCGCAAGCGGCGGCTATGATGCGCTCGTTGCGCTCGGCTGTGTGATCCGCGGTGCCACCCCGCATTTCGACTACGTCGCCGGCGAAGCCAGCAGCGGGGTTGCGAGCGCGAGCCTCGAGCACGGCATCGCGATCGGCTTCGGCATCCTCACCGTCGACACCGTCGAACAGGCGATCGAACGCGCGGGTACGAAGGCCGGCAACAAGGGCGTGGACGCGGCACTCGCAGCGATCCGCACGGCCACCGTGTTGCGCGAACTGGAGCGCTAGCGTTTGGCCGGTAGCGGTTCTCGGCGCGGTGCCCGCGATTATCTCGTGCAGGCCCTCTACCAGTGGCAGCTCGCCGATCACGACCTGAGCGAACTCGTCGGCCAGTTCGAGCGCGAAGCCGATTTCGCCGCGGTCGACCAGGCGTACTTTCGATCCTTGCTCGAGATCGTGCTCGACGATGTCGAGACGCTCGACGCGACCATCGCCCGGTTTGCCGTGCGGCCTACGGCACAGCTCGACGCCGTCGGCCGCGCGATCCTGCTGCTTGCGCTCGCGGAACTCCGGAATCGCCCCGACGTTCCGACAAATGCGATCATCAACGAGGCCGTCGAACTTGCGAAGCGGTACGGTGCCACCGACAGCTACCGCTTCGTCAACGCGCTGCTCGACAAGGCCGCTGCGGAACTCGGAGAGCGTGATGGCAGGCTCAAGCGATGAGGCCGAAAAATTGGGCGAGTTCGAGCTCATCGAACGGTATTTCGTCCGGGGATCGGCGCGCGTGCCGCGTGCCGGGGGAACAGATGCAGGCGGCGCGGCGCCGCGTCCCGCAGGCGCAACGGGTACCGACCGCGTACTGATCGGTATCGGCGACGATGCGGCGGTCATCGACGCCAGCGGGCCGTTGGCCATTGCGACCGATACGCTGGTCGCCGGCACGCACTTTCCAGACAGGTTTCCGGGCGACTGGGTCGGTTATCGGGTGCTCGCGGTCAACCTCAGCGATCTCGCGGCGATGGGCGCACGGCCCCGCTGGGTGACGCTGGCCCTGACCTTGCCGGACGTCGATCACGTCTGGCTCGAGGGTTTTTCGCGGGGCTTCTTCGAACTTGCGAACCGGCATGAAGTTGAGCTTGTCGGCGGCGACCTGACTCGCGGCCCGCTCGCGGCGACGGTGCAGATCGTAGGCAGCGTCGACCGCGCCGCCATGCTGACCCGCAGCGGCGGCCGTTGCGGCGATGCCGTTTATGTGACCGGCACGCTCGGCGACGCGGCGGCGGGACTCGACTCCTTTCGTCGCCGCTCGTCACTATCGGCCAGCGGTCCCGACGTCGGGCTCAAGGATCGTTTCGCCTATTGCGACGATGCCGCGCGTGCATGGCTTGAGAACCGGTTCGCGCGTCCCGACGCGCGTGTCGCCGAGGGCATCGCGCTCGCGCCGCTCGCCAATGCCGCGGTCGACGTCTCCGACGGGCTCATCAACGACCTCGGGCACATCTGCGCGCGCAGCAACTGCGGGGCGATCGTCGATGTCGACAAGGTGCCGCTCTCGGCGGAACTTCGCGCTGCATGCACGCCCGAGCAGGCTCTGGCGCATGCGCTTGGCGGCGGCGACGACCATGAGCTGTGTTTCACGGCGCCTGAGGACCGGTCGGAGGCGATACAGGCTGAGCTGCACTCGACCGGCACAAAGCTCACGCGAATCGGCAGACTGGTTGCCGGCAGTGGCGTGGCCTGCCGCCGGGACGGCGAATCGTACGAGCCCCCGGCGAGCGGCTTCGCCCACTTCTGACATGGCGTCGGCAAAGCACAAGCTGTCCCCGATGCCCATGACTGCCGGCATTGCTCTTTTGAATCCCTGCGGCCGAGTGAGCCATGCGCCTTAGTCCGGGACTGCTCCGCGACCCCGTACACCTGCTCGCGACAGGCTTCGGCGTCGGCCTTGTGCCGTGGGCGCCCGGCACCGCGGGCAGCATACTCGCGCTCGCGCCGGCCTGGCTTATGTTCGATCTGCCGCTGCCCTGGCGGGTTGCGCTGGCGCTGGCCGTCGTCGCGTTGGGCGTGTGGCTGTGCGGAGAAAGCGCGCGCCGTCTCGGCGTGCACGATCATCCGGCGATCGTGCTCGACGAAATCGCGGCGATGCTGCTGCTGTCGCTGCTGCTCGAGGCAAGCATTGCGTGGCTGTTGGCGGCCCTGGCGCTGTTCCGGCTGTTCGACATCGCCAAGCCCTGGCCGATCCGCGCCGTCGACCGGACCGTGTCGGGCGGTGTGGGCATCATGCTCGACGATGTGCTCGCGGCGCTCTTCGCCGCGATCTGCCTCGCCGGGGTCCAGCTCCTGGTGTGAGCGCGCTCAGTCCTCGCCGGCCGCCGCCTCGAAGGGTTCCGGTTCCGCGTCCGCACTGGACTTGAGCAGGATCTCGACCTTCTGTTCGGCTTCCTTGAGCGTCGTCTGGCATCGCCGCGTCAGCTTCACACCGCGCTCAAACTCCTTGAGCGCCTGTTCGAGCGAGAGTTCGCCGCTTTCGAGGTTCGCGACCACGGCCTCGAGTTGTTCGAGCGACTTCTCAAGTTGCGAAAGATTGTCGGTCTGTTCGGGCATGTGAATTGCGCAACATGGCAGTAGCGCCACTATACGGGAACGACCGGCGCTTCCGGACCCCGGGAGCCGCGAATTCCTGCGGCGCAGGTTCCTGGGCCGCGCATGTTGTGTCGACGCGCTCTGAAACTGTTCCCTACGGATCAGGCAAGGTCGAAGCGATCGAGATTCATGACCTTGTCCCACGCGGCGACGAAGTCACGCACGAACTTCGCTTCGGCGTCGTCGCTCCCGTAGACCTCGGCGAGCGCCCGCAGTTCGGAATTCGAGCCAAAGACGAGGTCGACGCGGCTCGCGGTCCACTTCAGTTCGCCGGTGGTGCGATCGCGGCCCTCGAACTCTTCGCCGTCGTCCGAAGTTGCGGTCCACTCCGTGCCCAGATCAAGCAGGTTCACGAAGAAGTCGTTGCTAAGGGTGCCGGGCCGGTCCGTAAAGACGCCGCGGTCGGAGTTTCCGGCGTTCGCGTTCAACGCGCGCATGCCGCCGACGAGCGCCGTCATTTCCGGAGCCGACAGCGTCAGCATGAACGCCCTGTCCACGAGCAGGTGCTCCGAGGTGGCCGCGTGGCCGTTCTGCAGGTAGTTGCGGAACCCGTCCGCGGTCGGCTCGAGCACGTCGAACGACTCGGCGTCGGTCATCTCCTCGGTGGCGTCGGCGCGTCCCGGCGCGAACGGAACCTGCACGTCGTGGCCGGCCTTCTTCGCTGCCTCCTCGATGGCCGCACAGCCGCCGAGCACGATCAGGTCGGCGAGCGAGACCATTTTCCCGTTAGCCTTTATGCTGTTGAACTCCTGCTGGATTCCCTCCAGGGTCTCGAGAACCGACGACACGCCGGAGCTCACATTCACATCCCATCCGGCCTGCGGCGCCAGGCGGATGCGCGCCCCATTCGCACCGCCGCGCTTGTCGCTGTTGCGGTAGGTCGACGCCGACGCCCAGGCCGTCGCGACGAGTTCGCAGACGGAGAGACCGGAGGCGAGGATCTTGCCCTTGAGCGCGTCGATGTCCGCCGCGTCGATCAGCGAGTGCGTCACTGCGGGTAGCGGGTCCTGGAACGGCAACTGCTCGTCCGGAACCCACGGGCCGAGGTAGCGGGAGACCGGTCCCATGTCCCGGTGCAGCAGCTTGTACCACGCGCGGGCGAAGGCGTCGGCAAGCTCGTCGGGGTTCTCGTAGAAGCGCCTGGAAATCTCCTTGTAGACCGGATCGACGATCAGCGCGAGGTCGGTCGTCAACATCATCGGAGCGTGCCGCTTCGACTGATCGTGCGCATCGGGCACGGTGTCGTGGGCTTCGGCGTTCTTCGGGGTCCACTGGTTCGCGCCGGCGGGGCTCTTCGTCAGCTCCCACTCGTAGTTGTAGAGGTTTTCGAAATAACCGTTGTCCCAGGTGACCGGGTTCTTCGTCCAGGCGCCCTCAAGCCCGCTGCCGATCTGGTCGCCGGCCTTGCCGCTGCCGTAGCTGCTCTTCCAGCCACGACCCTGCTCCTCGATGCCGGCCCCCTCCGGTTCCGGACCCTTGTACTTCTCTTCGGCGGCGCCATGGGCCTTGCCGAAGGTATGTCCGCCGGCGATGAGCGCGACCGTTTCCTCGTCGTTCATCGCCATGCGGCGGAACGTCTCGCGGATGTCCCGGGCTGCCGCCAGCGGGTCCGGGTTGCCGTTCGGCCCTTCCGGGTTGACGTAGATCAGGCCCATCTGAACGGCGCCAAGCGGATTGGCGAGCTCGCGGTCGCCGCTGTAGCGTTCGTCGTCGAGCCATATCCGCTCCGGGCCCCAGTAGACATCGTCTTCCGGCGCCCAGATGTCCTCGCGGCCTCCGCCGAAGCCGAATGTCTTCAAGCCCATCGTCTCCAGGGCGCGGTTTCCGGCGAAGATCAGCAGGTCGGCCCAGGAGATCTTCCGGCCGTATTTCTGCTTGATCGGCCAGAGCAACTGGCGCGCCTTGTCGAGGTTCACGTTGTCAGGCCAACTGTTGAGCGGCGCGAAGCGCTGGTCGCCGCTGCCGCCGCCGCCGCGGCCATCGTCGATGCGGTACGTACCCGCAGCGTGCCACGTCATCCGGATGAAAAGCGGTCCGTAGTGACCGTAATCGGCCGGCCACCAGTCCTGCGAGTCGGTCATCAGCGCATCGACATCGTTTGCAAGGGCTTCGAAGTCGAGGCTGTTGAATTCCTCGGCGTAGTTGAAGTCCTCGCCGTTGGGATCGGCCTTGGGGTTGTTCTGGCGGAGGATCCGCAGGTTCAACTGGTTCGGCCACCAATGCTGGTTCGCTGTTGCGCCAACGGCCTGATGCGTGCTGCTCATCACCGGGCATTTGCTTGCGGCGTTCATATTCGCTCCGATCGTGATCTGTGTTTTTTCACTATGGTTGGCTTGGGTCCCTCAAGCGTAGGCATACATTCCCGCTCTTCGCGCGTTCGCGTCAGCCCGCGCGGATGTCTCTCTCGCGAAGACACCCCAGGGACGCTGTGGGGGGACGGTTATATGATGCTGCATTGAGTTGGTCAATAGCGCCCGATTGTATCGGCGGGCCCCCGCAAACAAAGAGCCGCTCCGCGCCGATTTCGATCGAGGCCTTCTTTCGGGTTTCGCCCGGCCGAACTCCCGGCCAAAACAGTTACAATCGTCGTACTCCGACGGGATCCGGCTTGCGGCCGCCGGAACGCGGAGTGTCATCGATGAGCAAGAGTTACCGCGCTGCAGACATCGAAGTCCTTAGCGGGCTGGAGCCCGTGCGCCGGCGACCCGGCATGTACACCGACACGTCGCGGCCGAATCATCTTGTCCACGAAGTCGTCGACAACAGCGTCGACGAAGCCATCGAAGGCTACGCGAAAAAGATCTGCGTGCGCCTTTTCAGCGACGGCTCGCTCGAGGTCGAGGACGACGGGCGCGGCATGCCCGTCGACATGCACCCGAAAGAAAACATGCCCGGGGTCGAGTTGATCCTCACGAAGCTGCACTCCGGCGGCAAGTTCTCGAACAAGAACTACCGCTTCTCGGGCGGGTTGCACGGTGTGGGCGTGTCGGTCGTCAACGCGCTGTCGAGGAACCTCGAAGTCTGGATCAAGCGCGACGGCGCCGAATACAACATGAGCTTCGTCAACGGCCGCCGCCAGGGCGCGCTCGAGACAGTGGGAAAGGTCGGCAAGGCCAACACGGGAACCACGATCCGTTTCTGGCCCGATCCGCAGTACTTCGATTCGTCGGCATTTTCGCTTTCCCGGCTCAGGCACATGCTCAAGGCCAAGGCCGTGCTCTGTCCGGGTCTCGAGGTCTCGCTCGAGAACGAGAAAACCGGATCCATCGAGACCTGGCTCTACGACGGGGGCCTGGAGCAGTACCTGAAGGAGAGCCTCGCGGCGGGCCAATGGCTGCCTGAGGACGCGTTCTCCGGGAATCTGCAGGGCAAGCGCGAGGCGCTCGACTGGGCACTCGTCTGGCGGCTTGACGATGAGCCCGGCGTCACGGAGAGTTACGTCAACCTGATTCCCACACCCCAGGGCGGCACCCATGTCAATGGCTTGCGCTCGGGGCTCACCGAAGCGCTGCGCGAGTTCTGCGACTTTCGCGGCCTGCTGCCGCGCGGCCTGAAGCTCGCGCCCGAAGATGTCTGGGACGGCGTGAGCTTCATCCTGTCGGTAAAGATGGAGGATCCGCAGTTCGCGGGTCAGACCAAGGAGCGGCTCGGCTCGCGCCAATGTGCGACTTTCGTCGCGGGCGTCATCAAGGACAACTTCGCGATCTGGCTGAACCAGCACCCGGAATCCGGGGACGAGATCGCTGCAGGGGCGATCGCAAGGGCGCAGCAGCGCGTCAAGGCGGCAAAAAAGGTCGTGCGCAAGCGCGTCGTGTCGGGTCCGGCGCTGCCCGGCAAGCTTGCCGACTGCACGCTGCAGGAGCCCGCCCTGACGGAACTGTTTCTCGTTGAGGGCGATTCCGCGGGCGGGTCGGCAAAACAGGCCCGCGATCGCGAACGCCAGGCCGTGATGCCCCTGCGCGGCAAGATCCTCAACACCTGGGAAGTCGATACGGCGGAGCTGCTCGCCTCCCAAGAGGTCCACAACATCAGCGTCGCACTCGGCGTGGACCCGGCAACGGGCCGGCTCGACGGCTTGCGCTACCACAAGATCTGCATCCTGGCCGATGCCGATTCCGACGGCCTGCACATCGCGACGTTGCTGTGTGCGTTGTTCCTGCGGCATTTCCGCTCGCTCGTCGAGGCGGGCCACGTGTTCGTGGCCATGCCGCCGCTGTATCGGATCGATGCCGGCAAGGACGTCCGCTACGCCCTCGACGACGCCGAGCGCGACGTGATCGTCAGCAGGATGGAGGCTGAGAGGAAGCGCGCCGCCGTGACGGTCACACGTTTCAAGGGGCTCGGAGAGATGGATCCGACCCAGCTCCGCGAGACCACGATGGCCGCCGAGACCCGGCGGCTCGTGCAGCTTACCCTCGAGGGCGAAGACGATCCGGTGCAGCTCATGGACATGCTGCTCGCGAAGAAGCGCGCCCCGGACCGGCGCCAGTGGCTGCAGGAGAAGGGCAATCTCGCGGAAATCTGATGCGGCAGGGCGTTCGCGCGGCGCCGACGGCGTCGGGCCATCCGCCGCGCTGGCAATCGCCGCAGCCGATCCGGCGTCCGCGGCGAGGCGGTCGCCCGTCCCATGCGGGCAAGCCCGTGGCACGGGCCGCGGCACAACACAACTGAGGCAGCGATCATGAAGGTGCAGGAGCTCAACTTCGACGGCATCGAGCGCGTACCGATGGCGAGGTTTACCGAGAAGGCCTACCTCGACTATTCGATGTACGTCATTCTCGACCGCGCGCTGCCGCACATCGGCGACGGTCTGAAGCCCGTGCAGCGGCGCATCGTCTACGCGATGAGCGACCTCGGGCTGTCGTCGGGCTCAAAGCCCAAGAAGGCGGCGCGCACGGTCGGCGACGTGCTCGGCAAGTTTCATCCGCACGGCGATTCGGCGTGCTACGAGGCCATGGTGCACATGGCGCAGCCGTTCAGCTACCGCTACCCGATCGTCGACGGGCATGGCAACTGGGGTTCGCAGGACGATCCGAAGTCGTTCGCCGCGATGCGCTATACCGAGGCGCGGCTGACCGCCTACGCGCGCGTGCTGCTTGCCGAACTCGGACAGGGCACCGTCGACTGGGTGGCGAACTTCGATGGCACGCTCAAGGAACCGACGCTGCTACCCGCGGCCCTGCCGAACCTGCTGCTAAACGGCACGAGCGGGATCGCCGTCGGCATGTCGACCGATGTCCCGCCGCACAACATTCGCGAAGTCGCCGCTGCGCTGATCCGGCTGCTGGAGCGGCCGCGCAGCACGCTGGCTGATCTCACCGAACACATTCGGGGCCCGGACTTCCCGACCGGCGGCATGCTCGTATCGAGTGCGAGCGACATCGAGCGGGTTTACACGACGGGAGCCGGTTCGCTGCGCCTGCGTGCCCGCTGGGAGAAAGACAACGGCGAGATCGTCGTCACGCAGCTTCCCTTCCAGACTTCCGGCGCCAAGGTGCTGGAGCAGATCGCAACGCAGATGCGCGCGAAGAAGCTCCCGATGATGGACGACCTGCGCGACGAATCCGACCACGAGTGTCCGACGCGCCTGGTGCTGACGCCGCGCTCGAACCGCGTTGACGTTGCAAGGCTCATGAGCCACCTGTTCGCGACGACCGATCTGGAGCGCACGGTGCGCGTCAACTGCAACGTCATCGGTGTCGACGGTCTTCCGCGCGTCTACGGGCTCAAGGCCCTGCTCGAGGAATGGCTCGGCTTCCGGAAGGCGACCGTGCGGCGCCGGCTCGAGCATCGACTCGATCGCGTGTCGGCGCGCCTGCACGTCCTCGACGGCCTCCTGATCGCCTACCTCAACATCGACGAGGTCATCGCAATCATCCGCGAGGAGGACAAGCCCAAGCCGGTCCTGATGCAACGATTCCGTCTCACCGATGCGCAGGCGGAATCGATCCTCGAACTGAAGCTGCGGAATCTGGCGAAGCTCGAGGAGATGAAGCTTCGGACCGAGCAGTCCGAGCTGCAGGCCGAACGGGAGGAACTTCAGACGACGCTGCAATCGCAACTGAAGCTCAACGGCCTCATCAAGCGCGAGATCGCGAAACTTGCCGAAACCCATGGGGACGAGCGGCGCACCGTGATCGAGGAGGATGCGCCGGCGCAGGCGATCGCGGAGTCCGAACTGGTCACGAGCGACCCCGTGACCGTAATCTTGTCCGAGCGCGGTTGGGCGCGGGCCGCCAAGGGGCATGAGATCGATGCCGAAGCGCTCTCGTACCGGTCCGGGGACGGGTTCCTGGCTGCCGCGCCCGGCCGCAGCAACCAGTTTGCGGTATTCATCGACAGTACGGGACGCGCCTACAGCCTGCCGGCGCACACGCTGCCGTCGGCCCGCGGTCAGGGCGAGCCGCTGTCAGGCCACGTCAATCCGCCGGACGGGGCGAGCTTCCGCACGGTCCTGATCGGCGCCCCGGAGGACCGCTGGATTCTCGCTTCGTCGGCCGGTTACGGGTTCGTCGTCAGGCTTTCGGACCTGCATTCGCGCACCAAGGCCGGCAAGGCGGTGCTCCGCGTGCCTGAGGGGCATACCGTCATCGCGGCGGCGCCTGTCACAGAGAAGGCCAGATGGATCGCCGCTGCATCGACCGACGGGCGCCTGCTGGCATTCGATCTTGAGGAGTTGCCCGTACTCGGCAAGGGCAAGGGCGTCCGGATCATGGGCTTGCCGCCCGCCTCCGGCGCGACGCTTGCAGGCGTCTGCGCCTTCGGCGAGCGCGGGCGTGTCAGGATCAAGGCCCTGGACCGCTGGATGACGCTCAAATTCAAGGATCTCGATCGCTACCGCGGCAACCGGGGCCGCCGCGGCCTGCTCTTGCCGCGCGGCTGGCAGAAGGTCGAGCGCGTGGCCACCGGGTGACGGCTGTGCGCGTTCAGTCCTCCGGGGTTCAGTTTCGACACCAGGCCGGCGGCGAGTTCGCGGTATGCCTGCGCCGAGCGGTATGACGCGCGCTTCACAGTGGCATCTTGCTGGACGCACCGGGTACCTCGCGTACCAGCTTCGGAACGAGGTAGCCCGGGAGTTCCGCCCTCAGGTCGGCCAGCAATGAGCGCGCACGCCCGTCGCCGACCTCGAAATGCGCCGTGCCCGTGACCGGATCGAGCATGTTCAGGTAGTAGGGCAGCACGCCGCAGTCGAAGAGGCGATGGCTCAGGCTCGCGAGCGTTGCCGCATCGTCGTTGATGCCGCGAAGAAGCACCGACTGGTTGAGCAGCAGATCCGCGGGCTCCGCCAGGTTCCCAAGCGCGGCCTCGACGCTGCGGTCGAGTTCGTTGGCATGATTGCAGTGAACGACGACGACGAGTTTCGCGGAACTGCGCCGGAGCAGCGCTAGCAGTCCGGCATCGACTCGCTCCGGGATCGTGATCGGGAAGCGCGTGTGGATGCGGATGCTGCGTACCGATTCGATGGTCTGGAGCGCGTCGAACAGCGTTGCGAGATTCCGGTTCGAGACGCTGAGCGGATCGCCTCCGCTCAGTATGACCTCGCCGATATCGCCGAGGCGTCGCAGCTTGCCGACCGCGTTCTCCCAACCATGGCGGGACGCGAGCTGCTGCGCGTAGGGGAACTCGCGCCTGAAGCAATAACGGCAATGGACGGGGCAGGCGCCGCTCGCGATCAGGAGCGTGCGCCCCCGGTACTTGCGGATGACGCCATCGTCGGCGATGGCCTGTTCGCTGAGCGGATCGTCGCTGTATCCGGCGGCGCGAACCTCTTCCTCGGCCCGGGGCAGAACCTGCAGCAGCAGCGGATCGTCGATGTCGCGTTTCTTCATGCGCGCCACGAAGCCACGCGGCACGAGCAGCGCAAAGCCGCTCTCGCGGGCCACGGCGCGCAGACTTGCGGCCTCAATCTCGAGCAGCCCGGCCAGTTCGTCGATGTCGCGCACGGCGTCCTGCAGCACGCGTTGCCAGGACAGCCGGTCGTGCCCGCGCACGTCAATGGCGCCGGTGGCCGCAGGGTCGATCGAAGGTCGCTCAAACATGTGCAATATCGTCACTTGACGCAGTCTTCTGTCGCTCTTGAAGCAAATCTCGCACGATAGCAGCGTCTATTAGGTAACGTACGCAATTTTCCGTCTGCGCTTCACGCATGGGGTGGCCTTGGCGGGAGGCTGCAGCAATTCTCATTATGCCCGTCAGCCCCCTGTACGGGACGGGTCTGGCGGTCGATTTGGCCCGGATTGATTCGGAAGGGTGGAGTGTCTTGCACTTGGCAGTGAAGTCCGACGTCAACTTTGGAATTGCCGCGGAGGCTGTCGACAGGTTCGCTTCGCTCATCGTTGCAGGTATCATCCGGCGTTGCGCCGGGCGCCGCCGGCCCCCGCCGGCACGACGCGCAGTCAGGCGACCACGATACCGCTTCGACTCCTGCTACGGATTTCGACCCTCCCATGGCCAGTTATAACACCAACGAATTTCGCGGTGGCCTGAAGATCATCATCGACTCCGACCCCTGCGTGATCATCGAGAACGAGTTCGTCAAGCCCGGCAAGGGGCAAGCCTTCAACCGCGTCAAGATTCGCAATCTCAAGACGGGACGGGTCGTCGACCGCACGTTCAAGTCGGGCGAGTCCGTCGAGGCCGCCGATGTGGTCGAGCAGGAGATGCAGTACCTCTACACGGACGGCGATCTCTGGCATTTCATGGTCGCCGATACCTACGAGCAGTTCGCGGCGGACAGGTCCGCCATCGGCGATGGCGAGCAGTGGCTCAAGGAGCAGGGCGTTTGCCTCGTGACGCTATGGAACGGTTCGCCGTTGCTCGTTGCGCCGCCGAACTTCGTGGAACTCGAAATCGTCGAGACCGATCCCGGCGTGCGCGGCGATACGGCGCAAGGCGGCGTCAAGCCGGCGCGGCTCGACACCGGGGCCGTGGTACGCGTGCCGTTGTTCGTGGAGCAGGGGGAGATCGTGCGGGTCGATACGCGCACGGGGGAGTACGTTTCGCGAGTGAAGGAGTAGCGTCGCCTCAGGACTCGCCGGCCAGTTCAACTTGCGAAACAGAGCGTGCTGGCTTCCCCGGCGCCCAGGTCAGGAAAAACGCTCGCGTCGAAAGGGGCATTCACCACGATGATCCACCCCGCCCGAATGGCCTCGTCCAACTCGCGCGCGCCCGGTCTCTCGCCGCTGGCCAGCACTTCATCGCGCAACGCCGCCGAAGCTCGTCCCTTCCAATGCGAAGAATTGCTTTCGCTCATCCCGTGGCGTGCAGCCCGTTGTCGGCATCCAGGGTCGGCAGCCGGGCGATCGCCGGGCCGCTCTTCCGCTCCGCGAGCCGCAGCTCGTAGAGCTTCTGGAGGTTGAGCCAGAACTCCCCCGAGGTGCCGAAGAAGCGCCCCAGGCGCAAGGCCGTATCGCCGGT
>JAQAJI010000014.1:0-4849 GCA_028278665.1 Candidatus Rariloculus versatilis
AGCGCAATTTCGAGAATCGCTACACGCACGATCCCGAAATCAGGTGCTACCTGCCGGGCGTGCCGCGGGCGCCCTACCTGCAATACCCCTTTCAGATCCTCCAGGGAACGGACAAGATCATGATCGTCCACGGATTCGCCGAAGCGAACCGCACGATCCACATGGACAAGGAGGACCCCGAGCCCGCGCCCATCGATAGCTGGATGGGCCGCTCGCACGGCCGCTGGGACGGCGACACGCTCGTTGTCGAAGCGGCCGGTTTCAATGGTCTGGCCTGGTTCGACCGTGCCGGCAACTTCGCGAGCGACGCGCTGCGCGTGACCGAGCGCTACACGCCGGTCACACCTGACGCGCTCATGTACGAAGCGACGATCGACGACCCGAACGTCTTCACGCGCCCCTGGACGATGCGCATGCCGCTCTACCGGCGCCTCGAGGAACACGCGCAGGTGCTCGAGTTCAAGTGCGTGGAGTTCTCCGAAGCGCTCCTGTATGACCACCTGAGAAGGGGAGCAACTGAATAATCCATTCCCCGTGCGGAGGTTTGCCGGTATGAAAGCCAGAGTCCCCGGACCTGCCGTTCCCGGCGCCGCAGCGCTGCTGCTGCTGGCTTCCGGCAACGCGCCAGGCGCGACCCTCGACCATGTGCATCTCGCCGTGCCTAGCCCGATCGAGGCGGTGAACTGGTACGCGGAATACCTGGACTGCACGCCAAGCGAGCGCCAACCGGATGCGGCGAACTGTCACGGCGTCGAGATCGTTTTCGGCGCCTCACCGACTCTGGGCGGTACCCAGGGCACGGGCGTGAACCACATCGCTTTCTCCGTCGCCGACCTCGCGGCCACGATGGGCGAACTGGAAGCGGTCGGCGTCGGCGGCGCGGGCGTTCGCCTGCAGCGATTCCCGGACGGCTCGACCTTCAGCGACGCCGCGGGACCCTTCCGGATCGGCTTCATTTTCGACCCATGGGGCACCCGGATTGCGCTCCTGGAGGATCCCGACAGCCTCGGCTTTCACCACCTGCATTTGAGTTCGGCTGACCCCGCGGCGGCGCTCGAGTGGTATCGGAGCGTGCTCGACGGCGAGCCTCAGCGCCTCGAAGGACAGTTCGGCAGCGTGTACGGCCTGCGCTTCGACAACGTCTGGTTGCTCGTCGCCGCGCACGAGGACGGCACGCCCGCACCGACCGACGGCCGCACGCTCGATCATCTGGGCTTCCTCGTTGCGGATCTCGGAGCGGCCGCAGCCGGAATGCGCGAGCAGCGTGTCGTGTTCGAAGCTCCGCCGGCCGTGCCGGAAAACGGCCTGAGCGACGCGGCGCGAGCGTTCCTCGCCGGCCCCGACAACGTCCGGCTCGCCGTGGTCGCGCCCGGCTGGGCCGGGGTGGAGCCTGAACCGGTCGTCGCGGCCGCCGGGTCCGAATCCGCCGAACCCTACACCGTGCCGCGAACGCCCTGGGGCGTTCCCGATCTGCAGGGGATCTGGACCGCAGACGCGGCGCACGGCATTCCGCTGGAACGCCCGCTCGACGCAGCCGAGATCGCGGCGCTGACTCCCGAGGAGGCCGCGGCGCGCCGGGAGCGGGGCACGCTGCAGAGCATCTGGGGCTACGAGCGCGAGTGGCGCGACACGACGCTCGGCTTCGCGAAGGACGCGCCTTCCACCCAGGTTGCCATGATCGTCGATCCGCCCGACGGGCGGCTGCCGCCGCTGACGCCCGAAGGCGAGGCGCTGCTTGCGGCCGCGGCAAGCGCCGGGCGCGGCCTGCCGGCGGGGCCGGAGGATCTGAGTTCCTGGGTACGCTGCATCACGCGCGGCTTGCCCGGCATGATGATGCCCGGCGTCTACAACAACGGCCTGCAGGTCGTGCAGAGCCCGGGATTCGTCGCGATCCAGAAGGAGATGATCCACGAGACCCGGGTGATACCGACCGAAGGCCGGCCGCATGTCGGTCCGAACCTCACGCAGTGGCTCGGCGATTCGCGCGGCCGCTGGGAAGGCGACACGCTCGTCGTCGAAGTCAGGAACTTCAACGGCAAGTCGGCCTACCGCGGCTCGGGTGCGAACCTGACGCTCGTCGAACGCTATACGCGCACCGGCCCGGAAACTCTCGAATACCGGTTCACGGTGGATGACCCCACGATCTGGACGGCGCCGTGGACGGGCATGTTCACCTTCGTGAGGGACGACGAGCAGTACGAGCTCGTCGAATACGCTTGTCATGAAGGCAACTACGGCATGACCAACATTCTGAGCGCCGCTCGCGCCGCCGCACAACAGTGAGATGAGACCGATGCGAACCGCTGTGGCGACGGGCTTCGGGTTGGGATTCGGACTGCTGCTCGCCGGCGTGCCGGCCGGCGCACATCACGCCTTCTCCGCGGAGTTCGATGCGACGAAACCCGTGCGGTTGCGCGGGACCATCACGCGCATGGAGTGGATCAACCCGCACTCGTGGATTCATCTGGATGTCCCGCAGGAGGACGGCTCCGTCGAGAGCTGGATGATCGAAGCCGGCCCTGCCGGCGTGCTCGTACGGCGCGGCTGGAGCAAGGATTCCGTCGCGCCCGGCACCGAAGTGTTCGTCGCAGGCTACCAGGCGCGCGACGGGTCCAACCGCGCGAACGGCCGCGACGTCACACTTCCGGACGGCAGCCGCCTTTTCGCCGGATCACCTGGGCGCGGCGCAGCACCCGAGGACCGCGATCGCGACGAGTGATGCGTGAACTTCAGGACCTGCGTGAGGTCTCAGAGCGGACCGGGCGGCTCGAACCCGAGCCCGGCGACCCGGCGTGAAACCCGCACCGAACGCTCATTGTCCGACGGGCACACGCGCGTAGCCCGTATCTGATCCCGGTGCCTTATACGGCAAGTTAAGGCGCTGTATAATGGTCTGTTTCGTTCGGCGACGACGACGAGGGACATGGCACCCATGGATTCGACTGCTCCGCACCACGAAGACGAACGACAATCCCAGCTCAAGCTCCTGATATCCAAGGGCAAGGAGCAAGGCTACCTGACCTACGGCGAGGTCAACGACCACCTGCCAAGCGATATCGTCGATCCCGAACAGATCGAGGACATCGTCAACATGATCAACGACATGGGCATTACGGTGCACGAGAAGGCGCCGGATGCCGAGTTGCTGCTCTTGTCCGACAATGCCGTGTCGAACGATGACGATGCTGCGGACGAGGCGGCGGCCGCTCTTGAGACCGTCGACAGCGAGTTCGGCCGAACGACCGATCCCGTGCGAATGTACATGCGCGAAATGGGCACGGTGGAATTGCTGACGCGGGAGGGCGAAATCCGGATCGCGAAGCGCATCGAGGAAGGACTCGACCAGGTTCGCGCGGCGCTCGTGCAGTTTCCGCCGACGCTCGATCTGGTTTTTACCACGCACGAGAATGTCGTACACGGCAACGCCAGACTTCAGGACCTGATCGTCGGCTTCCTCGATCCGAACGACCAGATCGCCGACCCGTCGGCCCGCAACGACGACAACGACGATTCCAATCCCAACACGGGCCCCGATCCGGCCGACGTCGCAAAGCGCCTGAAGAAGCTCAAGCGGTTTCACAAGCGGTACGTCGACGCGCTGCCCAGGTATGGCGTAAAGCACGCGCGTACCGAGAAGGTGGTCGCGTCGATGACGAAGGACTTCATGGAACTGAAGCTCGCGCCGAAGCTGTTCGACCGGATGGTTGAGCTACTGCGCGATGTGGTCAACGACATTCGCAACCAGGAACGCCACACTCTCGAGCTCTGCGTCCGGCAGTGCCAGATGCCGCGCATGGACTTCATCTCAAGCTTTCAGGGCAACGAAACGGATTTGGCCTGGATCGAAAAGCACATTCGTGCGAAGCGCAAGCATTCGTCGCGGCTGAACAAGCGCAAGGACGAAATCCTTCGCGCCCAAAGGCGCCTGCAGAAGCTCGAGGTCCTGACCGCGTTGACGATCCAGGAGATCAAGGACATCAACCGCGAAATCTCGCTCGGCGAGGCGCAGGCACGCCGCGCCAAGAAGGAAATGGTCGAGGCGAACCTCCGGCTCGTGATCTCGATTGCCAAGAAGTACACCAACCGGGGACTGCAGTTCCTCGACCTGATCCAGGAAGGCAACATCGGCCTGATGAAGGCGGTCGACAAGTTCGAGTACCGCCGCGGCTACAAGTTTTCGACCTACGCCACATGGTGGATTCGCCAGGCCATCACGCGCTCGATCGCGGACCAGGCGCGCACGATCAGGATTCCGGTCCACATGATCGAGACGATCAACAAGCTCAATAGAATCTCCAGGCAAATGCTCCAGGAGATGGGGCGCGAGCCGACCCCCGACGAGTTGGCGCGGCGCATGGAAATGCCCGAGGACAAGGTCCGCAAGGTCCTGAAGATCGCGAAGGAACCCATTTCGATGGAAACGCCCGTCGGCGACGACGACGATTCGCATCTCGGCGACTTCCTCGAGGACGCCGGCGCCGCCTCGCCGATCGATTCCGCGACGGACTCCGGCCTCAAGGAATCCACCCATGCCGTGCTCGCCGGCCTCACTCCGCGCGAAGCCAAGGTCCTGCGCATGCGCTTCGGCATCGACATGAATACCGACCACACGCTCGAGGAGGTCGGCAAGCAGTTCGACGTCACGCGCGAGCGCATCCGGCAGATCGAAGCCAAGGCGCTGCGCAAGCTGCGCCATCCCTCCCGCTCGGACCAACTGCGCAGTTTCCTGCAGGATTAGGAACCCGCACCGAAGGCGGTCGCGAAAGCAGATTCGCAGCCGTTAATTCTGCAGCAGGGATGCGGGGAGTCGCACTACCGGTCGCTTGAAACACGCGGTAAATACATCCAA
>JAQAJI010000014.1:4854-36574 GCA_028278665.1 Candidatus Rariloculus versatilis
GAGGGTTTCAAGCGACCGGTAGTGCGACTCCCCTTGCGGTCGCGGCAGGCTTGAGGGGCACGCCGGTGGTACCATTGCGCGCGTGGGCCTGTAGCTCAGTTGGTTAGAGCAGGGGACTCATCGAAAACGGTGCCTTCGCGGCGAAAGCCACGAAGTGGACGGGATGAATTCAGGGGAACCGCAGCACGGTGTGCCGGCAATCCTGAGCCAAGCCGCCGGTACACCGGCGGAAGGTGCAGAGACTACCTGAGAGCTTCAGTGCTCTTGATGACAGGCGAGAGCGTCCCGCACCCAAGCAAGGCGACTTGCGGGTGAAGAGATAGTCCGCTGCCGCCGGAAACGGCGGGTAACAGTGAATCCCTTGGTCGTAGGTTCGAGTCCTACCGGGCCCACCAGTTCGCCGCGGTGCGTTCCGACGACATGGGTAAGCTGTGTCTAGCGAAGGTCCGGCGCTCGGTGCCCGTTATCCGGGCCATTGCTTGCGCGATCGGCAAGCGGCGGCGGAAGTTTCACATCGTTGGTCGAACGCAGCACGACCTGTTCGCAGGAGACTGCCAGGGGAATAGTCCCTGTCACCGGCCGGAAAAACACTCCTGATCGCGGCGGCACTATCACTCTTCATCGCGACGGCGCTCGGCGCCTGGGCGGCTCACGGCCTCGACGCCGTGCTCGAAGTGCAAGCGCTCGAATCGTTTCGCACCGGCGTCGACTATCAGTTCTTTCACGGGCTCGGCATCCTCGCGGTCGCAGCACTCGGCGAGCGCTACGAACCGGCCCGGCAACTGCGGCTTGCGGGCTGGTTTTTCCTGGCCGGCACGGTGCTGTTCTCAGGGTCGATCTATGCGACTTCGCTCGGCGCGCCGGGCTGGCTCGGCAGCGCGGCGCCGGTGGGCGGTCTGTGCTTCATGGCGGGCTGGCTCGTATGTGCCGCCGGCGTCTGGCGTGCAGCGCCAATCATGCTACGCTAACGCACTTTTCCCCACACCGTACAACAGGTTCCGGAGCAAAGATGTCACTACACATTGGCGACGAAGCACCCAATTTCACGGCAAACACGACCGTGGGAAGCATCGACTTCCACGAGTGGATCGGCGACGGCTGGGCGATCCTGTTCTCGCATCCGAAGGATTTCACACCCGTGTGCACGACGGAACTCGGCTACATGGCGGGGCTCAAGCCCGAATTCGCAAAGCGCAACTGCAAGATCATCGGGCTCAGCAACGACTCCGCCGACGACCACCTTGCCTGGTCGAAGGACATCGAGGAAACGCAGGGCCACGCGGTGAACTACCCGATCATCGACGGCAGCGACCTCAAGGTGGCGAAGCTTTACGACATGCTGCATCCGAATGCGAGCGGCCCGGCGAAGGAACGAACCGCCGCCGACAACGCCACGGTGCGCTCGGTCTTCGTCATCGGGCCCGACAAGAAGGTCAAGGCGACGCTGACCTACCCGATGAGCACGGGCCGCAACTTCAACGAGGTTCTGAGGCTGCTCGACTCGATCCAGCTCACAGCGAAGCACCAGGTCGCGACCCCGGTCAACTGGAACCAGGGCGAGGACGTCATCATCGTCCCGGCCGTTTCCGATGAGGCCGCGAAGCAAAAGTTCCCGGAAGGCTGGGACGCGCCGAAACCCTATCTCAGGATCGTGCCGCAACCCGACTGAGCGCGGCCACACACAGGCGCTCGCAGAGTTCCGGGAATTCGATCCCGGAAGCTGCGGCGGCCTGCGGCAGCAGGCTGCCCGAGCTCAGGCCCGGCAGCGTGTTCACCTCCAGGCACCAGAAGTCTCCGGCGGCATCCATGCGGAAATCGACCCGGCTGTAGTCGTCGAGCTTGAGCGCCCGGTGCGCGTCGAGCGCGAGCGCCTGGATCCGGCTTGCCTGGGCCATGGTGATGTCGGCGGGGAAGATCTCCTCGGCCTGACCCGCCGTGTACTTCGCCGTATAGTCGAACACCGGACCGGTGGCCGACCGGATCTCGCCGACGGCGAGCGCTTTGCCTTCCAGAACTCCGACCGTAAGTTCGCGGCCGTCGACATAGCGCTCGATCATGACTTCCAAATCGAATCGTGCGGCATATTCTATCGCCTGCTCGAGCTCACCCGCGGACTCGACGAGCGTGAGCCCGACCGTCGAACCCTGGCCGTTCGGCTTCACGATGACCGGAAAACCGATGCCGGCCTCGACGGCGCCCGCCTCGACCGGAACCATGAGCCAGTCCGGCGTCGGAACGCCGGCGCCGCGGAAGAGACGTTTCGCGACATCCTTGTCCCAGGCCAGCGCGCTGCCGAGCCTGCCCGAGCCCGTGTAGGCGATACCTGCAAGGTCGAGCAGCGACTGGACCGTGCCGTTTTCGCCGCTGCCCCCGTGCAGCGCAAGGAAGACGAGGTCCACCTCGCTGACGTTGAGCCCCGATCTCCCGATGATATCCGGGAGATCCGTTGCTGCGTCGCGGTCGGGCGGCAGGCGGTCGATGCGCCGGGCAAACAAGCTGCGCTCGTCGGCCGCGCTCAGACGGCCGCGGCCGGCGTCGACGACGATGACGTCGTGTCCGCGGCCGCGCAAGGCTTCGATGACCTGCGCCGCGCTCGCGGCGGATACGTCGCGCTCGTCGCTGGCGCCGCCGAACAATACGGCGATTCTCAAGGCGATACTCCTGGCAGTCCGTGGCGAATGTCCCGAGTTGCACCGGCCCCGGCGAGCCGCCCGCCTGGAAGGGTGCGGGGACCGGGAATACCGGTCGTATCGGGCGATGGACGGGGCCACCGTAAGCGGGGAACGAAGCCGGAACGGCCCGCGTTTGCGTAACCGCACAGGAATCCGCTGCAGCCCGGTAGGCGACTATTCCACATCTTGGCGGACGTCGAACCACCGCCACGCTATCGCAAGGATGCCGACAGTTGCGAGCAGCGCTCCGATCAGCGCCCCGTCGTGTGCTCCCAGCAGCCCGCTTGCGACAATCGGCGGCAATGACAACGCGGCCGCGGCCGGCACGACGAGCAAGGGATACGCGCGCAGGAATCCGAAATAGCTTGCCACAAGGATGACTCCGGCGACGGCTCCCATGAGCCACCAGGACATGACGTCGTCCGGCGCGGGGCCGGGCGCAAGGAGCAGGCCAACGAGGAACAGGCCCGCCGCTCCCGGAATACGGCGGCGCGCCCCATGCGCCGTGAATGTGTTGGCCGACCTTACGATCAGCAGGGCCGCGAGCGCGAGCACGATAAACCGCTGAATGGGCGCAAGCGATGTCGCAAGCCACGGAAGGACGGTCGAAGCGAAACCGAAGTTCGACCACGGGGGCAGGGGACTTGCCGGGAAGGCGCCTGCGAGCGCGAGCGCGCCCAGCAATCCGAGCCCGAGCGCCAACCCGCCGATCGCCAACGGCGTTCTGGCTTGCTGCGGTAGCCCCGGGTCCTGGCCCTGCACATATCCCGCGACCAGCCCCAGCACGATCGCCGATATGAGCGCGCCGACGGCGCTTGACGCGAACAGCACGCCGAGCTGAAGCGACAGCGGCTGAGCCGTCGACAGACCGTTCCAGATCGCGGGCACGTTGTTTGCCAAACCGATCGCCTGCAATGCCAGCATGAGCCCGCCGATCGCCAGCGCCGCGCGCAGGTTGGCTCGCCCGCGAGCGAAACCGACCACTCCGGCTACGGCACCTGCGAAAAGCATCGCCAGAAGCACGATGTTCGATGCCGTGGCGGCTATGCCGACGGAGTTGCGACGCTGATCGTCGTCGCGCTGCCACTGTTCGGGGACGAACAGGAAACGGCGCGTGTCGACAACCTCATCTCCTGCGACCTGAACCTGTACGCGGGCCTCGCCGCCCGCAAGATCGTCAAGCGACTCGTCGCGGAAGGTGAAAGACCAGTCGGTACGCTCGGGATGGCGCTCGGAACTCGCCGAGACCTCTGCGAATTCAGATACCGGGTCGAGCCCCGCCAGGGCCTCGCGCGCGATCTCCCGAGCGGCGGCCTCTTCAAGCGTTGCGCCCGCCGTACTCTGCGCGAGGCGGTGCTGGAATCGCTCGACGGTACCATTGCCGTTGACCCAGACGACGTACTCTTCCGCGCGCGCCGCCACGTCGCCCTCGAAGCGTGCGTAGCGCACGCGCCAGGACAGGGTCGACAGATACGGGCGCACTACCGCGCGGAACGTCTCCGGACCCGCTTCGTTCCAGACGAAACGATGTTGTGGACCCACGGCGCCCGCAAAGATGGCCGACTCCTCCCAATCGGCCGCGTTCGCGCCGTTGGCGGCGAGGGCCTCGCGGGCGACCTCGTAGGCCTCGCCCCGGCTGATACCGATCGGCGGCGATTCGACGGGCTCCAGGCTCGTGTACGCCCACAGCGCAAGCCCCGCCAGTGCGATGGCTGCCGAAACCGGAACCCGCGGCAACGCGACCCCCGTCACCGCTGCGGCCGGCGCCGGCGCCTTTGTCGGCGTGCGCTCCACGGGTTGCCACGCGGCGTTGAACAGACGAGCAGGCGCCTCGATCCATGCGCCGCCGCGAACGCGCGCCGCGAGCACCACCCAGACGGGCACGAGGAACAGCAGCACGAAGATGCCCTGATCGATCCAGGCTCCCGCCGCACTCGACAGAAACAGCGGAATCGAGAACAGCACCGCATCGAACGCGAAGTGCATGACGACGGCCGGGAGCAGCCCGAAGCGCAGGTACAGCAGACCGAACACGAGCGAGGGCAGGATGAGCTCAACGACCCGAGCGTAGGCGGGCTGGGCCGGGTAATTGGCGTGCCCGGCGCCGAACACGAGTATCTGCACGACGAAGGCCGCAACGATCCACGCGCGGCGATGCCCGTAGCGTTCACCTAGCAGCGCCGCACCGGCCAGGGGAACGGCCCGGAAAAGGCACTCCTCCCAGAATCCCGCTTGCAGCGAGATCGCCAGCGGGTTGAACCACGGCAGCACGGTCGCGACCGAGTCCGGCTGGTAGAGCGTATCCGACGGCGACCACCAGCCGAGCACGGAACTGCTGAACCAGTAGAACGCCACGACGAAGGCCAGCATTACGCCCACGGCAAGATAACCTGCCGCGGTCTGGCCGACGATCGGCCAGGAGCGGGCGCCGTCGCGCGACCAGCATTGCCACAACTGCGCGTGGTGCGGAAAAGCCCGCCGCGACAGGGTCTCGGCAGCCATGAACGACAGCGTGAAGAGCACTGCGAGCAGCGTCGTGGAACCGATGAGCGTCACGATTTGCTGAATCGCGAAATTCGACTCCGATACGGAGGTGTTGTAGTTCATCCAGATCAGCGGCCAACTGTTGAACCCGGCCAGTGCCTGAAGGACGGCAATGCTCACCCCGAAGACGAGCGGCATGCGCCACAACACCCAGCGTTGCCTGAGCAATACGAACAGTCCCACGATCGCACCGCCGCCGTAGAGCAGGGCCATCGCAAGCGTCGCCCCGCTCGCGATGCCATTGTTGGCCGAGCGCATTTCTTCATAGCGGCGGTCGAATCCCTCCGGAATCTGCACGAAATGCGTGAGCGCGGTCGGGCGGTCCCCGCTGACGACGAGACTCAGGCGGAAGCGGCCCTCGCCAGCCTGGCGATCGCCGTGCTCATAGACGAACGTGTGATCTACGCGTCCGCCCGGCTGCTCCGCGCGCGACGACTCGACCAGCTCGTATGCCGCAAGGTCCACGTTCCAGGGCGCGCCTGTGCCACCCTCGGCGATCGCCCGTGCCGCATCGGCGTCGAGCGCGGCGCCCGGCGCATCTTCCGGGAGCCGCTCGCGAAAGCCGTATGGCGTCCCGTCAGGGAGGAAACGGACCTCCAGTTCGCGTGCCTCGCTTTCGCGGAAATGGCGCACGACCCACAGGTACGGGAAGTACGGACCTTCGTCGATCAGGGCGGCGAAGGCCTCCCGGCCCCCGCCCTCCAGCTCGACGAAGCTGCGTGAACGATCGTCGACGCGGAAACTCGCCGCCTGGCGAAACCCCTCCGGTCCCCAATCGAAGTCCTCCGCAAGCCGCCTTGCCTCGCTCAGAGCGGTCACGCGATCCATGCGCAACTCGAGATCCACGACCGAGAACGCCCGGTCGAAGTTGGCGAAGGCAAAGATCGCTGAGCCGACCGAGATGACGCTCAGCGCGGCCCAGAAAACGGGGCTGGTGAAGCGCGACTTGCTGTGGTGTTCCGGCACTGGAATGTCCATGTGAGAGAGCACAGAGCGACGGTCAACTACCGCGAGCGCCAGGACGTCCCTGGGTGGCCACCAGCTTCGCCAACGCACACGAAGCACCTGCCTGCCTCGTCGGCCGGAGCGCCATGAAGTCCCGGGCGCCCATCAGCCTCGCCAGGCTGCGCAATTCCGAAACAGGGCCATCCACATGGCTCGCACGTAACAGTTCGTCAAATGCTTGCAGAAGTGGTCAGGCATGATCCCCGCAATCATAACTGACCGGCTCCGGGGATTGGCATGCAGGGATCGCCATGCGGGTTGACCTTCGTGGTCCTGCACCATACATTGCCCCCGACTCCCCTTGCGGTTTCGACCGCAGGGCGCAGGGCCTCTTCGGAGGCTCTTGCTTTTTCGGGGTGTGCAACGACGATTCCGGAGCGCACCCGGGTGGCGTTGCAGTCACTCCTCGCGGCGCTCGCAGACATGCATTAGCATGGCGGGTCAGGCCCTGGATGCTGACGATGACGAAAGACGTTCTCGCCGTTTTGATGCTGGTCTCGCTGGCTCTCGCTGCCGGTTGCGAGAGCGGCACTTCGACGGGTCCGGAACCGGTCGATTTCCAGCCCGCGCAGGCGCCCGCAGGCGACGGATTCGTCGCCCAGTACGCTCCGCCGATCGATATCGGCCCGTATCCGAACGACATCTACAACCTGCCGGGGCAGACGCTGAGCGTTCCGCTCAAGTTCACCAGCCCACTGGCCCGGGCTCTGAACACGCTCGACGGGTTCTCGACGACGGCGACGATCTCCGCGCCGTTCAACGCAGCGGTCGATCCCGCGACGCTCGTGCCGTTCAATCCGCTCGCCGCGCCGAGCGGCCGGGAATCCGTTTTCGTTCTGGATGCGACCAACGGCGTGCCGCTGGTTCCCGGCGTCGACTACAAACTGGGGCTCTCGAGCGCGGCCGGCACGGCCGGCGCCATCGTCGAAATCACGCCGTTGCGGCCGTTGCAGCCGGCGACCAGCTACGCATTCATTCTCACGAGCGGCATCCGGAGCATGGCCGGCGTTGCAGCGGCCGCCGACACGGTTTTCGGCCTCGTGCGGGACGCGCATCTTGCCGGCGTCATGACCGGCAACCCGGGGCTCGACGCCCTGCTGCCGGCGGTCGGACCGTTGCTCGACGCCGCGGCGCGCTTCGGCTTGCCCGGCGGCGCCATCGTCAGCGCCTGGAGCGTATCCACACAGTCTACGAGCGACCTTCTCGAGCGGCTTGACGCCGCCACGGTCCCGCGCGCCATCGGCGCCGTGGCAACGGGTAGCGACACGGGCGACCTCGGCCTGGGCTTGCCCGGGCTCGCGGACATCTACGCCGGCTTCGTCGAGATTTCCTACTACGGAAGTCAGCAGGCCCCGCTCGACGCTGTCTGGATCGTTCCGCCGCCAGCTGCAGGCGATCCTGCGCCCCTGCCACTGGGGCAGCCACTCAGAATCCCGCTGCTCGCGACGCTTCCGAATGCGCGAAGCCAAATGACGAAACCGGACGGCGGCTGGCCCGTTGTGGTGCTGCAGCACGGCATCACCGTCAACAGAACGACCATGCTCGCAATGGCCGACGCGTTCGCCCTGGCAGGATTCGCGGTTGTCGCGATCGACCTTCCGCTGCATGGCGTCACGGACATCAACAATCCCTTCTACAACGCGACCGGCAATCCGTTGGGGACGATGGAGCGGCACTTCGGGCTCGACAACGTCGGCCAACTCGGCGACTACCGGCCGGACGGCGTGATCGACGACGGCTGGCAGATCCTCAACCTCACGAACCCCCTGAACGCCAGGGACAACGGCAGGCAGGCAGTCGCCGATCTGATCCAGCTCGTGCGCTCGCTGCCCCGGCTCGACCTCGACGCCGATGGCGCCGGCGACATGGACGGCAACCGCATCCACTTCGTTGCCGTGTCGCTCGGCAGCATCTTCGCCACGGCTTTCGTCGCCGTAAACGCCGATATTCGCACGGCAACGCTGGCGAGTCCGGGCGGACCGTACACGCAATTCCTCTACGATCCGGCCGCCGTCGACTTCGGGCTGCCGATCCGCCGGGCGATCGAAGCACAGGGGCTCGCGTTCGGCACGCTCGGTTTCGACAACTTCGCGCGCGACCTGCAGACCATTCTGGATCCGGTCGACCCGATCAATTACGGCGCCGCGGCGGCGGTCAAGCATCCGATCCACGTGATCGAGGTACTTTCGGACATGGCGGTGCCGGCCTCCTTGACCGACAATCTCGCACAGGTCATGGGCTTGCGCGACGTCAGCGAAACCGCGGTCGACGCGGCCGGCGTCCGCGGGATCGTCAGATTCACCGCCGGCGGCCACTCGTCCATATTGAACCCGCTCATCGATCGGGCCGTAACCGAGGAGATGCAGGCACAGACGGTGTTCTTCGCCCTGAGCAACGGCACGACGATACCGGTTCGCAACACGGAGATCGTGCAATGATCCGCCGGGCCGCGATCGTGCGCCAATGCATTTCGCCGGCTTCATACCGCGGAGCACGGCACGCGAGCGCCGTTCGTCTTGCGATCGCAACTGCCTTGGCGGCCACGCTAGGTTCGACGGCAGGTCCGGCATACGCCCAGCAGGGTGCAGGCTCCGTACTCGAGGAAGTCGTCGTTACCGGAACCTACATCCGGCGCCAGTCGCAGTTCGATACGCCGTCGCCTCTCATCACGATCGGTCGCGACGATCTCGCCGCACTCGGTGTCAACGAGATCGGCGACCTGATCGAGGACCTCACCATCAACACGGGGTCCCAGAACAATCCCGACGCGTTCACGCAGAACACAAGCACCGGCACGAGCAACATCAATCTTCGCGGACTGGGGCTTGACTCGACGCTCGTGCTGCTCAACGGCCGCCGCCAGACCCATAGCGCGGTGTCTACGGATCGGGGCGAGAGCTTCGTCGACACGTCGTCGCTGCCGCCGATGATCGCGTTCGACCGGATCGAGCTACTCAAGGACGGCGCGGCGGCGCTCTATGGCTCCGAAGCCGTCGCCGGCGTCGTGAATTTCATCACGCGCAGCGGTTTCGACGGCTTCGAACTCGCCGTGGAGTTGCAAGCCGTCGACGACCATCCGCAGGAAGACGTTCAGCTCAGCGGCCTTTATGGCATCGATCTCGATGCGACGAGTTTTCTGTTCGCGTTCAGCGTGCTCGACCGCACGCCGCTGAGCACGCGCCACCGCAGGCTTTCGGCGCGCACCGACGATCTGAGCCAGGCCGGCCATCCGGGCTCCTTCCTGGTTTCGTCGCTGCCGGCCAATCCAGCTTACGCGACCGTCTGGACTGCCGCGTTCGACAGCAACCGCAACGGGGTTGCCGACGCGCTCGAACCGCAACTCGGCCTGCCGCCCGTGCCGGGCGCCCAGCTTCCGGTGTTTGCCGATCCCGATTGCACGACTATCGCCGCACAGGACCCGAAGGTGATTCCCGGTATCGCCGGTTCCATACCGAGCCCGAGCGGCGCCATTCCGATCGGCTTGTGCCAGTTCGACTTCGGGGAATACTTTTCTCTCGTGCCCGAGGAGGATCGCGCGTCGGGCTTCGTCGAACTCGTGCACGACCATAGCGACCGCACGAGTTCGCGGGTCGAACTGCACGTCGCAAGCAACAGGGCCGAACGCAACAATTCGCCGTCGTTTCCGTTCGCGGCCTTCCCGACAGTTTCCGCGGTGCACCCCGACAACCCCTACGGCAGCGACGTCAATTTCATCGGCCGGATCGTCGGCGCCGGCGGCGAAGCCGTGCCGAGCATCCACGAGTCCGATACCTGGCGTCTCGCGGCAAGCGTGACCAGCGCGATCAACGCGAACTGGGATTTCGAAGTCAGTCTCACGATCAGTCAGAACGACTACTTCCTGGCGACGAAGGACACGCTGGTCGACCGCTTCGACCTCGCCATACGCGGCTACGGCGGACTCGGCTGCGACCCGCAGAGCGCGATGCCGGGCGCCGGCGATTGCGAATTTTTCAACCCATTCGGCAGCGCGCTTACCGGGACAGGAACGCGCAACTCCGCGGCGATGTTCGACTACCTGCTTGGCGACTTCAGTTTCGATGCCACGAACGAACTGGCGACGCTCGATGGCTTCGTGACCGGTCAATTCGGCGAGCTTGCCGGCGGTGCGGCCGCCATAGCGGTGGGCGCGCAACTGCGTGACGAGCAACTAAGCTACGACTACGACGAGAATTCCAACCGCAACAACTTCCTCTTTGTCGTCGGCAATCCGGATTTTTCGGGCGGCCGCGACATCGGCGCCGTCTTCGTCGAGCTTTCCTTGCCACTCACCGAAACACTCGAACTTCAGGTCGCCGGACGCTACGAGGACTACGGTGGCGGCGTGGATTCGACCGATCCGAAGCTCAGTTTTCTCTGGCGGCCCAATGCCGTGCTCTCGCTGCGCGGCTCGCTGGGCACGGCGTTCCGCGCGCCGTCCGTCTACCAGGCATTCGGCGTGCAGACCACGCTGCAGGAACTCATCGACCCCAATGTCGGTGCGCCGCAATTCTTCCCCCTCCGTTCGCAGCCCGACCCGAGCGGCCGGCCGCTCAGGCCCGCCGAATCCGATGTCGCGAACCTGGGTCTGAGCTGGTCCATCACCGATAGCGTCGAACTCGGCATCGACTACTGGCTCTTCGACTACGGCCAGGTCATCATCCAGCAGAACGCGCAGGTCATTTTGAACGCCGCGGCCGCCGGCGATCCCGCGGCGCAGAGTCAGGTGCTTCGCGACCCGGCGACCGGCCTGCTGCTGCGCGTCAATTCGCACTACGCGAACGCTTCGTCCCTGGAGACCGACGGTTTCGATGTCTCGCTCGTGTACGAGCCCGAGACCGCCGCTGGCAGCACCTTCGCGGTCGGCGCCGACGCGACCCTGATCTCAAGCTACGACCTCATCGATCCCCAGGCGGGCAGTATCGACGGCCTCGGCCGCCGCAATTTCGCGAACTTCGCGACTTCCACGCCCGAACTGCGGGCGAACGCCTTCGTCGCCTGGCAACGCGGCAATCACGGCGCCAACGTGTTCCTGCGCTATGTCGACGGCTACGACAACGATCAGATCGCAGCGCGTCAGGGTCCCGAAGCGTTTCGCCCGATCGAAAGTTTTGTCACCGTTGACGCCCAGTACAGTTTCCGTTTTGACCGTGAAGTCTGGCCGACGATCACGGTCGGAGCGATCAACCTGTTCGCCGAAGACCCGCCCTATGTCTCCACGAACGGCGGCTACGACTCCAAGGTTCACGATCCGCGCGGCCGCCTGCTCTACGCGAAGGCAACCTTCGATTTCTAGCAGCCCGTGGCAGAACCCCGCGTCGCGCCGAGACCGGCGAGGCGCCCGCCTGACAAGGCGCGAGGAGCGAGAATAAGCAACGCAGCTCAGGCGGGATGCATCGCCGGTCGAACGCAGCGGGGCTTTTGCCACGGGCTGCTAGGCAAGACGAGTTGCAACACAGCCTGACCGAGCGGGTACGCTTGCCTGCTTCGGCGGAACGGCGGCCGGCGCGCCGACAGATATGCCGATCAACGCAGACGATGCCCTCAGCGCCGGCGTCGTGCCGTAAACGGAAACCGATCCCGGCTTCGGCCCGAGGGTCGTTCGAGCAGATTGCGGGCCTGCCGTCGTTCGTCGCCGGCAAGCTCGACCAGCCAGTCGATGCCTGCAGCCTGACGCGCCGCGACCGGCACGCCGCGCCGATAGGCCAGGCGGTGCGCAGCGACGGCCGGCACGCGTTTATCGCCGCCGATCACACCGGCCAGGTTCAGCGGATCGGCGGCTGAGATCACCACCCACTCCTCGCCGCGGTCGCTGCGGCGGACGCGCCTTAGCGATTCGACGGCTTCACTGAGTGCGAACTGCTCGCCGCCGAGAACATCCACGAAGCGGCCGCCGCGCAGCTCGCCGCGCGCTTCCCAGCGACGGTAGACCGTCACGAGTTCCCGCCAGGATGGCGCCAGCGCCTCGCGTGCGAGCACGGCGCGTGCCACCACGCCGTAACGGCGCAGCAGTGCCCGCGCTGCTGTCTCGACGATCTCGGCCGTCGCTGCCGGGTTGCGGGGCGCGGGCATCCTTCGATGCGTCGCAGGCACCTGGATGTTGACGCGCTCCTCACGCGCGGCGCTGAGGTCCCCGCCCGCGTGCGCCGCCGACTCGAGCACCACCCAGCGACCGGCGCCATCGAAACTGACCGAGCGGCCACGCGCCCGCGACCGGCCGCGGAAACCTTGCCGGCGGCGCTGCGGGGTGATGAGCGCTCTGAGCCCGTTGAACGCGTCGGCGGTGACGAGACCGTTGGCGACGAGTTCGCCGAGCGCGTTCTCGACCTCGACCCGCAGCAGGCCCGAATGCTGCACGAGCTCGATGAAAAACAACGCACCTCGCGAGCGGAGCGCGGCGAGCACGCGTTCGGCCCGCGCAGACACCGCCGGCGGCATGTCGGCGGCGTTCCGAAGCTCGGCGAGTTCACGCCAATGCTTGAGCTCAGGGCGCGGCACGATCGCGATCGGCGACGCCGCCACGGTGCCGGACCGCCCCCCCCCGGCCGCCGCGCCGGTTCGCGGGCACCACCAGACGACTTCGCCGGAAGCCGAGAGCTCGTCCATGAGATCGGTCCCGTAGCCCTCGACCCGCGCAGGCAGCACCTCGCGCTCCCAGACGGCTGCGGGCAAAGCCAGCCCCTGCAACTCGCCGAGAACCGCTCGCAAGGCTTCCCGGCCCTCGCGGCGTTCGGCCGCCAATCCCTGCCAGTGAAACAGGAAGCGCTGGTAGTCGGCGAGCGAAACCGCTTCGATCTCGCTGCGCAGGCGCTTGAGCGTGTAACGGTGAATGCGCGCAAGCAGGCGCCGCTCGCACCATTCCACGATTCCGGCGGTGCTGAACGCGCCGCGCATGATCGCGCCCTGCTGCTCGAGCGCAGCGAGCGGTGCGGCGATCTCGCTCGCGGACAGCCCGAAGGATCGCGCGAGGATCTCCGCCGTGACCGGACCGAGCCCTTCCAGGCGGCTGCGTACGAGTTCGCGCAGCGCCGTATCGCGATCGCCGATGTCGCTCGGCAGTGCTCGGGCTTGCGGGCCGGTACGACCCGATGGAAATACCAACGCGACTTCCGCGAGCCGTTCAGCAGCGACCCAGAGTCTCTCGCCGGCTGCTGTCGCGAACACGGTCGCCCGGCCGTCGCCTCGCAGATGCTCGAACCAGGCCGGCCAGCCGGCGGCGCCCTCACCCTCCTGCTCGGTCACGAACCCGAGCACGGCGAGCGCGTCGTCGAGCTCGTCGGCGCTGCGGACTTCCGGCCACGCCTCGGCGCGGACACGCGCGATCGCCGCCGGATCGAGGCGGCCGAGTTCCGACGCTTCGTCCACCGTCATGTAGCGCCGCGACTGAACGGCGAGCGTGCGGCGCTCTTCGGCCGGTGCGTCGTCAAGAAATGCGTAGCGTCTCGCGCCGAGAATTTCCTGTGCCAACGGCGACGGGGCCGCCAGATCGCGGCAGACGATTTCGACATCGTCGGACTCGACCCGCGAGAGCAATCGCTCAAGTCCCTCGATGTCCATTGCGTTCATCAGACAGTCGGCGAACGTCTGCGTGACCAGGGGATGATCCGGGATCGCGATGTCTCCGCCCGGCAAGTTCTCCGCACAGGCAAGCTGTTCGGGGAACACCGTCGCGAGCAGATCCTCCGAATCGATGCGCTGAAACTGGGGCGGCGTCCGCTTGCCGTTGCGAAACCGCCTCACCGCGAGCGCGGTCGTCGCATTCCAGCGCCACCAGGTCGGGAAAATCGGCGCGCCGATGACCGCCTGGGTCAACACCTCGCGGACGGTGCCGCTGTTCAGGTAGCTCGCCACCTCGGGGAGCGCGAAGCTGTGCACGGCGCCGAGCGAGAGCACGATCGAATCGTCGAGTGCCGCGGCCTGCAGCTCGAAGTTGAACCTGCGGCAGAAACGCTTGCGCAGCGCCAGTCCCCAGGCACGATTGAGCCTGGATCCAAGCGGCGAATGAATGACGAGATGCGTGTCGCCGGCTTCATCGAAGAACCGCTCGAAGACGATCCGGCCGGTCGTCGGCAAGAGCCCGAGCGCGGCGCGTGCGGCCGCCAGGTAGTCGACGAGCTGTTCGGCCGCCCGCGCACTCAACCCGAACTCCGTTGCGAGCAGCGACGCGACTTCGGCGCCACTGCGGGCCGCGAGCTCGCGATCCACGCGCTCGCGCAGCGCCGACACGGCCTGCGAAAGCTCGTCGCTGCGGCCGGGCGCTTCGCCAAACCAGAACGGGATGTTCGGCGGCTGCCCCTTCGCGTCCTCGACGAAGACCTTGCCCGTCCTGACCCTGAGGATTCGGTACGACGTGCTGCCGAGCTGAAAAATGTCGCCCGGCAGACTCTCGAAGGCGAAGTCCTCATTCAGGCTCCCGACGGGAATCTCGTTCGGCAACAGCACGACGTCGTAGTCGAACTGATCGGGTATCGTGCCGCCGTTGGTGATCGCGGTCAGGCGGGCGCCGCGACGACCCCGGAGCGTGCCGTTCACGCGGTCGAAGAAGAGCTGCGCGCCGCGCCGGCCGCGCTGCGTGCTGAAGCCGTCGGCGAGCATTCGGACCACGGCGGTGAATGTGTCCGGCTCGAGGTCACGATACGCCGTCGTCCTGCGCACGAGCGCAAGGAGATCCTCGACGCTCCACTCGCGCATGGAGACCTCCGCGACGATCTGCTGCGCGAGCACATCGAGCGCCGCGCCGCACACCCGGATCGCGTCGAGCTCGCCGCGCTCGGCGCTTGCAAGCAGCGCCGCGCACTCGACGAGTTCGTCCCTGGAGAGCGGAAACAGGCGGCCCTTCGGCAAGGCCGCCGGGCCGTGGCCGGAACGGCCCACGCGCTGCAGCAGCGCCGCGATCGACCGCGGCGAACCGAGCTGGCAGACGAGATCGACGTCGCCGATGTCGATCCCGAGTTCGAGCGAGGAAGTGGCGACGATCGCCTTGATGTCGTTCTGCTTGAGCCGCTGTTCGGCACGCAGCCGGTGTTCCTTCGCGAGGCTGCCATGGTGCGACGTCACGGCATCCTCACCGAGTCGCTCCGCCAGGTGGCGTGCCGCGCGCTCGGCGAGCCTGCGCGTATTGACGAATACGAGCGTCGTGCCGTGTCCCGCGATCAATTCCGCAAGCCGGTCGTAGACCTCCGTCCAGACCTCGTTCGACATGATCGCCTCGAGCCGCGAGCGCGGCAGTTCGAGCGCGATGTCCCGTTCGCGTACGTGACCGGCGTCGATGATCGTGCACGGTATGTCAGGGCTGCCGGTCAGATACTCGGCGATCTTCGCGATCGGCCGGGTCGTGGCCGAAATTCCGACCCGCGTGGGCGGCTCGCCGGCGAGCGCGGCGAGGCGCTCGAGCGAAAGTGCGAGGTGGGCGCCGCGCTTGTTGCCGGCTACCGCGTGGATCTCGTCGACGATGACGGTCCTGACCGGGCCGAGCATGCGGCGCCCGGATTCGGAGGTCAGCAGGATATACAGCGACTCCGGCGTCGTGACCAGAATGTGCGGCGGCTGGCGACGCATCTTCGCGCGCTCGCTCTGGGGCGTGTCGCCGGTGCGCACCCAGGCCCGGATCGGCGCGTCCGGGAGCGCCAGCTCGATCAGCTCGCGCCGGATGCCCTCGAGCGGTTGCTGCAGGTTCTTCTGAATGTCGTTCGAGAGCGCCTTGAGCGGCGACACGTAAAGAATTCGAGTCTCGTCCGGCAATCCGCCGTCGAGAGCCTGCCTGACGAGTGCATCGATAACGGCGAGAAACCCCGCGAGCGTCTTGCCCGAACCGGTCGGAGCGCTGATCACCGTGTGCGACCCGGATGCGATCGCACGCCAGGCGTCGACCTGCACGGCTGTAGGCACGTCAAACTCGCTGCTGAACCAGCGCTCGACTGCCGGATGAAAGCTCGTGTCGTTCATCGGTCGTGTGGGCAGTCCTCTCCAACGGGACTCATGGCGCATTGACAGTATGCCGCCATTTTCACGCCAGGACACCGGGAACCTGACGACACTCTGGCAGCCCCTGGCGCAAGCCCACCATTCCCGGTCCTCGCGCCTTGCCGGCCGTGCGCCCGCGGAATTCACTGCGACGCGAAGTCATGCCGCGGGCTGGCGGCGCGGGGCCGCGACCGTCGCCGCCAGCAGTTTCGCGGCCGGTGCCACGGCGGCGTACCGTACCGCAGCAGGATGCCGTGCCCCGGAGACGTGCCGTGCCCCCGGTCGAAACGGCCTTATAATCGCCGCGTCCCGAGTCCGTGGTCGATGCCGTGCGAATGACGCGAAACGAGTTCCTGCGCTGGCCGCACAAGGCCATTACGCTATTGGGCATGTCGGGCGTCGGCAAGACGACGCTGGCCTACAAGCTGCCACAGTCAAAGTGGTTTCACTACTCCGGCGACTATCGCATCGGCACCAAGTACCTCGGCGAACCGATCCTCGACAACATCAAGCGCCAGGCGATGCAGGTCGGCTTTCTCCGCGATCTGCTCAGAAGCGACTCGATCTATATCGCGAGCAACATAACGGTTCATAACCTCGACCCCATCGCGACGTTTCTCGGCAAGATCGGCCGCGCCGAACTCGGCGGACTACCGGTCGAGGAATTCAAGAAACGCCAGCGCCTGCACAGGGACGCGGAAATCGGCGCGATGCGGGACGTTGTCGAGTTCATAGAGAAGGCTCACACGATCTACGGCTACGATCACTTCATCAACGATGCCGGAGGCAGCGTCGTTGAACTCGAAGATGACCGAACCTACGAACTGCTCTGCGAGCACACGCTGATCGTCTACCTCGAACCGGACGAGCGCCTCGTGCAAACGATCGTGCAGCGCGGCATCGACGAGCCGAAGCCGATGTACTACCAGGAAGCCTTTCTCGACGACAAGCTCCGACACTACCTCGACGAGAATCGCCTTGCTTCGACGGACGAAATCGTCCCGGATGACTTCGTGCGCTGGGTATTGCCTGCGCTGATCGCCCATCGCCGGCCCCGCTACGAAGCGTTCGCGGCAAGGTACGGTTACACGGTCGATGCGCGGCTGGCCGAAGCTGTAAGCGGCGAGAGTGACTTTCTGGAGCTGATCGCAAGCGTCCTCGATTGAGCGCAAGCGACCGCGGCCGACGCCGGGAGACCGCGGGCGGGCGTTGGCGACAGCGATCGGCGAGGGCGCGGGGTGGGCGCCGCAAGCGGTCAATACCAGGCCGCGATCCCCCAGGTCCAGGCCAGAACCAGCAGCGCGCAGGCGGTAAAGCCGGCGGCCCTTTGCGTCAAACGGTCGCGTGGCACAGGGTAGCGCGCAAGTACGAGACCGGTACCGAAACCGGCCACGAATCCGAACAGATGCGCGCCGATGTCGGTGTTCTCGCCGCCCGCGCCCGTGTAGGCGAGCAGTGCAAGCCCGGCAACGAGCGGCGCGATACGCGTCTTGAGCGGGGTGTTCTTCCAGAAGCCCCGTTTCCAGGTGTTGGCCGTCAGCAACGCAAGTGCCGCAAATACGGCAGTCGATGCGCCGATAGCGCGGTGATCGGCAGACTGGATGAGCGCGTTCAGGATGTTGCCGAGCGCACCGGAGGCCACGATTGCAAGCCCGCCGAGCCCGTCGCCGAGGTAACGGCACACAAAGTAGGCAAAGAAGCTGCCGAACGCGATATTGCCGAGCAGATGGTCCGCATCGCGATGGATCGTGAGCGCCGTCACGGCGCGCCACCATTCCCCGCCGACCATGCTGCCCGCTTCGATGCGGCCGGCGGCAAGCCAGTCGATGCCGAACGTGAACTGTCTGACCCAGACCGCCACGAGCAGCAGCACGACCAGGTAAACGGCGACTGCGCTCCAGCCGTTGCCGAGTGTCTCCGGCGGGGGTTTGGCGCCGCGCGGGCGGGCATTCTCGTTCCGGTAGTCCGCGATTTCGGTGTAGGCGCGCGCGGCATCTTGTGCACGCACGCTGATCGACCAGCCTGTGGCCGTCTGTATCCGCTGATGTTCCACGCCCTGTGTCTCGAGCACGAGCGAAAGCTCCGCACAGGCGCGCCCGCTTGCCCCGGTAACGACCTCAATCCAGACTTCCGGGTCGTCGTACATCGTCGCTTGTGTCACTTCAGCCCGGAGTCAGTACGCGGGAATGCACGGCCGCGAAAACTCGATATTGCCGCACTCAGGGTCATTTCCCAATCGATTACAGCCCGGCAACGCGACGGCGCGGCGCCGGGTTCCGCCACGGGCTGCCAGCGCGGCGGCCCCAGCGGCGTCGGTCAACGATAGCGGCGCTGCAGCGACGCCAGACGCCGCTTGCCGGGACAAAGTCCCCGGAACGCGAGTTCGTTGAGCGGCATGCCCGTAGTTGCATTGATGCCGTGCATGTCGGGCCGGCTTTCGTCGACGAACAGTAGCCCCGTCACCACTTCGCCTTTTCGCTGCTGCGTGCGTATGTATTCGATCGCCGCCCCGCGACTGTGAGGATCATAGTCGTCGCTGACCTTGCGCAAGAGCAGCCGGCTGCCGTCGTGCATCGTGATCGGCACGACCTCGCCTTCGTCGTATGACACGGTGATGCCCGGCATCGGCGGAACGAAGTCGGCATGCATGACTTCGTGAGAATGCTCCCTGGTATATGCGTAACTCTTGGTCGACGCTTCGTGGTCGTTGAAAGTCACGCACGGCGACAAGACGTCGATCACGGCGAAGCCCTCATGGCGCATGCCGGCCTTGATGAGCGGCACGAGCTGGTCCTTGTCACCGGAGAAACTGCGTGCGACGAACGTTCCGCCAAGCGCCATCGTCAACTGAACGGGATCGATCGGCGGCTGCTCGTTGACCTCCCCGCGCTTGGCGGCCGTGCCGATATCGGCCGAGGCCGAGAACTGTCCCTTGGTCAGTCCGTAGACGCCGTTGTTCTCGATGATGTAGAGCATGTCGAGGTTGCGCCGCACCGCATGCGCAAACTGCCCGAGTCCGATCGACAACGAGTCGCCGTCGCCGGAGACGCCGAGAAGATAGAGCTCCCGGTTGGCCGCGGCGGCGCCCGTCGCGATGCACGGCATGCGCCCGTGCACGGCGTTGAAGCTATGCGACGCGCCGAGAAAATACGCCGGCGTCTTCGAGGAACAGCCGATGCCGCTCATCTTCGCCACGCGATGCGGGGGCACCGCGAGCTCGAACAGCGCCTGAATGATCGCTGCCGTGACGGAGTCGTGGCCGCAGCCTGCGCACAGCGTCGACATCCCGCCCTCGTAGTCGCGAATCGTGAGCCCCAGCCGGTTACGGCTCAGCCCGCGATGAACGATCCTGGGCTTGACGATGGAAGTCATGCCGCTACGCCCGCGAGATACGCTTCCTCAATTGCCTCAACGACACAGCGGTAGTCCATCGGCAACCCCCCGTAACTCAGGATTGAGTGCATGCGATCGGCAGGATACGACGTCTCGAGCATCAGCAGGCTCTTGAGCTGCGCATCCCGGTTCTGCTCCACGACGAATACGTAGTCGTGCTGATCGAGAAAGCGTTCGACCTTCCGCGTGAATGGAAAGGCCCTGACTCTGCAGTAGTTGAGGTGGATGCCTTTCGCCGCGAGTCGATCGATGGCTTCATTGACTGCCGGATTGCAGCTACCGACCGACACGATGCCCCAATTGCCCGCCTTGCGCGTGCGCCGGATCACGGGATCGGGCACGAGCTTCGCGGCGGTCGTCCACTTTCTCCGCAAGCGGTCGACGACTTCGAGGTATTCGTCGGAATCCTCGGTATATTCGCCGAACCGGTTGTGTCCGGAGCCGCGCACGAAATAGGAGCCCTTCGGATGACCTCCGGGGATCGTCCGGGGGGCGATGCCGTCGCCGTCGGGATCCACGTAACGGTTGAACCGCCCCGGCAAGCGTGCAACCGTCCTCGGCTTGAGGACCTTGCCGCGATCGGGCCGGTAAGCCGGATCCCATTCCAACTCCCGGCACATCCAGTCGTTCATGCCGATGTCGAGATCCGACAGCACGAGCACCGGCGTCTGCAGCCGGTCGGCGAGATCGAACGCGGCGACCGACAACTCGAAGCACTCGCGCGGGTCGCCGGGAAACAGAACCACGTGCCGAGTGTCGCCGTGCGACGCATGCGCCGCGGCAAGTATGTCGCCCTGCTGCGTGCGCGTCGGCATGCCGGTCGAGGGCCCGACCCGCTGTACGTCGAAGACGACCGCCGGCAACTCCGCAAAGTAGGCGAAACCGAGAAACTCGTTCATGAGCGACATCCCCGGGCCGCTCGTCGGGGTAAAGGCCCTCGCGCCGTTCCAGGTCGCGCCGAGCACGACGCCGATCGCCGCGAGCTCGTCTTCGGCCTGCACGACGCAGAAGTTTCGTTCCCCGGTGTTCGGATCCTTGCGGAATTCCTCGCAAAAAGCCCGAAACGCGTCCATCAGCGACGTTGACGGCGTAATCGGGTACCAGGCGCCCACCGTCGCGCCGGCGTAGACGCAGCCCAGTGCCGCCGCAGTGTTGCCGTCGATCATGATGTGTCCGGCGGTCTTGTCGAGCCGCTTGAGCCGCGTCGGCAACGGGCAGGCGAAATGCTTCTTCGCATAATCGTAACCGAGCGCGATCGCGTCCATGTTCGATTCGATTAGGGCCTGCTTGCTCGCGAACGTCTCCCTGACGAGTTTCTCGATGACCTTCAGTTCGATGTCGATCAGGGCCGCAAGCGCACCGACATAGGCCATGTTCTTCATGAGAATGCGAACGCGCGTCTTCGCGAACCGTTCGTTGCACATTCGCGCCAGCGGGATGCCGATGACCGCGATGTCGGGCCTTGCGATCACGCTCTCCCTGGGCCAGGTCGAGTCGTAAATCAATGTACCGCCCGGGCTGACCTCGGCGAGATCCTGCGCGTAGGTCGCCTGGTTCATGGCGACCATGATGTCGACCGAGCCCGAGCGCGCGAGATACCCCTTCCTGCTGACCCGGATTTCGTACCAGGTCGGCAGGCCCTGAATATTCGACGGAAAGAAATTCTTGCCGGTAACCGGTATGCCCATGCGGAATATGGCCTTCATGAGCAGCGTGTTGGCGCTCGCCGAACCCGTGCCGTTGACGTTCGCAAGCTTGACGACGAAGTCGTTTATCCGGCTTTTCGCGTTTCCCGGCACAGTTGCTCGTCCCGTTCGGCTTCATCAATGGCGTAGGGAATGACGACCGTCGACTTCTGCATGTCCCAGGCGCCGGTCGGGCAGCGTTCGGCGCAGAGCCCGCAATGCACGCAGAGGTTCTCATCCTTGACCATGACCCGGTTGGTGTGTTTCAGGGGGCCGGACACGTAGAGCTCCTGCTCCGGCTCCAGGCGCGCGGTCTTGAGGTTCGCTTCGATGGTCTTTTGATCGCCGTTCGGCGTGATCGTCAGGCAGTCCACGGGGCAGACGTCGATGCATGCGTCGCATTCGATGCAAAGACCCGCCGAGAAAACGGTTTGCAGATCGCAATTCAGGCAGCGTTCGACTTCCGTGGCGGCGTCCTCGGCGCTGAAACCGAGCTCGACCTCGATGTTCAGTTTCCTGAAGCGCTTCTTGAGGTCGACGTGCGGCATGATCCGCCGGCCTGCCGGGTCGTAGTCGTTGCTGTAGCTCCACTCGTGGATACCCATTTTCGCGGTCGTCAGGTTGACTCCGCGCGGCAGGCGATCGCTGAGGTTTGCGCCCTGGCAGTACTTGTGGATCGATATCGCCGCCTGGTGACCATGCTCCACGGCCCAGATGATGTTTTTCGGGCCGAAAGCCGCGTCGCCGCCGAAAAACACGCCCTTGCGCGTCGATTCGAACGTTGTCGGGTCGACGACCGGTACGTTCCAATTGTCGAACTCGATGCCGATGTCGCGCTCGACCCAGGGAAAGGCGTTCTCCTGGCCGATCGCAAGCACGACGTCATCGCAGGGTATCGTGGTTTCGTCGACGACCCCGCTGCTTGCGATCGCCCCCCGGGCGTCGAAATCGACCTCCAGGACATCGCACGACAAGCAGACGAGCTTGCCGTCGTCGCCGAGGACTTACCTGCGCCGCTCTTCTTCGGCATCCTCCAGTTCCCAATCGGATGCCTTGAAGAAGGCGCGCGGCTTGCGGGCCATGACCCTGACGTTCTTCGCGCCGAGCCTGAGCGAACTGCGGCAGCAATCCATCGCTGTATTGCCGACGCCGATGATCAGAACCCGCTTCCCGATGCTCGTCACGTGACCGAAAGCGATCGATTCGAGCCACTGGATACCGATGTGGATCCGGTCGCTGTCATAACGGCCGGGCAGCTCAAGTTCCTTGCCCTTCGGTGCGCCGGTGCCGACGAAGACGGCATCGAAATCGTCCTCGAGCAGCGCGCTCATGCACTCGACGGGTAGCGACAGCCTGAGATCGACGCCCATGTCGACGATCACGGTGGCAGGCAGGCGAAATGCCGGGATGTTGGTGCGCATCAGGCCGCCCGGCTTGTCGAGCGCCTCGAAGATCACGCACTCGTAGCCCAGCGGGATGAGATCGTTTGCGACCGCCAGCGACGCACAACCGGCGCCAACAAGCGCAATCCGCTTGCCGTTGCTGCGCCCGGGCGCCTGCGGCAAGCGGTCGCGGATATCTTCGCGATTGTCCGACGCGACCCGTTTCAGGCGGCAGATCGCGACGGGCTTGTCCTCGACGCGGCTCCTGCGGCATGCCGGCTCGCAGGGCCGGTCGCAGACCCGTCCGAGAATGCCCGGAAAAACATTGGACTCTCGATTGAGCAGGTACGCGTCCGTAAACCGGCCCTGTGCGATCAGCCGGATATACTCGGGCACGTCGGTATGCGCCGGGCAAGCCCATTGGCAATCGACGACCCGATGAAAGTACTCCGTGCCGTCAGTTTTCGTGGGATCCATCGAATGGGGGCTTGCGCGCGTTGGCGGGTGACGTGACGAAGCCGGTGCTGTCGACTCGCTTTGCGATGGGACGACGAGGCCGGTTTCGACCGAGTCCGAACTGGCGACGCTGCTCTCGAATTGCCATGGGACTGCTTCGCAATTATAGACTCAGCCCACGCCGCTACAAGCGCGCAGCCCGATTATTTGTGACTGGCCGGCTCCGCGCGTCTGGCGCCCGGGAACCGGACTCGCGTAGCGCCGGTCAATACGTCACAGGACAGGATCACTCACTGTCGGATTCGCTCGCAGCGATTCGAACTACGTTAGAATGCCGTTGATGTTCTCGCCTTGCCCGACAACTTTCGAGGTTGATCGGCGCCGCGCAAGCCGCTGGTCGACGAGCGGTGTCCTGCTATCCCTATTGCTTGGCGCCGCCGTTCACGGTCAGGACCCCCAGTCTGTGCTCGACGCGGATGCGGTGCCCGTTGCCGGAGTGCAACAGCCGCAATTCGACGCGTCCGGATCTGCCGAAATCGTCACGCGCTTCGAGGCAAGCATCGAGCTCGAGCGACTCATCCAGGCGCAGGATTTCGACGCCGCAGCGGCAGTCGGGGAGCGGCTCCTGACATTGACTCAGGAAGAATTCGGCGAGATCAGCGCCGAATCCGCGAACGCGCATGTCGCGCTCGCGCAAGCGCAGGCCGCGAACGACGATCGCACGGCGGCGGAACAGCACTATCTCGATGCGACCATCATCATCCGCGAGATCGACGGCGCATTCTCCGAAGCCCTGATTTCACCGTTGCTTGGCCTCGGCGACAACTACCAGGACGGCGGCCAGTACCTCAACGCCGTATCCGCATACAACGAGGCGCGCACCATCAATCGGCGCGCGTTCGGCCTGCTTGACGAGGGTCAGATCGAGATCCTGGATCGGATGACGCAATCGTTCCTGTCCATGAACGAGTACGAGCAGGCCGACGCACAACAGCGCGCCGCGCTTATGCTCGTTGAACGCAAGCACGAACGCCATTCGGCGGAGACGCTCGACGCCATCTACAAGTACGCGGGCTGGTTGCGCGACCGGCGCCGCTTCACCGAGGAACGCGACCAGTACCAGCGCGCCATGCGAATCATTCGCGACCATTACGATGACGGCAGCGTTCTGATGGTCCGGCCGCTCAGCGAGACCGGCAACAGCTTCCGAAACCAGGGCGCCGCGGTAAACCAGGGAATTAACGGGCTTCTGACGGCACTCGAACTGCTGGAGACCCAGGACGAACCCGATGAGCTTGCGCTCGCTCAGGTACTGGTCGACATCGGTGACTGGGGAACCGCGTTTTCCCGGGTCGGCGCGGACGGCGCAGCGTATCGGCGGGCCTGGCAACTTCTCGGCAATGTGGACGGCGGCGACGCATTGCGCCGGGAATGGTTCGGCGGCATCGAGTACGTGTTCAGGGAACCGTTGAGCCAACGGGGCCTGAGCGCCGCTCCGGACGCCCCGCGGGGTTTCGTGCTCGTGAGATTCGACCTCAACGAACTCGGCCATACGGAAAATGTCACGATTCTCGAATCCGAACCGCCGGACCTCAAGGACGAAGCAGTGGCTCGGCACGTTCGCCAATCAAGATTCCGTCCGTACATGGACGACGGGGAAATCGTGGCACGCCGCAACCTGGCACTGCGCGTGACCTTCCGCTACGCGCCCACGGCCATCGACAGAGAAAACAGTGGCTAGCAGCCCGTGGCAAAAGTCCCGCTGCATGGGGCGAAACGCCTGGCCGAAGACGGCCGATCGACCGACGATGCATCCCGGCTGGCTGCGTTGCTCGTCGGTCAAATATTCCCGATATTTTCCCTCCTCGCGCCTTGCCAGCCGGGCGCCTCGCCGGTCTCGGTGCGACGCGGGACTTCTGCCACGGACTGCCAGGGTTCGTGTGCTGCTGGCCCTGGCGGCGCTCGTGGCAACGGGCGCTGCGGCGCAGGACAGGGAGCTGCCGCAGGCGCCGCGCGCGGCAGCCGATCTCCCGGCGCTCACGGACCCTGCCGCGCCGCGCACTGAACTGGACACCCTGCGTGCGGCCCGGGATACGCTCCTCGCTGCCAGCGACTTGCAGGCAGCGCTGCTGTCGGCCGAGAACATCGTCGCGGCGGTCACGGACGAGACCGATCCCGCCTACCGATCCGACCTCATGCAACTGGGCCGGATTCAAGCGGAACTCGACATGTTCGCCGACGCCGAGGTCAACTACCTGCGAGCGATCGATCTGTCCGAAGATGCCGACGGGACGCTTGCCCTTACGCTGGTCGAACCGTATCAGGCGCTCGGGCGGGTCTACCTCGACGAACGGCGGTTCGGTGAAGCCATTACCGTGTTCGAGCATGCGCGCGACCTCAACCAGAGGCATCTGGGGTTGTTCAATGTCGAACAGACGCCACTGATCGACGATGTCACGCTGGCCTATCTCGGACTTGGCGATACGCTCGCAGCACGTGAGCTGCAGCTCGACCGGCTCGACAACGCCGTCAGGCGGTTCGGCGCCGACGACCCGCAGGTAATTCCGTACCACAACCACCTCGCCGAGTACTACGCGAGCTCCCGAATGCGAACGAGCGCGCGCGAGCAATACGAACGCATCCTCGAAATCCAGGAGAGCCGGGCCGCCCCCGACGATCCCGTGCTGCTGGCAACGCTGCGGCGGCTGGCGGGCATCGAGTTGCTCCTCGGTGACGACGACGACGCCAAGACCCGCCTCGACGAGTTTCTGCAGGCCAACGCCGACGCCGTCACCGTCGAGCGAAGCCTTTCGCTTGCGCTACTCGGTGATTGGGCGCTCGTCGATGAGGACTTCGTCCTGGCAGCCGACTATTACCAGCAGGCGTATGCCGCTATGGAGGCTACCGGCGAAGGCGACCCTGACCAGGTGTTCGCCAACCCGCGGATGATCGACTTCTTTCCTCCGCTGACCCGCGTGGACCTCAACAGGCGATCGCGCCCCTGGACGTGGGGCTCGATAGAACTCGCGTTCGATCTCTCCGCCGAAGGACGTGCCTGGGACGTGCGGGTCGTTGCGGTCGAACCGGCCGGAATCGTCGAGTCCGCGTACCACCGCCGCTTGCGCGAGACGCATTTCCGGCCCCGCCTGGTCGAGGGCGTACCGATGGCGGTGAATGACGTGCGCTTTACCCACTTCTTCCGCTACTACGTCGACGTCGATTGAGCCGGGCTCGGCGCACGGGCCTCTCGATGGCGCGCACGAGAGCGGACTTGCAGCCGTGCATTCCTGCCGCGCAGGCTCCTCGGGGGCTTTCACAGGCAGTGCGGCTGTCCGCATCGCAGATTGACCCGGACATCTGAATTTTTCTCAAGCCATGGGCCGCTTCCGGCCCGAAAGCTTCGGCCGCGGCCCAACGTGTGGCACCTTAGGCCCTGCGGACAAGACTCATGACCACAAATCAGCTACTGATCATCGACGACGATGCGGGCCTTACTGAAATGCTCGGCGAATACCTTGCGGCCGAAGGGATCAGCCTTACAGCTGCGCGCACGGGCACCCAGGGCCTTCGCGACGCCGAGCGCAACGACTACGACCTGATCATTCTCGACGTGATGCTGCCGGGCCTGTCCGGGTTCGAGGTGCTGAGTCAGCTGCGCGAATCGGGTTCGCGCACACCGATCCTGATGTTGACGGCACGCGGCGACGACGTCGACCGGATCGTCGGTCTCGAGATGGGCGCCGACGACTATCTGCCGAAGCCGTTCAATCCCCGCGAACTCATCGCACGCATCAAGGCGGTTCTGCGCCGCTCTTCGGCTGAACCGACTGACGATCCGGGCGATGTCGAGCTTGGCCCCTTGCGTGCGCAATTCCAGCGGCGCGAAGCCTGGCTCGGCGACACGCCGCTCAATCTCACCAATGCGGAGTTCATCGTCCTCTACAAGCTCATGAGTTCCGCGGGCAAGGTCGTATCGCGCGAGACGCTGACGCGCGAGGCGCTTGGCCGGCAATTGCTGCCGGACGACCGCAGTCTCGACACGCACGTCAGCAATCTCCGCAAGAAGATCGCCGACGCCAGCGACTCCGAACTCAGGATTCGCAGTATTCGCGGCAGCGGATACGTGCTCGCACCGCCGCAAGAGTGACCGCATGAACCTGTTCTGGAAGATATTCATCGCATTCGGCATCGCGATGACGGTGACGCTCGTCGTTGCCGTGTTCGTGAGTTTCAGTCTCGTGGGTCAGGCCTTCGATCAGCGCAATATCGAGAACCGCGAGGAGATAATTCAGCAAGCCGCCGATGCGCTCGAGGAAGGCGGCCTGGGAGGCTTGCAGTCGTGGCTGGACGCAAACTCGCTCCCCGTTCCGGGCGTCATGCTCATGATCGTGGATGAGGATGGCAACGACTTGCTCGGCCGCGAACTGCCGCCACGCTTCGGTCCACTGCTCAACCCGCGGCCAGGGAACCGATCACGCGGTCCGGACCCGCGACCGGGTTCCCGATCGCGCGGTCCGGTCAATGTCCGGCCGATTCAATTTACGCCGAGCCTCGTCGCCGAGGATGGTCAGGAGTATCGGCTCCTGTTCGTTCGGACCCGGATCACCGTTCTCGGTATCCTGGCCTGGCCCGCCACACAGTTGGCCGTGTTGGCCCTGGTCGTACTCGCGGCACTCGCGACGTCGATGCCGCTGGCCCGCTATCTGGCTTCACCGATCATGCGGCTGCAGAATACGAGCCGCGCTCTGGCGGCCGGGGCGCTGGAGACCCGCGTCGGCGAACCGTTCACCCGGCGCAAGGACGAAGTCGGTACGCTGGCCCGCGACTTCGACACCATGGCCGAACGGATTCAGGAACTCGTTACCGCCAAGGAAACGCTGCTGCGCGACGTGTCACACGAGTTCCGCTCTCCGCTCGCGCGCATTCGCATGGCGCTTGCGCTCGCAGAACGCAAGGCCAGCAAGTCCTCACAATCGGATCTGCTGCGCATCGAGCGCGAAACGGAACGGCTCGACGAACTCGTCGGCGAAGTGATGGCGCTCGCAAGGTTGCGCAGTCAGCCCGCCGTAAAGACAGAACACATTGCGCTAGACGAACTGGTCAGCGAAATCGTCGAAAACGCGCGGTTCGAGTATCCGAAAGCGAAGCTACGTTACGAAGCTCGGGCCGTACCGCAGTTGCAGGGAAACCGGACCGAGCTAACGCGCGCCATCGAGAACGTGATCCGAAACGCGCTGAATCACGCGGGTTCGACGCAGGACGCGGCCGTGGATGTGAACCTGCAAGAAGCCGTCGGCCGAATCGAGATTCGCGTGGCCGATCGTGGGCCCGGTGTGCCGGAGCCCGATCTCGAACGAATTTTCGAGCCGTTCTACCGGGTCGACGAGAGTCGCGACCACCAAAGCGGCGGCCAGGGCATCGGACTTGCGATCGCCGCAAGCGTTCTCGAGTTGCATGGCGGGCGAATAGTCGCCCGCAACCGCTCCGGCGGGGGGCTCGAGGTCAAGCTCGAGCTCCCCCCGGATAAGCCGGAACGGGCCTAGCAGCCTGCACCGCAGGAATTCACGGCTACAATTCCGCTCTCATTCGCCCGTCGTGACGTGACTACAGCGTGTAGCCGCGCTCCTCGTGCAGCACGAGGTCGAGACCTTCAGTCTCGTCGTCCTCCGAGACCCTGAGCGGCACGACTAGATTGACGAGCTTGAGAATCACGAAGCTCGCGACGGCGCACCATACGAACACCGCGACGATCCCGACAACCTGCACTCCAAGGAGACTGGCCATGGTCGTGCCGTCGTCAAACCCGACACCGCCGCTTGCCACGGACGAGAACACGGCCGTCAGCAACAGGCCGATCATGCCGCCGACACCGTGCACCGGGAAGACGTCCAGCGAATCGTCGATGCCGAGCTTGCGCTTCATGAACTGAGTCGCGAGGAAGCAGCCCAGACCGCCCGCGAAGCCGATCACGAGCGCGCCGAGCGGACCGACGAACCCCGAAGCGGGTGTGATCGTCGCGAGACCCGCGACCATGCCGGTCACGATGCCGAGAACGCTCGGCTTGCCATAGCGAATCCACTCCGCCACCATCCAGGTCAGCGACGCGACGGCCGCGCTGGTGTGCGTCACGAGCATCGCCATGCCCGCGGCCCCGTCCGCCGCCACCGCGCTTCCGGCGTTGAATCCGAACCACCCGACCCAGAGCATGCAGGCGCCGGTGACGGTCATCGTCAGGTTGTGAGGCAGCATCGGCGTCATCGGGAAACCCTGCCGGTTGCCCATCACGAGCGCCGCAACGAGCGCCGCAACGCCCGCGGTCACGTGGACGACGGCGCCGCCGGCAAAGTCCCTGAAGCCCATCTCGGCAAGCCAGCCCCCGCCCCAGATCCAGTGCGCCGTCGGAACGTAGACGACGAGAAGCCAGATTGACGTGAACAGCAGCATCGCAGAGAAGCGCATGCGCTCGGCGAACGCGCCGACGATGAGCGCCGGCGTGATGATCGCGAACGTCATCTGGAACATGACGAACACGGTTTCCGGAATGGTGCCGCTAACCGAGTCGAAGCCGACGCCGGCGAGCATGGATTTGGAAAGTCCGCCGAGCAGCCCGTTGACCATCGGGTCGCTGAAAGCGAGGCTGTAGCCGCAGACGATCCAGATCACCGACATCACGCAGGCGATCGAAAAGCACTGCATCAGGACCGAGAGCACATTTCGCACGCGCACGAGGCCCGCATAGAACAAGGCGAGCCCCGGCAGAGTCATGAACAGCACGAGCGCTGTGGAAGTCAGCACCCAGGCCGTGTCGCCCGTGTCGGCCGTCTGGCTGAACGCGGCGGCGGGCCACAACAATGCGGCGCCGAGGCCGGCCCGCAACAATTTGCTTGGTATTCTCAAGGCAGTCCCCCCCGTAGTTTTCATATGGCCTGATCGCCCGTCTCGCCCGTGCGGATTCTGTACACTTCATCGAGGCTCGTGACGAAGATCTTCCCGTCGCCGACCTTGCCCGTCTTGGCGGCGTCGACTATGGCTTCGATCGCGCGCTCGACGAGATCGTCGCTGATCGCCACTTCGATCTTGACCTTGGGAAGAAAGTCGACGACATATTCGGCGCCACGGTACAACTCGGTATGACCGCGCTGGCGACCGAACCCCTTGACCTCGGTCACCGTCATCCCCTGGACACCGGCCTCTGCAAGTGCGTTTCGTACATCGTCGAGTCGAAACGGCTTGACTACTGCGGAAATCAGCTTCATGAGCGCCCCCCTGGCGTGGTTTTCTCGAGAGTTCCACTAACGTGGATCGTTTGTGTATTCTAGCAATAGCTATTGTAGCGGACTGCGGCAGGACGCACGGGCCAGAAACCGCTACGAAACCCGACGGTACTGCGAGACGAGCATGAAACACAACAGCATCAAACCTTCCGAAATCACACCGGAAAAGGTCTTCTTCAACCGGCGCGAGATACTCAAGTCGGCGGTCGCCGCGGGCCTCTTCCCGGCTCTCGCTACCCAGGCCGATGGTGCGGTGCTGCCGCCTGGCGGTGAGTTCGCGAACCTCGCAAGCTGGGCGGACTCGTTGACCGACACACCGAATTCCTTCGAAGAGATTTCCGGCTACAACAACTACTACGAATTCGGTACACGCAAGGAAGACCCGGCACGAAACGCGCACACGCTAATCACCGACCCATGGTCGGTCAGCGTCACGGGGGAGGCCGGCAGAACCGGGACCTATACGCTCGAGGACATCCTCGCGCCACACACGCTGCAGGAGCGCATATACCGGCTGCGCTGCGTGGAAGCCTGGTCGATGATCGTGCCCTGGGTCGGCTTTCCGCTCGGCGACCTGCTCACGCGCTTCGAGCCGACTTCCCAGGCCCGATACGTACAGTTCTTTACGCTGGCCGATCGAGATCAGATGCCCGGACTGCGCTCGCGCGTGCTCGACTGGCCCTATCGGGAAGGCCTGACGATCGAAGAGGCCATGCATCCGTTGGCGCTCCTGACCGTCGGCGTCTACGGCAAGGTCCTGCCGAACCAGAACGGAGCTCCGCTCAGGCTCATCGTTCCGTGGAAATACGGCTTCAAGAGCATCAAGTCGATCGTCAGGATTCACTTCACGTCGCAGCAACCGCGGACCAGTTGGAACATGTCGGCTCCGCACGAGTACGGTTTTTATTCGAACGTCAACCCGAACGTCGATCATCCGCGCTGGAGCCAGGCAACCGAACGCAGGCTTGGCGGCGGGTTGTTCGCACCCCGCATACCCACGTTGATGTTCAACGGATATGCGGAGGAAGTCGCGCACCTGTACACAGGGCTCGATCTGGTCAGGAACTACTAGGACCCTGTGCCGCAGGAAGTCGCGAATCGCCGTCTTCGGCGAGGCGTTTCGCCCCAAGCGAAAATTCGCTATCGCCGTCCCTTCGCCCGATCGATTGAGGAGAATATCGAGCCATATTTCACGAAATCGATCGGGCGAAGGGGCGGATGAGAGCGGATTTGCAGCCGCGAATTCCTGTGGCGCAGGCTCCTGGTCCGCGCAGTGATGCGGGGAGTCGCACTACCGCTCGCTTGAGACACGCGGTTAATACATCCATGTACGCTCCGCGCGCGCATCC
>JAQAJI010000014.1:36586-62273 GCA_028278665.1 Candidatus Rariloculus versatilis
CCACTCCCCTTGCGTTTGCGGCAGACCGGACAGAGAGTGTGTACCACCCGTTCGAGCGGCGCCAGGACGGCGCGACAAGATGGACGTCGACCGTGTGGTGCGCGCCCGCAGGCTCACTCGCGCGCTTGGACGAGGGATAAGCGGCCGATGAACAAGCGGCAGCTCCGGATCCTCAAGGTCATCGTGTTCTGTGCGTGCCTCCTGCCGCTCGCCTGGGCCGCGATCAGGGCCTTCGGCATCGCGTCCACGAGCCTCGGCCCGAACCCGGTCCAGGAACTGCTCCACGGCATGGGCAAGACCGGGCTCAACATTCTGCTCATTACGCTCGCCGTCACCCCGGTCCGCCGGCTTACGGGGCTCAACTGGCTGATCCGTCTGCGGCGCATGCTCGGTCAGTTCAGTTTCTTCTACCTCCTGCTTCACCTCTTCGTGTATGCGCTGCTGGATCTGCGCCTTGCCTGGGGCACGCTCGGCGTCGATATCACACAGCGGCCGTACATCACCGTCGGGATGGCGGCGCTCGTGGCGCTGATCCCTCTCTCGATCACATCGACCAACGCGATGCAGAGGCGTCTGGGCAGGAAGTGGAAGCGGCTGCACCAGTTGATCTACCCGATCGCCATTCTCGGCGCCGTGCACTACTACTGGCAAACCAGGGGCGAGGAGTCAGCCGCGTTGACTTACGGGTTTGCTGTCGCGGTCATGCTCGCTTACCGGCTCGTGCAGGCGGCAGAGCTTCGGGCGAAAAATAAACGGGCCGTCCGGGGGGCTCCTCACCAGACCCTGAACCCGCCGTGACGCCGGCGTATGAAAGCATCCAGACACCATAGCCCGGCCGCGAACCCGGCGAGCAGTGCAAGCACAAACGCAGGCCAGACCCAGGACCACGGGACCGAACCGCGATACGCCTCAAGCTGCGCTTCGTACAACAGGTTCTCGCTCTCAAGCTCGGCCAGCACATCCTGAATCGCGCCAGCCAATGGCGCCGTATCGCCGGGAATGCCGGCCAGACCGCCGACGAGCGCGCCTCCCGGAGGCCCGTCCACCGCTACACTTGCGGCCGCCACGCTGTCGAGCCGGGCGTTCAATTCGGCGACGGCCGCCTCGAGTTCGGCCACCCTGTGACGAGCGGGCTGTTCGGTCACGAGGAAGGCAGACCTGACCCATCCCTCCTCGCCATCCGGCGTGCGCACACGCGCGAAGCGCGGTACCTGCTCGAGGATCTCAAGCTGGGTGCCGCTGGCGAGATTGCGAAATGGCTGATCGCTCGTGTCCGGGGCTCGATGTATGCCGAGCTGCAGCAGGTCCGTCACATAGGCGGTCTGAGCGCCGGCTGACGCCGAGCACAGCAGCAACAGCGCAATCAGGCCCGCGCGACGCTGCAAGGAAGCGCTCTAGTCGCCGGCTCTTTCGGCTACCGCAAGCTCGGCGACGAGGTCGATGAGCTGCGCGTAACCGCCGGCCATCGACGCGTTCGTCACGTACTTGCCGTTGACGACGACAGACGGCGTGCTCATCACGCGGTAACGCCGGGTGAGCTCATCGGCACGCTGCAGTTTGGTATGCACGGCGAACGAGCCGAAAGCGCTCGCGAATTCCTCCTCGTCCACTTCGAACTGCTCGAAGAATGCGGCCATGGCGGACTCGCTCTGCAGGAAGTTGCCGTTGACGTGCATTTCCTGGAAAAACGGGGTGTGCATTTCCTCGATCCTGCCAAGCGCTTCGGCGGCGTAAAAGCCCTGCGCGTGCAGGCGCACCGCTGGATTCCAGACGGTCGGTATCCGGACGAAATTCACATAGTCCGGCTTCATGGTGAGCCACTGCTCGACGAAGGGCTCGAAGTTGTAGCACGCCGGGCAGCTATACATGAAGAACTCCGCGACCTCGACCTGGTCGGGACCGGAACTGGTCGGCTGCGTCGGCGACAGCACCTGATAGTGGACGCCGCTCTGATAGTTCGTCGAGCCCTGCCCGAACGCAATGGCCATCGGCGCGAACGCCGCCAGAATCAACAATTGCTTCAATTTCATATCTGTGCTCCCGATCGTGCTTGCAGCGAAGCCGTGCGGATCAGCGCAAACCCTGCACGTAACTCGCAAGCGCCCGCATCTCGTCTTCGAACAGCAGTTCGGCGACATTGCCCATCATCCTGTTCATTTCGACATCGGAGTTGCGCTGGCCCGATGCATACGCCTGCAGCGTGTTGAATACGTAAGCCGAATGCTGGCCGCTGATCCTGGGCCAGGCCGCCAGGGGGTTGCCCCGCCCCCTGGGGCCGTGGCAGGCGATGCAGGCGGCCACGCCGCGCTCCGGAATCCCGCCACGGTAAATCTGCTCGCCGATGCGCACCAGCTCTGGATCCGCGCCCTGCGGCTGTGGATTCTGGACTGAATAAAACACCGCGATGTCGTGCATGTCCTCGACGGACAAGGTCGCGGCAAACCCCTGCATACCGGCATCGAGACGCTCCCCGTCGCGATAGGCCTCAAGCTGGCGTACGAAGTAACTGGCGTGCTGGCCGGCCAGGTTCGGCCACTCCGGTGTCACGCTGTTGCCGTCGGCGCCATGGCACGCGGCGCAGGTGACCGCCTTGGCCTGCCCGGCATCCGCCGAACCCTGCTGCGCGAGCGCGGTACTGCCGAGGACGAGGCCAAAAGCCACGGTCAGGACCGACCGGACGACTCCCGGAGTGTTGGCTTCGGCACGGGTCATCGACATCCTGTGAGCGCCGCAGGCAGCGGTGCTTATGCTCAAAAAAGGGCTGCTGATTGTACACTAAAGCGCTTTGCCCAAGCAGCGAGCACGGACCGGTCCAGTGCAGGCATTCAAGCCCGTTTTCATCAAGGGAGCCGCGCGCCCGAATGACTTTCCGGCGGACCTCGGCCGCGAGGTTGCGGTGGCCGGCCGCTCCAACTCGGGCAAGTCGAGCGCCATAAACGCGGCTGTCGGCGCCAGAAAACTCGCGCGGGTCAGCAAGACGCCGGGCAGAACGCAGATGATCAACTTCTTCGAGCTTGCCGAGCAGCGCCGGATCGTGGACCTGCCGGGATATGGCTTCGCGCGCGTGCCGCTCGCCATGCGTGAGCAGTGGCGCGAACTCGTCGACGCCTACTTCGACGGCCGCGAGTCGCTTGCGGGGATGATCGTGACGGTAGACATTCGGCGAGGCCTGTCCGAACTTGACCTGGCGATGCTCGCACTCGCGCAGGGACTCGACGTGTCGACCGTGCTGCTCCTGACCAAGGTCGACAAGCTCAGCCGCGGCGCGGGCGCCGCACGGCTGCGGCAGATCGAACGCGAGGCGCCGCAAGGCACCGATTTCACGATGTTCTCCGCCGTAAACCGGACCGGAGTCGATGAAGTTCGTATGCGGCTCGCGGGCTGGCTGGGAGTCGGCGCCGGCTCCTGAACCGAGCTGAAAAGAAAGCGGCCCCGGGTGCGTGTCTCAGGGGATGCACCCGGGGCACGAGGCCCGGTTGGGGCTACCGGGACACAGACCCCGCCAAGGGAGGGTAGCGGGGGCGCCCTTGCCAAGGGGCGCACAGTCAATTAGGTGGATCTGGCGGGAAAAAGTTCCCGGCGCCGGGAAGGCGGTCCGCTCAATGCGCCTCGTCCCAGTTGGGACCCGTGCCGATGTCGACCCGCAACGGGACATCGAGCATTGCGGCGCCCTCCATGATGTCCTTGACTGCAGCGGCAGCGAGCGGCGTATCCGCCTCGGCGACCTCGAGCACCAGCTCGTCGTGGACCTGCATGATGAGCCGGCCGTCGACCGCGCCGGCGGCGAGCCAGCGGTCGACGTCGAGCATGGCCCGCTTGATGATATCCGCCGCCGTGCCCTGCATAGGCGCGTTGATGGCGGCGCGTTCGGCGCCCTGGCGCTGGCGCACGTTGCGCGAGTTGATCCGCTGCAGGTACAGGCGGCGGCCGAACAGCGTCGAAACGTAGCCCTGCTCACGGGCAAGCGACCGCGTCTTGTCCATGTAACTCTTGACGCCCGGATAACGGTCGAAATACAGATCGACGTATTCCTGCGCCTCGGTCCGCCCGATCCCGAGCTGTGCCGCTAGTCCGAACGCCGACATGCCGTAGATCAGGCCGAAATTGACCGCTTTCGCAGAGCGCCGCTGCTCGGCGCTGACCTCGTCGATCGCCACGCCGAGGACCTCCGCCGCCGTGGCGCGGTGGATGTCCTGCCCTTCGCTGAACGCGACGAGCAGTCCGTCGTCCCCGGACAGGTGCGCCATGATCCTGAGCTCGATCTGCGAGTAATCGGCCGCGAGCAGCCGGCAACCAGGCGGAGCCACGAACGCCTGCCTGATTCGGCGGCCTTCGGGCGTGCGGATCGGGATGTTCTGCAGGTTGGGGTCCGCCGAGGACAGCCTGCCGGTGGCAGCGACTGCCTGGTGATACGAGGTGTGTATGCGGCCGGTGCGCGGATTGATCTCGCGGGGCAGCTTGTCGGTGTAGGTGGACTTGAGCTTCGCGAGCGCCCGGTATTGGAGGACTTTCGCCGGCAACTCGGCCCCGTCCCTCGCCAGTTCCTGCAGCGTGCGTTCGGAAGTGGACGGTTGCCCGGTCGGGGTCTTGCGGCGCGCGGTGATGCCGAGGCGGCCGTAGAGCACTTCCTGGAGCTGCTTCGGGGAGCCGAGGTTGAACGGCCCGCGGCCCGCTTCGTACGCGGCCTGCTCGACCTCCAGCATGGACTCGGCAAGCTCGCGGCTCTGGGCAGCAAGCATCGCGTCGTCAACCATGACGCCCGTGTACTCCATCTTCTGCAACACCGGCAGCAGCGGCCGTTCGAGTTCCTCGTAGAGTTTCGCAAGTTCCGGCGCTTCGTTGAGCTTCTCCGACAAGACGCCGTGGAGTCGGAGCGTGACGTCGGCGTCCTCGGCCGCATAGGGTCCGGCGGTGTCGAGATCGATCTCGTCGAACCGGAGCTGCTTTGCGCCCTTGCCGGCGATGTCCTCGTACTTCGTCGTCCGCATCCCGAGGTATTCGGCCGCGACCGAATCCATGTCGTGGCGCGTGCCCGTCGAGTTCAGTACATACGACTCGAGCATCGAATCGTGCTCGATGCCGGCGAGCGCGATGCCGTGGTTCATGAAGATGTGCGCATCGTATTTGAGATGGTGGCCGACCTTCGCGCGGTCGGCGGACTCCAGCCACGGCCTGAACCTGGCGAGCACCGTTTCGCGATCGAGCTGTGCCGGCGCGCCCGGGTAGCGATGCGCCACCGGGATGTAGGCCGCTTCGCCGGGTTCAACGGCAAGCGAGATCCCGACAAGCTCCGCTTGCATGTATTTGAGGCTCGTCGTTTCGGTGTCGAGCGCGACAAGCTCCGCGGACTCGATCTTCTTAAGCCAATGATCGAGGCGCGCAGCATCACGGACGATCTCGTAGCGCGGCGGGCGCTCGGCCTGCGGTTCCTCGGCCACTTCGCCGCCCGTGTCGCGCAGGAGCCGATCGAGCGTGGTACGCATTTCCAGCCGCTCGAGCAGCGGCTTCAGACGCGCGGGGTCGACAGGGCGCACGACGAGTTCGTCCGGATCGGCCGGCAGCTCGACATCGCACTTGATCGTGACCAGTGCCTTGTAGAGCGGCAGCTTGTCGAGCGTTTCCCGGAATCGCTCGCCGACCTTGCCGCCGATCTCCTCGGCGTGGTCGCGCAGATTGTCGAGATCCCCGTATTCGGCAAGCCACTTTGCCGCCGTCTTCGGTCCGACCCCGGGCACGCCCGGGATGTTGTCGGAGGTATCGCCGACGAGAGTCAGGTAGTCGATGATGCGCTCCGGAGCGACACCGAACTTCTGCCTGACCCCGTCCGCGTCGAGCCTCTGCCCGCTGGCCGGGTTGACGATCTCGACGAGGTCATCGACAAGTTGCGTCATGTCCTTGTCGCTCGTCGAGATCACGGCCCGCTGGCCGGTGCGGCTTGCGTGCGTCGCCAGCGTACCGATGACATCGTCGGCCTCGACGCCCGCGATGCGCAGGACCGGAAGACCCATCGCGTCGATAGCTTCGAGCAGCGGCTCGATCTGCGCGCGCAGATCGCCGGGCATCGGCGGCCGGGTCGCCTTGTACCGGTCGTAGAGATCGTCCCGGAACGTCTTGCCCGGCGCGTCGAAGACGACGGCCATCCGCCGCGGTTCGTACTCGTCGAGCAGATTGCGCAGCATGCTCAGCACGCCGTGAATTGCCCCGGTCGGTTCGCCGTCGATCGTCGTCAGCTCCGGGAGCGCGTGAAACGCCCGATAGAGGTACGCGGTCCCGTCGACGAGAATCAGCGGCCCGGCGCTCATCCGATCAGCGCGCCCCCGCGTCGCCCGGGTCGTCGCCCGCGCCGCCGTCGGTTTCGCGATCGTCGGGCTCGGCCGGCTCGTCGGGCTCGACAACGGCAGATTCCGCTGCCGGCGCCGGTGCCGCATCGACCGGCCGTTCGAGCGTCAGCGGCCCGGTCTGTCCGCAGGCGGCGCAAACGACCGCAATGGCCAGAAACACGAAAAAAGGAAGGCGCGAGAGCGATCGCGTCGCCGGCCAAGCCCTGCGTGAGCGGACCGCCCGGTCGTGGCGGCTGCGGCGATCGCGGTATTCGAGCCAAACTGTGCGTGCGCGGACGGCCTCGGCGCAGCTCAGAATCTTCCGGTCAATCTCGGACGGACCCTCGCGCGAGCGGAGCGCCTGGTCGTCCCGCAGGCCCTGGAGCCATCGGTCGACGGGCCAATCCGCGCGCGAAGCGATCACTTCGCCTTGTCCCTGAGGTCGGCCGCGACCTTGCGGTACGCCTCCCTGAACGGCATCCCATGCTCGACGACAAGGGCGTTGGCGCGTTCGGCCGCGTGCAGTTCGTCGCCCAGCTTGATGTTGTCGGGGCGGAATTCGATGCCGCCGAGCGCGTGCGCCATGATCGCAACGCAGTCGCCGGCCAGGTCGATACTGCGGAACAGTGGTGCCTTTAGCCGTTGCATGTCCCGATGGTAGCCGGAGCCGAGCTTTGCCGGTATCGCAAGAGCTTCGCTCAGCGCAGCGCCGATCGTCGCCTGTGCGCCGCGCACGAGCTCGAAGACATCGGGGTTGCGCTTCTGCGGCATGATCGAGGAGCCCGTGGTCATCTCCACGGGCAACGACACGTACGCGAACTCTTCCGTATAAAACAGCAGCAGATCGGCGGCCAGCCGGCCGAGATCTCCGGCCAGCACCGCGAGTTCGAAAATCAGCGCCGCTTCGGCCTTGCCGCGGCTCAACTGAACCGCCGTGACAGGCTCGTGCACGGCCGCGAAACCGAGATCGGCCGCGGTCGCCTCGCGGTCGAGCGCAAGCCCCGCGGCGCCGTAGCCCGCGGCAGAGCCGAGCGGATTGAGATCGGCGCGCGCGCGCGCGCGCAAAAGCGCTTCGGCGTCGTCGGCAAGCTCCGCAGCGAAGCCGCGCGCCCAGAGATCCACGGTGCTCGGCATGGCCGGCTGCATGTGCGTGTAGCCCGGCAGCTCGATCCCGCCCTGTTCGGCCGCGATACGTTCAAGTGCCGCGACCGCGTCCCCGGTCAGCACCGCAAGCTGTTCGGCGGCGTCCTTCATGTACAGCCGCAGCGCTGCGAGCACCTGGTCGTTGCGGGAGCGCCCGAGATGGACGCGTCCGCCGGCCTCGCCGATGGCCGCGACGAGACGCCGCTCGAGCGCCCCGTGGACGTCCTCGTCGGCAAGCTGGATTGTCCACCTTCCTGCGGCGTGATCCTCGGCAAGTTTCCCCAGACCGTCGCAGATCGCCGCGCAGTCGCCGGCGTCGAGCAAACCCCGTGATTCGAGCATGCGCGCATGCGCGACCGACGCGCACACGTCGTACGCGACGAGGCGCTCGTCGAGCTCGTGATCCTCGCCGGCCGTGAAGCGCAGAATCCGTTCGTCCAGCGGCTCGCCCTTGTCCCACAAACGTGTCATGGCGGTCCCTCAGGGCGTTTGTTCTGCTGGCCGTAACTGCCCGATGTCGTCGACGACCAGCGTCCCCGTGCCTTCGTTCGTGAAGATCTCGAGCAACAGGCTGTCGGGCGACGCATACGAGATCACGTGCACGCGCGCGACACCCCCCGCGAGCGCAAGCTCGATCGAGGCGACCTTGGGCAGCATGCCATCGCTGAGGAGTCCGTCATTGCGCATGCTCGCCAGCCCGGCGCGGTCGATGTAGGAAATCAACGAACGCGGATCGGCGACGTTCTCGAGGATGCCCGGGGCCCCGGTGGCGAGAATGAGCTTCTCCGCGCCGAGCGCGCGGGCGATCTCGGCGGCAACCGTGTCGGCGTTGATGTTGAGCAGCACGCCCGCGTCGTCGGCCGACAACGGGCTCACGACCGGGACGAAACCGCTGTCGAGCAGCTTTTCAATGACCGCGGGTTCGATCCGCTCGATGTCGCCGACAAAGCCGTAGTCGACCGTGTCGGCGCCGTCGCGGCCGCGAGCGACGGGGGGACGCCGGTGCGCCCGGACGAGCCCCGCGTCGACTCCGCTGATTCCGACTGCGGGCACCTCCTGTTCGCGGCAGGCCGCGAGAATGCGCGCGTTGATCTCACCGCTCAGTACCATCGATGCTACCCTGAGCGCATCGCCGTCGGTGACGCGGCGGCCGTCGACGAAGCGCGTCTGAAGGCCGAGCCGCTGCGCGAGCTCGTTCTGCTGCGGACCTCCGCCGTGGACGAGCACGACCCGGATCGCAAGCTCATGCAGAACGCCAAGCTGCTCGACGAGCGAGCGTGTCGATTCCGCGGACTCGAACGCGCTGCCGCCCGCCTTCACGACGAACACCTTGTCCTTGAACATGCGCAAGTACGGAATGGCGTGCCTGAGCGCCGTGACCGCGATCGCGCGTTCGCTTCCGGTGAGTTTCGCCATGGCCTGTCAGCCCCCGAGCATGCGGTAGAGCACGGCCATCTGCGCGACCATGCGGTTGCGTGCTTCCTCGATGACCACACTGCGCGGCCCGTCGAGGATGCGGTCGGCAACGACGACGCCGCGGCGCACCGGCAGGCAGTGCATGAACCGGCAATCGGGTTTCGCATTCTCGAACCAGGGCTCGTCCACGCACCAGTCGACGAGTTCCTGGCGCAGACCCTGATCGCCGATCTGGTCGCCGTAGTGCCGGGTCGACGACCACGACTTGGCATAGATGACGTGGGCGCCCTCCATGGCCTGGCGCCGGTCGTCCGTCTCGCTAACCGAACCGCCCGAAAGCTCGGCGGCGGCGCGCGCCTTGTCCATGATGGCCGCGGGCAGCTCGAAACCGTCCGGGCGGAGCACGACGACATCCATCCCGCGCAGAGCCGCCATGTGAACGGTCGCCGAGGGGACCGCGAGCGGCAGCGCCAGAGGATGATAGGCCCAGGACAGCACGAAGCGGCCCCCCTGTTTCGGCAGCGAGAGATCGTCCATCGTCTTCCAGTCGGCAAGGCTCTGGCAGGGGTGATTGATCGCCGACTCCATGTTAATGAGCGGAACTTCGGTCAGGGCCGCGAGCTCGCGAAACCGCTTGTCGGCCAGGTCGTCCTCGAGATCGCTGCGCTCGGCGAACGCCCGCACGCCGAGCGCGTCGCCGTACGAGGCGAGAACCGGCACGGCCTCGCGGATGTGCTCCGCCGCGGCGCCGTCCATGACGATACCGTCGCGCGATTCCAGACCATGGATCGACATCTCCGGCGAAATCACGAACGACCCGCCGCCGAGCCTGACCATGGCCGCCTGAAACGACGCGAGCGTTCTGAGCGACGGGTTCAGAAACAGCAGCGACAGGACCTTGCCCTGCAGCGCGCGCGGCTCGGGATTGCGGTCCAGGCGGCCGGCGAGTTCGAGCAGCGAGTCGAGTTCGTCGAGCGAGAAGTCGGCAAGGTCGTCAAACAGTCGCATCGTCCAGGTCTCCGTCGAGGTCATTGAGGGCCGCGGCCAGTTGCGCGGCGTGTTGTTCGTCGAGGATGAGCGGGGGCAGGAGCCTCAGCACGTGGGGGTCCGCGCTCGTGCCGGTCAGTATGTTGCGCTCGAGCAGCGCGTCGCGGACCGTCGCCGCGCGCGGTCCGGTCACAAGGCCGAGCAGGAAACCCGCGCCGTGGATCGAACGCACGGGCCCGACCCGGCAGCTTGCCTGGATTTGCGCCGAGACCTTTCGAACGCGCTCGAGCAGCCCGTCTCGCCGTATCGTGTCGATGACGGCCGTGATCGCGGCGCACGTGACCGGACCGCCGCCGAAAGTCGTGCCGAGCGCCCCGGGACCGAGCTCGCGCGCGATGTCCTGCCCCATGAGCACCGCACCGGCCGGCAGGCCGCCGGCAAGGCCCTTGGCCGCCGTCAACATGTCGGGATCGACTCCGAGCAGATCGGCACCGAAAGGCGCTCCCAGGCGACCGATCCCGGTCTGGACCTCGTCGAGGATCAGCATCGCGCCCGCGGTGTCGCAGGCCGCGCGCGCCGCCTGACAGAACTCCCGCGACAGCGGCCAGGCGCCGGCGAGCCCCTGGACGGGCTCGAGCATGACCGCGGCGGTTCGATCGTCGATGGCGGCGTCGAGCGCCACAACGTCGTTGCGCGCAACGAAAGTCACGTCCATCGGCGTTCGCGGGAAGCCGTACCAGGATTTCTGCGGCGGCCAGGTGAGCGCGCCGGCCGCGGCCGTGCGGCCATGGAACGCATGTTCGACGGCGACGACCTTGTTGCGCCCGGTGAGCTTCAGCGCCAGGCGCAGCGCGTTCTCGTTCGCTTCGGCGCCGCTGTTGACGAAAAACACGCGCTCGAGCGGCGCGGGCGCGAAGTCCGCGAGCATCTGCGCGGCGTCGTCGCGAACCCGCAGCGCCACGGCGTTGCTCTGGAAAAAGAGCGTTCGCGCCTGCTCTGCGACCGCTTCGACGAGCCTGGGATGTGCATAGCCGAGCGCGGCGACGGCGTGCCCGGCGTAGAGATCGAGCACCTTGCGGCCGGCGGCATCGACGAGATGGACCCCCTCACCGCCGACCGGCTCGAACGGCACGATCGGGTACACCTCGTCGAGGTGCGCAGCGGCTGGCCTGGCGTTCATCAGATCCAGCCTGCCGCGGGCGCCGTCAGGCCCAGGCTCTCCGGCAATCCGAGCAGGCGGTTGACCCACTGGATGCTGCCGCCCGCGGCGCCCTTGACGAGATTGTCGAGCACGGAGCACACGACGATGGTGTCGCCGTCGACGGCAACGCTCAAATGCGCGTAGTTGCTGCCGACGATGTCCTTGACGCGCGGCGGCGTCGAACCGACTCGGACGAACTGCGAGTCGGCGTAATAGTCGGTTAAGATCGCCTGCAACTCGGCGGCGTTGCCGCCGTTGCGGCCAGTCCTTGAGTCGCTCGCCACCGGGCTCCCCCCGGTCCCCGGCGGTGCGGCGGCGTCATTGCCGTTGCCGCCGGCGATCGGTTCCGCCGCAGCGCTGGCGCCCACATCCGTCTGCTGTGCGAAGCCGGGCTCGCCGCCGGCGCGTGCGCAGAAAATCGTCGCGTGAATGCCGCGCGCGAACGGGCCGGAATGCGGTACGAACTTCAGGCGGACGTCCCGGCCCGTCGCCGCTTTCGCCAAGGCCCGCACTTCCGGCGCATGCCGGTGCGCGAGCGGCAGGTAGGCGAAAAGATTGCTCTGCCGGACCGGATGGTGGGTCGTGTCGCGCGGCGTCCGTCCCGCTCCGGTGCTGCCGGTGACAGCGCTGACATAGAACGGCCCCGAACAGGCGCCCGCCTTCACGAGCGGTACGATCGCAAGCAGCATGGTCGTTGCAAAGCAGCCGGGATGCGCCGCATGCGGCGTGTCGATGTGCGGTGAATGCTCCGGCACGGCGCAGAGAAATTCGGGCAGCCGCCCGGGCGCAGCGTGCGGCTGTTTGTAGACCCCGGCGAACGCGTCCGCGTTGCTGAAGCGAAAATCGGCCGAGGCATCGACGACGGTCAGCTTGACCCCGGCCGCTTCGGCAGCGTCGAGCAGCCGCGCGACCATCGCGGCCGAGGCGCCGTGCGGCGCGGCGGAAAGCACGACCCGGTGCGGCGCATCCGCAAGGCCTTCGACCGCGGCGTCGAACGAGACGAAGCGCGCGTCGGGGTAGCAGGGCCCCAGGTGCGCGAAGCTCTCCGCCAGCAATCCGCCCGCGCGGCTCGTCGAGACCGCCGCCCCGAGTTCGAGTTGCGGATGGGCCGCGACGAGGCGCAGCATTTCCCCGCCGACGTAACCGGTGCCGCCGAGGACGATGACCGGCCACGAGCGGTTCACAGCGATGCCTCCGCAGCGTCCTGCCCGAGGCCGATGGCGCCCTGCACGAAATCGCCGAGTTCGCTGCCCGCCGTGAGCGCGTTGAACGCGCTGACACCGCAGCGCCGCTCGATGATCTCGATGCCGACCTGGTTGTCCGTCGCCGGTCCCGTGACGAGTGTGGGCGAAACGCCGAACTCGTCGCGCAGCAGCGTCACGCCGCCCCAGGCGGCGACCGGGTCGTTCGCGCAGAGCACGACGGCCGACAGCACCTCGCGGATCTCCGGATCGCGCAGTATCGTCTGTACGCCGTAGGCTCCGAGCAGCCCGTCGCCGAGTTCGAACACGATGACGTCGGGCTTGCCGCGGCCGAGTTCGGCGAGCAGGCTGCGCGTCAGGGCCGGAGCGTTGTCGGGCGTCGTCGCGACGACCCCGTAGTCTGAGAATATCCCGGTGTTGCGGGCGCCCGCATCGGCCATCGCGAGGATGTCGCGGCGCAGCGCCACGCCCGTGGCCTTGAACGCGTCAACGCTGAGCCCACTCTGGCGAAACCGGCTGATCAGAGCGCATGCGGCCACGGTTTTCCCCGAATCCATGCAGGTTCCGGCGAGCGCAACGACAGGCGCCTGCAGGCGCGCAAGAGCGCCGGGCGCTGCGAGTTCCGTTTTGGCCACACGCGCCGGCACGCCCACCCGCTGGCCGAGAAACGGAAACTCGAGCACGACGCCGAGCACGCGGCAGTCGAACGGCTTCCCATGCGTGGGATTGACCGAGTCGCAGATTCCGAGTACGCCGCCGAGATTCAGCAACTGAACGATGTCGCCCGGCGCAAGCTGCCCGGGCAGGTGGCCGGAATAGCCGAAGAGCGCGTTGCGGTGTCCAAGCGCGCCGACGATGACATCGCCCCGCTTGAGCCTCGCCATCCTGCCGCTCACGAGCTCGAGCGTGTTGTAGCGCGACTTCTGGTTCAGGACCTCGACGGCCACGAGAACCCCTTCGTCGCACGGTATCTCCGGGCTCACGCGGACCTCGTTCGGCAACTCCGCGCCGACGGCCACCGAGGCGATCTTGTCGACAAGGACCGAACGCATCTCAGTCTCCCTCGGCACGCGTGTGCAGCATGCCGGGCAGCGAGACGATCCGGGAAAAGCCAAGCGCGTCGGCGCTCGTCCACTCGCCGGCGGATTCCCCGTACTTGCCCCGGCTTGCGGCCATGAGCGAGTGCGGCGAGGCCGTGCCGAGCACGAACACGCTGCCCGGCCGCAACAGGCAGCGGACCGTGCCGCTGACCCGCGACTGCGACGATTCGAGCAGTGCCTCGATGTCGGCGCACACCGGGTCAAGCTGGCGGCCCTCGTGGATGAGGTCGCCGTAGACCTGGCCGAGCTGTTCCTTGACCCGCGCCTGCATGGCGCTCAGGGTGAGTTTCTCGAGCTCGCGGTGCGCGGCGATCAAAATCCCGGCCGCAGGCGCTTCGAACGCCACGCGTCCCTTCGTGCCGATGATCGTGTCGCCGAGATGGATGCCGCGGCCGATGGCGTAGGCCCGGCCGAACGCCTCCAGCCGCTCGATCAGCGTCACCGGGTCGAGGCGTTCGCCGTCGATCGTCGTCGGCACCCCGCGTTCAAAGCCGAGTTCCACCTCACGCGGTTCGCGCGGCGCGTCGAAGGCGCCGGCGCTAAATACCCAGGCGGACTCCGGAATGCAGTCCACCGAATCGAGCGTTTCCGTGCCGCCGATCGTCACGCCCCAGAGCCCGCGATTGATCGAGTACGCCGAACCCCCCTGCGGCGTCGGCATGCCGCGTTCCTCGAGAAACTCCAGTTGATCCGCTCGGGCCCAGGCGTGGTCGCGAACCGGCGCGAGCACCTCCAGTTTCGGGGCGAGCGCCTTGAGGATGATCTCGAAACGCACCTGGTCGTTGCCGGCAGCCGTGCAGCCGTGCGCGACGCTCGCCGCGCCCAGGCCGGTCGCGACCCGCGCCAGATGCGCCGCCTGCACGCCGCGCTCGGCGCCCACGCACAGCGGGTAGAGCTGGCCGCGGCGCACGTTGCCCATGATCAGGTACTTGAGCACCGAGTCGAAGAATTCCTCGCGAGCCTCGACAAGCACATGATCGGCGGCGCCCAGCGCAAGCGCCCGCTCCCTGAGCGCCGCCGCCGCCGCACCGTCGAGGCCGCCGGTATTGACGGTCACCGTGACGACCGGACGGCCGTAGGTCTCCTTGAGCCAGGGGATGCAGAACGATGTGTCCAGACCGCCCGAGAACGCGAGCACGATGGGCTTGGCGTTGCCGATGCCGTCGCCGTTGTCGTTCCCGTTGGCGGTCGCGTCGCCATGCCCGGCGCCGGCGCTGTTCACGGTCCCGTTGTTGACTGTAGTCACTGTGATGCCTCGCTCAGGTACTGCCGCAGCCTGCTCCTCACACGGCGCTGCGTCGCTGCGCTTGAGGTCGCAACGAAAATGGTATCGTCGCCCGACAAGGTGCCGACGATCTCAGGCCAGCCCACCCGATCGAGCGTGAGCGCCACGCGCTGTGCCGCGCCGACCGCCGTCGAAATCACGAGCAGGTGCGGACCTGCCGGACGGACTTCGCGAACGAACTGCCCGATGACCTCAAGCGGCTGCGCCGTGCCGCCCCCGCTGCGCTCCGCAAGGCGATAGCGGTCGCCGAACCTGGCTGCGCCGAGATTGCGCAAATCGCGGCTCACGCTAGACTGCGTGGCCGGATAACCTTCGGCACGCAGCAACTCGACGAGCTCCGATTGGCGAGCGATCTCGTGCTCTTCGAGCAGCCGCGCAATCGCTTGCCGACGTTCGAGCTGCTGTTGGACGGTGACTGCGGGCATCGTGGGGCACCTGCATGAAAACGCGCATATATTATTTAATATGCGCAAATATGCAAGCAATATTTTCGCTCCCGGCGACACCGCGGGAATCAGGGGCAGGACAATGGCAGAACTTGAAACCGTGGAGATCGAGCCGGGCGCTTCCATCGAACTCGGCATCATCTGGCTGCATGGGCTCGGCGCCGATGGCCATGACTTCGAGCCCGTTGCGCGCGAACTGGACCTGCCGTTCGGGGCACGTTTCGTGTTTCCGCATGCCCCCGTGCGTCCGGTGACAATTAATGGCGGCATGCCCATGCGCGCCTGGTACGACATCCTGGCGCTGGGCCCGGGCGGCCCCGAGGACGAGGCTGGCATACGCAGAAGCGCCGACGCGGTACGCGAGTTGATCGTCCGCGAAATCGACCGGGGCCTGAGCCGCGACCGCATCGTGCTCGCGGGGTTCTCCCAGGGGGGAGCGATCGCACTCTACACGGCCACGCGCGAGGTCGAACCGCTCGCGGGCGCGATCGCGCTGTCCACATATCTGCCGGTCGCGGCGAATCTCCAGAGCGAAGCGAAAGCGGCAAGCCGGGCGACTCCCTTCCTCATGGCTCACGGCAGCCTCGATCCGCTCATCGACATCTCATTCGTCCCGCTGTCGCGCGACCTTCTGCTTGCGGCGGGATATCAGGTCGCGTGGCGGAGCTACCGGATCGAGCATGGCGTTTCACCGGAGGAGATTCGAGACATCGGCGGCTGGCTCGCCGGGCTCAAGGTGGTGGCTTGAAGGACCCGGCGGCGCGCTCACCATCTCCCACGCGCGGGTCTGCCGCGATCCGAAAGCGGTAGCGGCTTTCGCCGACGCAGGTCGCGCTGGCGTCGAAGCGGCGCTCGACCAGAGCAACGCTGCCGTCGTGACCGATCAACACGACCGTAGACGAGCGCGTGCCGTATTCGGAGCCGACTACGAAGAGATCATCCGTATAGCGCCGCTCGTCGGAAGCGTCACACTCGCGCAAGGTCAGCAGCTCGAACAGCGCGTCCACCGGATCCTCGGCGTCGAGCGCTGCCGCGAGACCTTGCACGGCGCGCCGGACCTTGGGCCAGTCCGTGCCGAGCGGGCTGTTGCCGAGACCGTGGATCCCGGCCGGCAGAGCTGCCGGTTGCGCGCGGTTGCTGACGTAATGCAGCGCCGCCCCATCGAACAGCAGAAGGTTGAAGGGACCGTAGTCGGCGCCATGCGGCGCGAGGTGCCGGCCATAGACTTCAGCAGATGCGCGCGCCCCAAGATAGTCCGTGACGAGCAGTCCACGGGACTTGTCGGCGGCCGGGGCGCCCGGCGCGTGAACGTTCGTCACGGCCGCGAACTGCCCCATGCGGCTGACCGCGAGCCACGTCCCGCCGGCGCTCAGATCACGGCCGCCGAGAATGTCAGGCGCGTCGCTCCACCAGTCGGCGCCGGCGGTCGGCCGCGCATGGCGCTCATCGCGGTTGGCCGCCACGACCAACGCAAACCGGTTATCGACCCAATTGGCGACAACGATCAGGCACATGCGACCTGCAACTCCAACCCGGCAGCGGAAGAGACGGGCGGCTTGTCGGGAAACGGCGCCGGACCAGGAACCTGCGCCGCAGGAAGTCGCGCACGCGAAAGTTCACTATCGCCGCCCACACAATCAATCGATTGAGGAGAGTATCGGGCCATACTTGACGAAATCGATCGCTTGTGCGGGCGGATGAGCGCGGATTTGCGGCCGTGAATTCCTGCGGCGCAGGCTCTTAGCGCCCGAACAGTATGCAGCTCGGGCAGTCGCCCGGTGGCATCGAGAGCCGGTCATAGACGTAGCTGATCGCGCACTTCTCACAGTACATTATGCCCAGCTCCTCGCCGCTGCGGATGTTCAGCAGCAGGTTCCAGCACCATTCGAACGAGAGCACCGGCCGCGGAACGAGTTCCAGGTAGGTTTCGAAGCACTGGCAGAACCTGTGCCCGAGCTCGACGTTGTGCCTGAGCGACGGGCCCGGAGGATGCTCTTCGGACACGAGCTCGTTGGCAAGCAGCAGGTTAGTCATGAAACCGGACTCCAGGGTCCGCTGCGGCGTACGGACCAGCGGGGCGACCTGAGTCGGCGAGCGGCCGCGACGGCGGCGGACGCGCTTGTCGCCGAACTTGAAGTAGGAAGCGTACAGCTTGCGGATTCGGTCGTCGCTCAGTGCGGTCCAAAAGCGGATCGTACCGGTGCGCGCTTCATGCCCGATCATTCGCAAACCGAGTTCCAATCGTGCCTTTTCGCCCCGGTAGCGGTCGTCAGTAGCTCTCATCGCGATCCTTTTTTGGCAATCCCCCCGAGTAACGCTGGCTAGCCTAGCTTAGCAATGACTGGTAATTTAAGGCTAAATTTCGCAGTCATTCGTCAAGAAAGGGATCAATTGGTGACTAGAGAAGCGCGTGAGTTCGAGGATCTGGACCATGTCCGAGAACTCAACAGGTTGTTCTTGAGTTTTCTCCACACGCGGGCCCAGGGGCGGCTTGACTGCCTCGGCCTCAATGAAACGACCGTCGCAACGCTGCGCTCGGCTTCTGCAGAGACTCTGGACCGGCTCGCCGAATTTCCTTGTGCGCTGTTTCGCCTGAAGCTCGATGCCCTTCGGCCGCGCGTGGATGAACCCGGCCGTTTTCAGCTCGAGCCGGCACAACTCTCCCTGCAGTCCGGCATTCTCAACGGTGTCTGGCACCTGGTTCGACGCCACGCCTACAGTGCCCGGCTTTACATGGCCATGAGCGACGCCGAAGTCCGCCTCTTGCGGTCCACTCCCCTGCTCGACCTCTCGCGCCTGGCACTGTCCGTGAATCTCATCGGCTGCGCCTTTCACGAATCGGAATGGATGTGGATCGAACTCCTGACGGAGACGCGGCCCGAGTATCGGCGATGTCTTCTGCTCGTCGGCATGCAGCCGAAACTCGGGGCGGATGGTCGCCTCGGCGTGGCGGGTCAACGCGCCTCCCACTAACGCGGCGCAACGCCGACGCATCCAAGTACAATAGCCGCCTGTTTCCCTCCGCCCGGAGGCCGGCGGCCCAGTCGATGGATGCGCTCCTACTCAATGGACTGACGAAAGTCTACGGCAACGGCGTTACGGCCCTCAAGGGCATCGATCTGACAGTCTCTGAGGGCGACTTCTGTGCGCTGCTCGGGCCGAACGGCGCCGGCAAGACCACTGCGATCGGTATTGTCACTTCCCTTGTCAACAAGACGAGCGGCAAGGTGGCCGTCTTTGGCCACGATCTCGACCGGCAGCGCGAGGCCGCGAAGGCCTGCATCGGCGTCGTGCCGCAGGAAGTCAATCTCAACATGTTCGAGAAGTGCTTCAACACGCTCGTCAACCAGGCGGGCTATTACGGCGTGACTCGGCGGGTGGCGCAGTATCGCGCCGAGAAGTACCTGCGGCGGCTGCACCTTTGGGACAAGCGCAACGAAATCTCGCGCACGCTTTCCGGCGGCATGAAGCGGCGCCTCATGATCGCCCGCGCGCTCGTGCACGAGCCGCGCCTGCTGATCCTCGACGAACCGACGGCCGGCGTCGACATCGAGATTCGCCGCTCCATGTGGGACCTCGTGCGCGAAATCAACAGCTCGGGCGTCACGATCATACTGACGACGCATTACCTCGAAGAGGCCGAACACCTGTGCCGCAACATCGCGATCATCGACGAGGGCACGATCATCGAGAACGACTCGATGACCAACGTGATCAGGAAGTTGCAGCGCGAAGCGTTTGTGCTGAGCCTGCAGGAACGCCTGAGCGAGGCGCCGACGCTCGACGGCTACAAGGTTCGCCTGCGCAACGACCGCGAGATCGAGGTCGAGGTCGCCAGGGGGCAGGGACTCAATCGCCTGTTCGAGGAACTGTCCGCCAAGTCCCTCAAGGTGTCGAGCATGCGCACGAAGACCAACCGCCTCGAGGAACTCTTCATGCGACTCGTGGAGAACAAGCAGGTGACCCAGCAATGAGTGCTTCGGGACGGTCCGCAATGCCGCAGGCATTTGCCGCCCGGGCCGCGCCCGAGCGCAGCCTGCTCGCGATCAACGTGATCGGGCTCGGGACGATCGTGTACAAGGAAATCCGTCGCGTGCTCAGGATCTGGGTACAGACGATCATCCCGCCGGCAATTACGATGACGCTCTACTTCGTCATCTTCGGCAGCCTGATCGGGCGCCGGATCGGGGAAATGGACGGCGTGCCCTACACGACGTTCATCGCGCCCGGCCTGATCATGATGGCCGTCATCCAGAATTCCTTCGGCAACGTCGTGTCGTCGTTCTTCTCAAGCAAGCTGCAACAGCATCTGGAGGAAATGCTCGTCGCACCGCTCTCGGTCATCACGATCGTGATCGGCTTCGTCATCGGCGGCGTTGCCCGCGGCCTGCTCGTGGCGGCGCTCGTGACGGTCGTCGCGATGTTCTTCACCGACCTGCGCCTGGAATATCCCTTCGTCACGTTTTCGGTCATCGTGCTCGTGGCGATGGTATTCTCGCTCGCGGGCCTGCTCAATGCCATTTTTGCGCGCAACTTCGACGACATCAGCATTTTTCCGACGTTCGTGCTGGCGCCCCTGACCTATCTCGGTGGGGTCTTCTTCTCGATCTCGCTGCTGTCGCCGTTCTGGCAGAACATTGCGCTCGCCAACCCCATCCTCTACATGGTCAACGCCTTCAGGTACGGGATGCTCGGCGCGTCCGACATACCGCTCGGCATCGCCTTCTCGATCATCGTGGGCGCTTTTCTGGGGCTTTTCAGTCTCGCGCTGCTGCTGCTGCACCGCGGCACCGGGATCAGATCGTGATCCAGGAGCCGGCGCCGCAGGAAGTCGCGACTATTCGGGTACGAGCAGGAACTCCCGGCCAAGGCGGCTGAGGACTGCACCGTCGCGCCTGATCGCGACCACCCGCAGATCGTCCTCCACCTCGTCGCCCTCCATGTAGCGAACGCCGTTGATGAACACGAAACGTGCATCGGCCGCCGTGGCGTACGAATGCAGTTGCAGCTCGAGCGCGGGAACCGTGATGCCCTGCGCCCGAATCTCACCCAGGCTCGGCAGCAGCCCTTCCGGCCTCGCCTCCGGAGCGCGAGGCGCCGGGTCCTGCACCGGCGCGGCAAGCGCGCTCAGGCTGCGAACAGGCTCAGCGCCAGTGGCTGGCTGGCGCGTCGCCGCCGACGGCTCATCATTTGCTGCCCGTACCTCGCTTGAAGTGTTGGCCGCACTGACGGGCGAACTGTCCGGCGCGGTGACGGAACCGGCCGGATCGGTCTCAGGCGCTGCAACGGCCGCTGGAGGAGGCGTAGCGGTCGCTGCCGCCGGAATCTGTGCACCGGGAATCTCGCCCGGCTGCCGGCTCGACCACCATGCGCCGCTGAGCGCCAGCACGCACACTGCGAGCGCGGCCATGACGCCAAGGGCCCAACCCGGCAGCCGGTCCCGCGGCACGGCCATCGGCGCACGACTGATGCCCGGCACGGCATCGCGACGCCGATCGTCCTCGGACTTGCGCAGTGCGTCGAGTATGAACGACAACTCAATCCCCCCGGCTCAACAGCGGCGTGTCGGCAAGGCCGAGATTCGTCCGTATCGCGATTTGAGTCCGGGCGCCAGCGATCCCGTCGACCGTGAGCCTCCGTGCGCTCTGAAATTCCCTGACCCACGCCTCAAGTTCCGAATCGTAGAGGTCCGACGATGCGCCCGACAGCGGCACGTCGCGAATCGCCGCCAGGCTCTGCCTGAGCCACCGGACGTCCTCGCCGCGCGTACCCGGCGCGAGATCCCGACCGCCCGCGACCACCGGCCGCCAGAGCAGCAGATGCTCACCGTACCAGTGATGGGTCAGATCGGCGATCGCGACGCGGTGCGTGCGCCCGCCCGCACCAAGTTCCGCGTGCTCGTACCCGAGCGCGCTCATGAGCGCGTGGCGCACGGCGCCTTCGGCATCGATTAGCGCGAGCACCGCGGGCCGATCGAGGCTGCGAAGCTGGCTGATCGAGCCTTCGTCGAGCGCGAGGCAACGCAGTCCATGCTGCTCGGCCTGTTCGCACGCGGTACCGAGCACAGGATCACGCTCGACACCCCAAAGTGTCAGCAATTCCCCTACCGCAGCGTCGGGATCCGACGGAAACGCATCGCTCGCAAAAAGCGCTTCAAGTGTCGGCGGCACGGCCGGGTCGGGCGCGTCGCCCGGCATGCCCCCCGCGGAACCGGCCGGCGACGCTTCACCGAGTCGCGCCGCCTCGTCGGCGGATGGCACGCCGAGTGCCTGCTGCGGCGCCTCGGGCGCAGGCTGGCGCAAGCTCGTTGCAGCCAATGCCAAAACGGCGAATGCCGCAATCCCGGCCGCCCACGGCCACCAGCGGCGTTCCGGCCGCTTGCCGAAAACCTCGGACGCCGCGCGTCTCACGAGCCGCCGATCGATTCGGATGCGATCCTCGGTGTACGCGGCCAGCAGGGCGCGATCGGCAACGATGTTGATGAGCCGGGGAATGCCGCCGGACTGCCGATAGATTTCCCGCATCGCGCGACGCAGGAAAACATTGGCCTGCGAGCCCGCAACCTTCATGCGGTGCTTGACGTAGACAAACGTGTCTTCGGCGCTCAGCGGTTCCAGGTGATACCGTCCGGTAACGCGCTGGGCGATCTGGCGCATCTCCGGGCGCGCAAGCAACTGGCGAAGTTCCGGCTGGCCGATCAGCACGATCTGCAGGAGCTTGCGTTTCGCCGTCTCGAGATTCGTGAGCAGCCTGACCTGCTCGAGCAGCGTCGGGCTCAGCGTCTGCGCCTCATCGACGATGAGCACCACACGCCGGTCCTCCGCATGCGCCCCGAGGAGGCATTCGTTGAGCCGGTCGATGAGATCCTTGACTGTTGCGCGCTTCGGCGTCTCGATCCGCAGTTCCTGGCAAATGGACCGCAGAAACTCCTTCGCCGAGAGCTGCGGGTTCAGGATCAGCGCGATCTCGACCTTCTCGGGAAGCTGCTCGAGCAGGCTGCGGATCAGCGTCGTCTTGCCGGTACCGACCTCGCCCGTGAGCTGGATGAAGCCGCCGCTTTCGGACACCCCGTAGATCAGATGCGCGAGCGCATCCGCATGGCGCTGGCTCAGATACAGATAGCGGGGATCGGGACTTATCGAGAAGGGCTTCTCGTCAAGCCCGAAGAATGCCGTGTACACGTCTCGGTTCTCCCGGAGCTCGGACGCGTTCGATACTCTCCATGAACCGTTGTATTCGGGCCCCGCCTTCGTCCTACGGCTGGACTTCTACCGTCACGACCTCCGACATCAGCGGCGGATCGTGCGGTATGTGCAGATAGTCGCCGAGCACCAACTGCAGTGTGTGCGTGCCGGGCTCAAGTTCGAGTTCCGCTTCGGTCTGCCCGAGGCCGAAGTGAACGTTCTGCTCGTCGGCGGGAATCGGCAAGCCCATGTCCTGCAATTGCGTGTCGACGAGCACATGGTGATGGCCGGTGTTCTCCATCTGGATTCCGGCGGGTGCGACGCCGATGCCTTTCAGGCCGAATACGACCCTGACGGGACTCGTTACCGTCTCGCCGTCGGCCGGCGACACGATGTAGACCATGGCGCCCTCGGGGGATGGGGTGCGGGGAAGCGCAACAGGTTCCGCAGCCGCGGCCGGCTCGGCCGGCGCCGGGGCCGGTTCCGCGGCCGGTGCGGCGTCCGATGCGGCATCGGTCGCCGGCTCGTTGCCGCAGGCAGCGAGCATTCCAACGCACAAGACCAACGCAACGCCTCTGAGCATGACTGTTCTCCTCATCCGTCCGGCCGCCCGACGAGCCTCCGCCGCGTCGTTTGCGACTCGCTCTTGCGGAACATTGCGGCTCCAGCTTGTGGCTGGAGTCACTGTAGCATATCGTCGCCGGCCTGCCGCAAGCTCAATCAGCGCTGGTGGCGCGGGGCTTGCGCGGTGCCGCTTTCTTGCGCTGCGGTTTCTTGCCGGCGGCGCGCGATGTCCTTTTCCCGGTGCCGCGGGCTGGCTTCCTGGCAGCTTCGACCGGCTTTTCGGCGGGCGCGCACGTCGCGCCAGCTTGCGTGCGGCCGAGTTCGGAATCAGCGAAATCGTCCACGCCGGTCAGCTCCATGACCTTGTCGTCGAAGGCCCGGACGGCGGCAGCCTCGTCGGCCGTGAGCACTCCCTTGCGCTCGGCTTCGTCGATCTGCCCCGGCACGTCCTCGCTGACGATCTCGCCGGCGCGCCAAGCATCGAGCATCTTGCGTTCCAGCGACTTGACGCTCTCGGCCATTTCGAGCGCTTCCTGCAGCAGCCCGAGCGGGTTCGCCGGCTCAACCGCGGTATAGGCGCAGTCGGCCAGCCGCTCGCGAGTTTCCGTGGGATTGATCATGAGTTCGACGATCTGCTGGCCGAGTTCGTCAGACGGTGACGAGAACGTCCGGCCGCGCGGGAAGATCAGAACCCTCAGCACGGCCGCGACCCAGCGGTTCGGGAAGTTCCTGAGCAAGCCGTGCAGTTGCTCCTGGGCGCGGTAAAGCTGCGTGCGGCACGCCCACTCGACCAGCGGCAGGTCGGCAGACGGCTCGCCCTGGTCCTGGTAGTGCTTGAGAACCATCGAGGCCATGTAGATGTGGCTAAGGACATCGCCGAGCCGCGCCGACAGCAACTCCCTGCGCTTGAGCGCGCCGCCGAGCGTGAGCATGGCCGCATCCGCGGCGAGGGCGAACGAAGCACTGTAGCGGTTGATGTGCTGAAAGTACCGCCGCGTCGCGCCCGCCGCAGGGACTCCCGAGAAGCGGCTGTGCGTTGCGGCCAGCACGAACGAGCGCGCGGCGTTCGACAGGACGTGACCGGCGTGGCCAAAGATGGCCCGGTCGAACTCGGCAAGGCCGCGCTCCGGATCGCTGTCGCGGGCGGCATCCATCTCGGCGCGCACGTACGGATGGCAGCGGATCGCGCCCTGCCCGAAGATGATGAGATTGCGCGTCAGGATGTTCGCGCCCTCGACCGTGATCGAGATCGGCACCGACTGGTAGTTTCGTGCCAGGTAATTACCCGGACCGAGCATGATGGCCTTGCCGCCGTGGATGTCCATCGCGTCGTTGCCCACGTCGCGGGCCATTTCCGTGTTGTGATACTTGAGGATGGCCGACGGCACGGACGGTCGCTCACCGGCATTGAGCGCCGTGCAGGTCACCCGCGACGCAGCCGACATCGTGTAGGCGTAGCCGGCCATTCTCGCGAGCGCCTCGCCGACTCCGTGGAACTTGCCGATCGGGAGGCCGAACTGGCGGCGAATGCGAGCGTAGGCGCCGGTCGCGTAGACCGCGGCGAGCGCGCCGCCGCGCGCGTTGCTCGGCAATACGACACTGCGCCCGACGGACAGCTGCTGCACCAGCATGCGCCAGCCCTGCCCTGCCATCGTCACCCCGCCGATGATGTAGTCGACGGGAACGAACACATCCTTGCCGGAGGTGGGGCCGTTCTGAAACGGAATATTGATCGGGAAATGCCGGCGGCCGATCTCGATACCCGGCAGCTTGGTCGGTATGAGTGCGGCGGTGATGCCGTACTCTTCCCTGTCGCCGATGAGCCCGTCCGGGTCGTAGAGCTTGAACGCAAGTCCGAGCACCGTCGCGACCGGCGCAAGCGTGATGTAGCGGTTTTCCCAGTTGAGCCTGATGCCGATGGTTTCGCGGCCTTCGAACCTGCCCTTGCAGACGACGCCGGTATCGGTAATCGCGGTCGCGTCGGAACCGACGCGCGGCGAGGTCAGTGCGAAGCACGGGATCTCCTCGCCGCTGGCGAGCCCGGGCAGCCAGCGTTGCTTTTGCTCGTCGGTGCCATAGTGCAGAAGCAATTCCGCCGGTCCCAGGGAATTCGGCACACCGATTGTCGACGCCGCAGTCGAGTTGCGCGAGGCGATCTTGGTCAGCACCATCGAGACTCCCAGCGGCGAGAAACCCATGCCGCCGTAGTCCTTGGGAATATTCATCGAGAAGAAGCCGTCGCGCCTGATGTACTCCCAGACCTCGTCGGGCAAGTCGCACAGTTCATGCGTGATCTGCCAGTCGTCGAGTATCCGGCAAAGGTGCTCGGTCGGCCCGTCAAGAAACGCCTGCTCTTCCTCGGTCAGCTTCGGCGGCGGCAGCGTCAGGAGCGCGTTCCAGTCGGGCATCCCGCCGAAGAGCTCCCCGTCCCACCACACATTGCCCGCCTCCAGCGCATCCTGTTCGGTCTTCGACATTTGCGGGAGCATGTCACGGACGATCTCGAGCAACCTCGCGCTCACGTGCTCGCGGCGCAGCTCCACCAGGTTCAGTGCCGCCAAAGCCGCGAACAGCAGCCAGAGGAACAACGGCCAGACAATGCCCTCGGCTGCGACGATCGTGTAGGCCAGCAGCACGACGCCGAGCGCGATTGTCGAAACCTTGAGATCGACCCTGCGGTAGGCCAGCGCGATGGGCGCAGCGGTCAGAACGACAAACCAGAAAATGGAACTCACCGTGCTTCTCCGGCGGTTGGATGCACGGGCTGATATGGATTGACCCGTCAATAGTACGACGACGTATCCGAATGCGTCTTCCCGACTTCCGAAGTCAACTCAAT
>JAQAJI010000015.1:0-4770 GCA_028278665.1 Candidatus Rariloculus versatilis
TGCCGCCTGCCGCCATTGATCTAGCCACACGACGCAATCAAACGCCACCTGGCGGTGGCGGGACATCGCGACAGCATGTTTGTGCGGCTTGGACGAGGTAACGTGAAGGGCATGAATCGGCTGGACGGGTGTCTCGATGTACAGGCACGGCCGCCCGAAGACGTAGTCGCGCTAATCGTGCAGCACATAGAAGCGCCAAAGGAATGATGGCTCCGGCCTCTGCGGCACATCAGGAGATGTCGGGCACATTCGGCACGTGCCTGACACTGACGAACTGCCAGCGCCCCCGATAGGCATGGAAACTCGGCAGGGCAAGCTCGATACGAAGTACGACAGCACGGCGCGAAAGGATCGTCCGACAATTGGAACAGGTGAGGTCCAGCGTGAGCTCCCCGGCTTCCTGCTGGCTCAGAGGATTGCACAGGTCATCGTCGAGAGACAAAAGGAGCGAAAGAGTGAAAGAAATCGCCTACTACTATCCTGCCCCCTACTGGCTGGCGGAAGAAGGAGACTGGATCAAGTCGTTGCTGCTCTTCTTCGACGAAGTTGCGATTCCGTTGCCGGACTACATGAGGGGGCGCCATCGGGACGCGGACCCGTCTCTCGCCGGGCCGTTGGAAGAACGGGGGATTCTTCGCATTCTGGAACCAAAAGAGTGGATCGACGCCGAAGTCGCCGAGACGCTAGCGGACATCATGGTGGAATTGCTCGCGGTAGGTGTCTTTGACGGGTTCAACCCCCTCGAATCGTGATCAGACGTGAGTTTTCACTGCACCTGCACAGCGTCGCGCAATGTGCAGCCCTCGCGACTCTCCGTCAGTCCGCGACAGCGAGGCTTTTTTGCGAAGCCCCATCGGCAGTTGCGGAGTCTATTCCGGACTTGAGCTGCGGATTCAGCCGCTTCAGCGGCTCCGCGAACGCTGCCTCAAGCCGGACGATGTGATCGCACAGCCAAGCCACCATCTCGGGCCAAGTCGACTCGTTGAAGCCGTCGAACGGACTCGAAAACACGATACGGCTTGCCTTCTTGTCGTCCATGCGCAGCCATTCGAAGCTGTCGCCGAACTGTGCCTCGACTTCCGCACGCTCTTCGTGCAGCCGGTCGAAGAGCCACTTGTTCTCGCTCTGGTCCGACCGTGTCAGACCCAACTCTACGCGTGCCTGGTTCCTTGCGAATATGAGCGTGTAGGCGCACCCGGACACCCCTGTGCCGCAGTTCAACCAATGGTCCTTGGAAGGATTCACATTCTCGAACAACGACACGTTGCGCTCCCCGAGCGCTTCCAGCGTCAGCGTCCAGAAAGCACGTCGTAGTTTGTGACTGCGCCGTTGGGCGCCCTCCACGGACTTTTCCTCCGAGTCCTTGGCCGCCATTCCGATCATGAAGTCCGCCGCCTCCGGCGTCGGGATGATCTGCTGGAGGTCGATGAACACTTCCTCGCCGAAGCTGAACGGAACCACGCGGAAACACTGCGCCTGCACACCGTGCCCGAGCAACCACAGGACTGCCGCAGTTACCTCCTTGCGGAAGTTCGCCGCGATCAGCACCAGCCGTTGCCGGTTGCCAGAGTTCAGGGCGACATCGTCCAGATCTTCAACCTCGAGGAAATCGCGTAGCTTCTCCTCGGCGTCCTCGTTCCGGCCGGACCGGTCGAGGTACTTCTGATAGATCGCGGGAATGTCCTTCCGCTTCAGGCTGGAGCAATAGGCCGCGTACTTGAGCGCTTGCCAGACGACGTCCCGGCCGGAGTCGTCGAGCTTGTTCTCGATGACGACGAGGTGCCCTTCTTTGTCGAGGGCAAGAAGGTCGAGCCGTTCCCGCGTGTCGGCGAAGCCGTCGAACTCCTTCTGGATGACCAACAGTTCTTCGCCCAGCGCCTCCGGCGTGTGCGCAAGCCACTCCTGCAAGTGCTCGCGCTCGCGGATCTGCAGATCGGCGAATCGGCGCTCCTTGAGCCGCACGAGGCGATTTGTTGACCGTATGACCTGGAACACCTGAAGCCCCCTCCTTACGTTACGCGTATCCCCCACGCGCCTATGTCTCACGCCGCCAGTGTAGCCCAGGGCGCCACCTCGATCTGCTGCGCGAGGTTCCGGACCTCCGCGGTGGCGCATCCGCGATCCCATACGACATCGGTACACTCGGCCCCCGAGGTGTTTCGCTCCGCCTGATCGACCGCGACGTTACGGTAGCGTTCCTCTTCACCGCCGCCACATGCTGGTCGCCGTCACACCAGCCCCTCTAGCTCCAGAGCCTTGCGGACGTTGGCCGGCAAGCGGTACTCCCACGCTGCCGCAGTTTCATTCCACCGAATCTCGAAAAACGTCGCTTTCTCGTCGAAGCCTTTCGCGTTCGCTTTGCGCCGCCCGAATGCACCCATGAGCCCAGCCAATTGGTGACCCGACCTTGAGGTCTTCTCCATGATTGAGTTTGTCGAAGCACGCGACAAGCGGCTCATCGACTCCGGTGGTCGATGGTTCGGCAACTACCAAACCCCCTGCATCCCGAGCAAGATCGGGAAACGCAAGCTGTGGGGAGGTCGAAGTCTCGACACCACCACATACGGGCGCAAAGCGGACGAAGGAAGAGATTTCAATGAGGACACGGACTTCGGCAAGCTCAAGAGAATCCCGCATCTTGGCCTTGCGGCTTTCCTGAAGCGCCACGCTGACGCTGTTCGCAGCCTCTAGCCCCAGCAAGCCTCTCAGACACACCCGACCACCAAGAAGGCGGCGACCCATAAGGATTCTCGACAGCAGCCCCGCCTACGCCGCTGCCAAGAGCGACGGAGAAGGCCAACAAGGGACCCTCATACGACGACGCCGAGAAGAAGATCCTGGTGAGGTTCGAAAAAGGCGTCGACTTCGATACCTTCGACGACTTCCGAGCCTCGTTCCTTGCGCTTCTCAACAAAGGGAGCAACTGGGCATTCCTCGCCAGATCGACCACTTGCGAGCCGATATCGACGGCTGGGATGCCGGAAATCCCGAGGCCGTCCTAGACATCAAGACGCTTCAGGCCAAAGTTGCGGACTCCAATCAGCGTTTCTGATAGCTAAAATGATATCCAAATCGATAATTTTTTCATAAGTTACTGCTTTATATAGAATTATAGCGGTACTTTTGGCGGAGAGGGAGTGATGTGTGTCAACGCTCGGTTGTATTGTTTGCTCGGCGCGCTGCGGGAAATGTGGAGTTGACCCGATGGGCCGACCTGCTTATGGTCCGCGTCGTGTTCGGGGCGAATTCCCAAGCGTCTCGCTTTGGAGCCCAGAGGACCAGGACCCCCGGGGATAGTCGCTTTCCTGCCGGAGCGGGGTTGGGTGATGTCGATGTGTCCGTGCTGAATCGATGCGCCCGACACGACCGGTATTCCCCGCGAAAGATATTGTATGGTGTTCGGTGGTGTCCCGATCCCGGTCGGGCCCTGGCGAGACGCCGATGAACTGGCTCGGCAGTTCGGAGTTCGTGCACACTGGCCGCAATTTGCATGGGAGCGTGCCGGGGAACTTAGAGCGAATCGGGTCAAGCCATGGCATTCAATCAAATGGAATTGCGGGAAAAAGACCTGGAACGCCTGCTTCGATGGGGAGGCGCCGCGGAGTCTCGTCTGGCATTCGGGTTCTCCGTGTCGACCGCCATGCTGGGCGCCATCGCCCTATCGGTCGGCGATCTTGTGGACTGGTCCTGGCCGTCAACGGCAGCAGCGTTACTGGCTATCGTGTTGCTGTTGTCGAGCATCGAGTGCCCGGCGCTGGCAACGTTTCCAAGGACCGCCGGCAAAACGAGATCACTGATATTTTTCGGATACATCGATTCCCTTTCGCTCGACGAATACAGAAAACTGGTAATGTCGCAGACGGAATCCGGGTACAGGGATGACCTGATTGAACAGTGTCACCGTAAGGCGCAGATTGCGTCGAGCAAGTACGCGTGGTTTCGGAGATCTATGATCTGCATATTTCTAGCGGCCGTTCCCTGGGCTTTCGCGTTGTTCGCAGGCTACCTGGGATAAACGGGCTTGGCGCTAGCAGATGAAATCAGGCGTGACGTGTCGAGCACCATCTCGACCGGGTGGAAGGTTCGAACGGGGCGAATGGTGCCCTCGACGGAGTCGATTGCGCTGGCCGGGGGCGCGGTCGAGCTTGAAGCGACCTTTCTGTACGCGGATCTTGCGAATTCATCCAGATTGGCGAGGAACCTAGATCGGAGGGTCGCGGCAAAGATTCTGAAAAGTTTTCTAGCGACCACGACAAGGCTGATTCGGGCTCGGGGTGGAACCGTTGTCAGTTTTGACGGAGACCGGGTCCTAGGTGTATTTGTGGGTGATGCAAGAAACACCAATGCGGCGAAGTGTGCTCTGCAAATCAAGTGGACGGTCAAGAGCGTGATCCGGGCCCGATTCGAGACCGCCTACAAGTCCGTAAGGAACCTCGGCTTTCCCATCGCCCATGGGGTGGGAATTGATACGGGTACGGTCTTGATGGTTCGTGCCGGTGCGCGGGGGGACAACGACCTGATTTCGATTGGCCGGGCGCCAAGCCTTGCCGCCAAGCTGAGCGAACTGAGAGAAGGAAATTACCAGTCGTTTATCACGGTGAGCGTTTACAACCAGCTTGCGGACAGATTGAAATACGGCGGGAAGCCTAGGAAGCATATGTGGGAAAGGCGCTCGTGGCAATTTCTTGGGCGGAAGATGACCGTCTACCGCTCGAGGTGGTGGTGGCAACCGTGAGTTGTCCAGTCCGGTTGTGAAACGCTGATCGGCTT
>JAQAJI010000015.1:5121-37511 GCA_028278665.1 Candidatus Rariloculus versatilis
GAGCATGGAATCTACGAGGTGATGTTTGGTATGCCCACAGGGATTTGACAGTGGGGTTGTTGCATGTTGTGTTTTATGTGTCGTTGAATTTAATGGCTGTTAACCATGCTTGTCAGCTAGTGGTAAAATACCGGAAGATTTTGAAAACGTGCAATTTCGATGGATATGAACCAAGCAAGGAAACAAAGACTGAAACCGCTACTGGACAAGGTGCCGCCGGGCTTTGTGGTCGATACTCGGTGGCTGAAGGCGCAGGGCATAGACCCGAAGTCTATCCACAACTACGTTTCGCGCGGATGGCTGGAGCGGGTTGTAAGAGGCGTGTATCGCCGTCCGGTGCCGGAAGGGGTGGAGCGTGTGCCCGGCGTCTCCTGGGAGATCGCGCTGCTGTCGCTGCAACGGATCATGGAGAAGGATGTACATCTTGGTGGGGAGAGCGCGCTGGAAATGGCGGGCTATTCCCATTACCTGAGCCTGGGCGGCCTGACGCGCGTTCATTTTTACGGCTCCGTGCCCGCGTGGCTCAAGCGGGTGCCGACGCAGTCGAAGATCGTCGCGCATCGGCGCACGCTGTTAGGCGATGATCCCGCCGGCATAGGCGATTCCGGTCGGGACGCGCAGGAACGAGGTCTGGCGGCAAATGTGTGGCGCTGGCCCATAAGATCGTCGTTGCCCGAGCGGGCGATTCTCGAGGCACTCGACGAACTCCCGAACAAGGCGAGTTTCGATAACCTGGGCAAGATCTTCGAGGCGCTGACGACGTTGCGCCCGGAGCTGCTTACGACGCTGCTGGCCCGGTGCCGGAGCGTCAAGGTGCGGCGGCTGTTCTTCGTGTTCGCGGACAGGTACCGGCATCCCTGGCGCAAGTATGTCGATGCCTCGAGAATCGACCTGGGCTCGGGACCGCGCGCGCTGGTGAAGGGCGGTGTGCTTCACCCGAAGTACCGGATCTACGTCCCGCGCGAGTTCGTGCCAAGGGGAGAGGAGAAGGCAGGCTTCGATGGATGAGCACTATGTCGATCAGGTTCGGCTGCTGTTGCGTGTCCTGCCGGACATCGCCGCAGAGGAAGTGTTCGCGCTGAAGGGCGGTACCGCGATCAACCTGTTCTACAGGGAGATGCCGCGATTGTCCGTGGATATCGACTTGGCCTATCTCCCGGTGGACGAGCGTGAGAAATCGCTCCGCGACATCGACGAGACGCTCGAGCGGATCGTGGCGGCGATCGGAGAACGCAACCCAGGAGTGGAAACACAGCGCATGGCCGGGGGAGGCAACAATGACACGCGCATCCTGGTCCGCGAGGGTGCGGTACGGGTTAAGGTCGAGACCTCACCGGTGACTCGGGGAACGGTGTGTGCACCGGTCACGAAGAGGACATCGGACGCGGTCACCGAGCATTTCGGCTTTGTCGAGACAAGGGTTGTGGCGTTCGAGGATCTGTACGGCGGCAAGCTGCACGCGGCGCTGGATCGTCAGCATCCGCGAGATCTGTTCGACGTCAAGCTGCTGTACGAAAACGAAGGTGTCACGGATGAACTGTTCCGTGTATTCATGGTTTACCTGGCAAGTTCGGGCCGACCAATGCATGAGTTGCTCGGGTCAACGGCCGGCATTGATGAGCATCTTTACGAAACACAATTCGTTGGAATGACACTCGAGGCGGTGCCGATGGAAGCGCTTGTCGAGACGCAGGAGCGACTGCACGCAGACATTGCCGAGCGGTTAACGGGCGAAATTTCGAGTTTCCTGCTGCGACTCCACGACGCCGAACCCGACTTCGATCTCATCGGCCTGCCTGATGCCGTAAGCCTTCCGGCCGTTCGGTGGAAGTTGCTTAACCTGGAAGCCCTGAAAGAAAAGAATCCGAGGAAGCACGCCGATCAACGCGAGGCGCTTGAAGCAGTGTGTCAGTGAGGCATTAGCACGAAAGAACTGGGTTTATATCTCCCCCGAGACTCCAACGGGTAGCTTTCGATATGAGAATTTGCCGTCACGACATACCGTTGAACCGGCTGGCTGTCTCCGTAAATTGCCTGCAAGAAGGTACAACCAAAAGCACGAAAAAAATCGCAGTGCGCTTATTTTATCTATATTTATCAGTATGTTATAAATTTGGAGTGGCGGAGAGGGAGGGATTCGAACCCTCGAAGGGCTTTTAACCCTTACTCCCTTAGCAGGGGAGCGCTTTCAGCCACTCAGCCACCTCTCCGCTGGGATGCATGCCAACCGCAAGCCACCGGCAGCAGGCTACCGGCAGCGTGATTCTAGCCGCTGCGGGAGCAAATGGGGACAGGCAAACGTGGGGACAGGCAGACTCAGTCCGTGCGTGCGACGCTATTGGCTTGCGTCGGCGACGCGTTGCGGTCGCTCCGGCTCTTCTTCAGTCTGCTCGCGCCTGATCCGCTCGTAGATTTCCTCGCGGTGCACCGCCACATCGCGTGGCGCGTTGATGCCGAGACGGACTTGATTGCCCTTTACGCCCAGCACGGTCACCGTGACGTCATCGCCTATGACCACCGTCTCCCCGACCCTGCGGGTCAAGATCAGCATAGCCAAACTCCTTCTTGGACTACGGGTTGTCCTTGGCAAGGCCGGCCGCCGTTTTCGTTATGTGAATTGGCCGGACCCCCTGTGACGCGCACTGGCGAGAGCGCGCTTCACTGAAACCAGTGTAAAGCATTTCCGTGCTGGCTGGCCGGATTCCCGGCTTGTACGGTCCGCTGGGGTGTAGCGGCGAGGCGCCGCGGGCGGCTCAGAGCGTAGTCTTGACGAGTGCGAGCGCCTCGTCGAGCTTGTCGGGCAGGGTTCCGCCGGCCTGGGCGAAGTCCGGGCGGCCGCCGCCGCTGCCGCCGACGCACTCGGCCACGGGCTTGATGAGCTTGCCGGCGTGGATCCGGTCGGTCAGGTCCCTGGTTACGCCGGCCACGAGGTAGACCTTGCTCCCCTCGACGCTGCCGAGCACGACCACGCCAGAGCCGAGCTTGTCCTTGAGCCCGTCGGCGGCACTTCGCAGCGCCTTGACGTCGGCACCGTCGAGCCGTGCCACTAGCAGTTGCACGCCGTTGACGTTCTCTGTCTCGTCGAGCAGGTCCCTGCCGCCGCCGGTTGCGAGCCGGCTCTTGAGTTTCGCGACCTCGCGTTCGAGGTTCCTTGCGCGTTCGATGATCTGAGCCACCTTGTCCCGGACATCGTCGCGGCCGCCCTTGACGAGTCCGGCCACGTCCCTGAGCACGGTTTCGCCGGCGTTGACCCAGGCGAGCGCTCCGAGTCCGGTGACGGCTTCGATACGCCGCTGGCCCGCGGCGATCCCCGATTCCGATGTGATCTTGAAGAACCCGATGTCGCCGGCGCGGCTCACGTGCGTGCCGCCGCACAGTTCCGTCGAGAATTCGCCGAGGGTCAGCACCCTCACGTCGTCACCGTACTTGTCGCCGAAGAACGCGATCGCGCCGGCAGCGATCGCTTCGTCGAAGGGCAAGACGCGCGTTTCGGCCGCCGTGTTCAGACGGATCTGCTCGTTGACGAGCGCCTCGATCTGCTCGAGTTCGTCGCCGCTGACGGGTTCGTAATGCGAGAAGTCGAAGCGCAGGCGGTCAGGCGCGACGAGCGAGCCTTTCTGCTGCACGTGTGAGCCAAGGACCTCGCGCAGCGCGGCATGCAGCAGGTGCGTCGCCGAATGGTTCAGGACGACGGCCGCGCGCCGCGTCGCATCGACCGATGCGCTGACACGATTGCCGACCGCAAGCTCGCCCGAGGCAAGCGAGCCGATGTGTCCGTGCGCCGCGTCGAGCTTGCGTGTGTCGGAGACACGAAACTCTGCGGCATCGCCGGACCGGCGGCTGGTGACAACGGACTGGCTGTCCGCATCGCCAGACCGGCCGTCGGCATCGTCGGACTGGCGGCCGGTGTCGCCATCCGAACTATCGGCATCTCCCAACAAACCGCCAGCCCCGCCCAATAAACGACCAGTATCGCCCACCTGCCCGCCACTCTCCGCATAGAACGGCGTCCGATCAAGCACGACGATGCCAGTATCGCCCGCGCTGAGCCGCTCCACCGGGTTCGCCTCGCCATCAAATAGCGCGACGATCTCCCCGTCCGCCTCAAGACACTCGTACCCCAAGAACTCCGTCTCCTCACTCAACGACGGCAAGTCATGCGCGAGCGCCTCGAACCGGCTAGCCCGCCTCGACCGCGTACGCTGCCCCGTCATCGCTTGCTCAAACCCTTCGCGATCCACGCTGAGCCCCCGCTCCCGCGCAATGTCCGCAGTCAAATCCTCGGGGAACCCATAGGTGTCGTAGAGCCTGAAAACCGTCTCGCCGGGCAGCGCCGCGCCGCCCGGCAGATCGGCGATGACGCCCTCGAGCAGACGCATGCCCTTGGCGAGCGTCTCCGCGAACCGCTCTTCCTCCTGCAACAGCACTCGCTCGACGTGCGCGCGATGTTCGGTGAGTTCGGGGTACGCCTGCCCCATCTCGGCATCGAGGCTCGCCACGAGCGAATGGAAGAACGGCTTCTCGACGCCGAGCTTGTGTCCGTGCCGCAGGGCGCGGCGGATGATTCGGCGCAGCACGTAGCCGCGGCCCTCGTTGCCGGGCAAGACGCCATCGACGATCAGGAACGAGCAGGCGCGGATATGATCGACGATGACTCTGAGCGAATTGCTCGCGAGGTCCCGCGTGCGGGTTGCCGCGGCAGCCGCTTCGATGAGATTCCGGAAGAGATCCGTGTCGTAGACGGAAGTCACGCCCTGCATGACGGCCGAGAGCCGTTCGAGCCCCATCCCCGTGTCGACCGACGGCTTCGGCAGCGGCGTGAGTTCGCCCTGGGCATTGCGGTCGAACTGCATGAAGACGAGGTTCCAGACTTCGACGTAGCGATCGCCCTCGGCGTCCAGCGAACCTGGCGGGCCGCCCGGCACGCCCTCGCCGTGATCGTAGAAGATTTCCGAACACGGCCCGCAAGGTCCCGTGTCGCCCATGGACCAGAAGTTCTCGTCCGCGCCGATCCGGGCGAAGCGGCGTTTGTCGACACCGATGTCGTCGAGCCAGAGGGATGCGGCTTCGTCGTCGTCGAGATAGACCGTGCACCAGAGGGGCTCGGGCGGCAGACCGAGCACTTCGGTCATGAACTTCCAGGCGAAACGGATCGCGTCGCGCTTGAAGTAATCGCCGAAACTGAAGTTGCCGAGCATCTCGAAGAATGTGAGATGCCGGTCGGTGTAGCCGACGTTCTCAAGGTCGTTGTGCTTGCCGCCGGCCCGCAGGCAGCGCTGCGAGGTCACCGCCCGCTGCGAGGCGCGCGATTCCCGGCCCAGGAACACGTCCTTGAACTGCACCATTCCGGAGTTCGTGAACAGCAGCGTCGGGTCGTTGGCCGGGACCAGCGGCGAGCTCGGCACGATTTCATGGCCGCGCTCCGCGAAGAAATCGAGAAACGCCGTGCGCAGTTCTTTGCTTGAGTGACTCATATCGACAACACGAACGGACCTCGCGGCCCGTTGCACAGATTACATCGCAATCAGGAAGTGCGGCACGCTAATCCGAATCGCCGTCAATATCCAGTGCCGCGTTGATCTGGTCCATGTCGAAGCCGCGGTATTGCAGGAAGCGGCCCTGCCTTGCGCGGTCGGCGTAGTCTGCCGGGGCGCCGCTGCCGAAGCGTTTGGCTCTGGCCTTGCGCGCGATCGCAGACCAATCGATCGACCCATCATGCAACAGGTCCTCGAAGTCGCTCGCAGCAACGCCGCGCTTTGACAGGTCGGCGCGAATGCGAAGGGGGCCGTGCCCCTTGCCCGCCCGTGCGGTGACGAAGCTCTCGGCGAATCGCCGCGAGGAAAGCGCGCCGGTCCCTTCGAGCTCATCGAGCGTTTCGTCGATCAGGCTGCCGGGAAAACCGCGTTTGTCGAGCTTTCGCGCAAGTTCGCGGCGGCTGTGCTCGCGGCGAGCGAGCAGGTCGAGGGAGAGCTTTCTGCAAGCGGACCTGTCGAGCGCCATCTAATCCTTGCGTGTACGAAGCGGGGGCCTGCCAGGGACCGCTAGGCTTGCTTGCGCTTCGCGTCCTCTTCGGTCGACGGTACTTCGGTCAGTACGGTTCCGGGCAGGAGCCTGTTCCTGATCTTCGCTTCGATCTCGGCGGCGATGTCGGGATGCTCGATCAGAAACTCGCGCGCGTTTTCCTTGCCCTGGCCGACCCGGTCGCCGTTGTAGCTGTACCAGGACCCGGACTTGTCGACGATGCCCTGCTGGACGCCGTGGTCGATGATCTCGCCTTCGCGAGAGATGCCGTGGCCGTAGAGGATCTCGAACTCGGCCTTTCTGAACGGCGGCGCCACCTTGTTCTTGACCACCTTCACGCGCGTTTCGTTGCCGAGGATTTCGTCGCCCTTCTTGATCGCGCCGATACGGCGGATGTCGAGCCTTACGGACGAGTAAAACTTGAGCGCGTTGCCGCCCGTCGTCGTTTCCGGGCTGCCGAACATCACGCCGATCTTCATGCGTATCTGGTTGATGAAGATTACGAGGCAATTGGAACGCTTGATGTTCGCCGTGAGCTTGCGCAGGGCCTGCGACATCAGCCGCGCCTGCAGCCCCACGTGCGAATCGCCCATTTCGCCTTCGATCTCGGCCTTCGGCGTCAGCGCCGCGACTGAATCGACGACGACGGTGTCGACGGCCCCCGACCGGACCAGCATGTCGGTGATCTCGAGCGCCTCCTCGCCCGTATCCGGCTGTGAGATCAGCAGATCGTCGACGTTGACGCGGACATTTTCGGCCTAGCCAGGGTCGAGCCCGAGGTCGGCGTCGGCGAACGGCGCCTTTCCGCGACGACCTGCAGCGTCAGCGTCGTCTTGCCCGACGCCTCGGGCCCGTAAATCTCGACCACTCGGCCGCGCGGCAATCCGCCGATACCGAGCGCGACGTCCAGACCCAGCGAGCCCGTCGAGACGACCTCGAACTCGCGTGTCGCGATCGAGTCGCCAAGACGCATGACCGAACCCTTGCCGAACTGTTTTTCGATCTGGCCGAGCGCGGCAGCAAGTGCCCGTTTGCGGTTGTCGTCCATAGTATTTGGTCCGGTTCGTATCGGCGGTGAAGGGAAACCCGAGCACTGTGATTATTTCACAGATAGGGCCCGCAATCAGCCGAAAATTCGCCGCAAAACGCGATGAATCAAGCTGCGGGAACTTTACCCGCCGGAACGCGCTCGACGCGTGGCGCGCGCTCTCAAAGCGGCCAGTCATCGACCGGTTCGTAGCGCACGCCGCGCTCGACGGGTACGGATTCGAGAAGCGTCAGCCGTTCGGCCCGCCAGTGCACGGGCTTGACCGCTTCGGCGACCGCTCGAGCGCGCCGGCAGAGCGTCACGTGCGGCGTGAAAATCTTCTTTTCCCGTTCGAAACCGCGCGCGACGAGTCTTTCCCATAAGGACCGCTCGAGCGTCATGAGTGCGTCGGGCCTCACCGACGGCGCGAGCCACAGAATCCGTGGCCGGGACCAGCGCCCGAGCGTGTCGAGGGTCAGTTCGAAGGGGCCGGTCCCCATTGGCGGAACATCGCGGGCCCTGTCGAGTTCGACCGGTGTCAGTCCGCCGAGAAACGCCATGGTGATGTGAAGGTTTTCCGGACGCGTCGCTCGGCCGCCCGCCGCACGCACGGCGCGCCGCGTGGCTCTGGCGAGCGCAGTGCGAGTCGCCTCGTCCGGCCAGAGCGCGAAGAACACGCGGCGCCGTCGCGGACTGCTTCGGCCGTCGTCGGCGCGCGACGCGCTACTCATCGTCCCGCTGCATCGATGAGCAGCCCGCCATGCCGATGAATCTCAAGCCCGGGAACCTGGGTTGCGGGAATTGGCCGAAGGGGCGGATGTGAGCGGTCTTGCAGCCACGAATATTGTCCCGCTGCATCGATGAACAGCCCGCCATGCCGATCACTCTCAAGTCCGGGAACCTGGGTTGCGGGAATCGGCCGAAGGGGCGGATGAGAGCGATTTTGCAGCCGCGAATTTCGACGGCGCAGCCTCCCGGATCAGGCATCGTCCCCGGTTTCGATGAGCAGCCCCTCGAGCGCGCACTCGACCGCAAGCCTGCGAATCCGCTCGCGATCGCCCGGCAATTGCCGCCGCTCGGCACGCGTTCGGCCCGGTCCGGCCCAGGCGAACCAGACTGTGCCGACGGGTTTTTCGGTCGTGCCGCCGTCCGGTCCGGCAACGCCGCTAACCGCAACGGCCAGATCCGCGCCGGCCCGCGAGCGCGCGGCTTTCGCCATCGCGATGACCACCGGCTCGCTGACCGCACCGTGTGCCTCAAGCACCGCGGCCGGTACGTCGAGCAAACCCATCTTGGCCTCGTTCGCGTAGGTCACGAATCCGGTTCCGAACCAGCCGCTGCTGCCGGGCACGTCCGTCATGATCTTGGCGATCCAGCCACCCGTGCACGATTCCGCGGTGCACGCGGTCCAGTTGCGGGAGACGAGCGCGCGGCCGAGTCGGGCTGCGAGTTCGGCGAGTTCGAGGTCAGTTGGTCGCATGAGGATCGGCACGCGAATGGGTCCGTGGGTTCAACAGCGGCACTCGCCCGTCAGACGGTTGCATGCGCGCCAGCGACTCTCGACCCTCAGACGGTTGCATGCGCGCCGGCGAGCACATCGCGGTAAAGATCGAGATAACGCTCGGTCATGAGTCCGACGGAAAACTCCCGCTGCACCCGGGTCCTGCCGGCAATGCCGATGCGCTTGCGCAAGCGCGCGTCGCCGATGATCCGCTCCAGTGCTGCACCAAGGTCCGGGGCATCGTCAGGCGGAACGAGCAGCCCTTCGACCTCGGGCTCGACGACATCGACGATGCCGCCGACGGCTGAAGCGACGACCGGTACGCCCGAGCTCATCGCTTCGAGCAATGCGACGCCAAGCCCTTCGCGCCGTGCGGGATGCACGAGCACGTCAACGCCCGGCAGAAGCGAGGGCAAATCGCGGCGGAAACCGGCTAACTGCACATGACGGCCAAGCCCCAGCGCGTCGATCCTGCGGCTCAGGCGCCGCTTGAGCGGCCCGTCGCCGAAACACAGGACTCTGAGTTTCGGATGCCGTCGTACAAGGTCCGGCAGGCAGGCCAGCAGCACATCGTGTCCCTTGCGCTTGATGAGCTGGGCCGAGACGGCGGCAACGAATGCATCTTCCGGCAGCGCAAACTCTGCGAGCAGCCGGGCGCGTGCGGTCCGGTCCGGAAGAAACTCGTGCGGATTCACGGCGCTTGGAATTGTCCTGATGCGCTTCGGCTCGAGTCCGGCCCTGCCCGTCAATTGCGCCTCGACGGCGCGCGAAATCGCGACAATCGAGCGGTAGGGCCGGTATTTGAACCGCGCCCAAGACGCGGGCTCCGGGTTGTCGACCCGGCGCGTCAGGACCGCCGGCAGCCCCTCGGCGAGACAGGCGAGACCCGCGAATAGATCGGCGCCGCGCCGCGAGTGCACATGCACGATATCGGGCCGGATGCTGCGGAACACCGCCCGCAGCCGCCGCGTGAGCCCGAAGTCGAGGTCGCCGCCCATCGGCAGCACGATCGTCCCATCACCGCCAGGCCGCACCCACGCGCTTTCGCCATGACCTGCGAACCCGGCCGAAAAACTCGTCCCGCGAATCCGTAGCCCCGCGATGTCCCCCGGCGGACACACGAGCACGCTGGCCACGCCCCTCTCGCGCAGTCCGCGCACCAGGCGGCAGACCTGGTTCGCGCCGCCCAACATGTGCCGACCAGCTTCGACGTGGAGAACTTTCACACCGCGATCATAGCCCCTTGGGCGCCACGCATGGCCCAATTCGCCCGCACCCGCGCGGCAAGTCCATCGTGCTCGCCAACCGTGCGGACTTTCCCGTTGCTTCGCCCATTGCCAACCGGCAGTTGGGGCGTTGCTTCGCGCACGCATCTGACCAATGTATCGTCCGCGCCCGCATGTCGCGTTCTCGATCCTTGCTTCTCTCGCCACGAACGTCCAGGCATCTTTCGTGCCCGCACGTCGCATCACCGGCAGAGCGGACTTGCTCGGGATGCAATGTGCTCTTCCCACCCCGCGCCGCGCATCCCTTATGGACCCCTGGCGCAGCGACTAGAATGGTGCCCCCCGGCACGGCGCCGCACAGACCATGTCCCGATCCCACACGCCCGTCATGCAGCAGTACCTGGCCATCAAGGCCGAGCATCCGGATGCGCTGCTGTTCTTCCGCATGGGCGACTTCTACGAGCTTTTCTACGAGGATGCGCGCCGCGTCGCCGGGCTCATCGACATCGTGCTGACCACGCGCGGGAAGTCGGCCGGCGAGCCGATTCCGATGGCGGGCGTGCCGTATCACGCCGTCGACAGCTACCTCGCGAGGCTCGTCAAGCTCGGCGAATCGGTTGCGATCTGCGAGCAGATCGGCGACCCGGCGAAGAGCAAGGGTCCCGTGGAACGGCGCGTCGTCAGGATCGTCACGCCCGGCACGCTGACCGACGAAGCGTTGCTCGGCGCTGCGGAGACGCGCCATGTCGCGGCGCTCGACCCGGGCACGCCGGGTTCGTCGGGCTCGTCGGGTTCGCCGGCCGGGCTCGTCTGGCTCGATCTCGCGGGCGGACGGCTCGCCGTGACCGAACTCGCCGACGACGAGGCGCTCGCCGGCGAACTCGAGCGTCTTGCTCCGGCGGAACTCCTGCTGCCCGAGGACGCTGCGGCTCCAAACGGTCTCGGGAACTACGCGCAGGTCCGCCACCGGCCGCCGTGGCACTTCGACGTCGAGACCGGCAAGCGGCTGCTCTGCGCCCAGTTCAACACCATCGATCTGAAGGGATTCGACGCCGAGGACCTGTCTTCGGCCATCGGCGCGGCGGGCTGCCTGATCCAGTATGTCAAGGAAACGCAGCGCTCGGAACTGCCGCACGTGCGCACGCTCACACGCGAGCGTCACGACGATGCCGTGATCCTCGACGCGCAGACCCGGCGCAACCTCGAGATCGAGTCGAGCCTCGGTTCGGCGCAGGAATTCACGCTCGCCGGAATCATGGACCGTTGCGCGACGCCGATGGGCAGCCGGCTCATCCGGGCGTGGCTCAGCCGGCCGATCCGGGCGCGCGAACCGCTCAGGAAGCGCCAACAGGCGATCGAGACCCTGTGGGAGCGCGGACTGGCCAGCACCCTCGCCAGGACGCTCAAGGAGATCGGCGATCTCGAACGAATCCTGACGCGCGTCGCGTTGCGCTCCGCCCGCCCGCGCGACCTCGCGCAGCTCAGAGTCGGCCTCGCGATAGTCCCTGAAATCAAGAAGCTGCTCGACGGCATCGATTCCCCGCGGCTTGAAGAACTCGACCGGCGGTGCTCCGAACACGCCGAGGAGCGTGACCTCCTCGGACGTGCACTCGTCGAGACGCCCCCGGCACTCGTGCGCGACGGCGGCGTCATCGCCGACGGCTACGATGCCGCGCTCGACGAACTGCGCGCGGCCAGCACCACCGCGGGCGAGTTCCTCGACCGCTTCGAGGCGGAGCAACGCGAGCGCACGGGCCTGCCGAAACTCAAGGTCGGTTACAACCGGGTGCACGGCTACTACATCGAGATCAGCAAGGCCCAGGCCGCTTCAGCGCCGGCAGACTACATCCGCCGCCAGACGCTCAAGGGCGCCGAGCGCTACATCACGCCCGAACTCAAGGAGTTCGAGGACCGGATCCTTGGCGCGCGGGAACGCGCGCTCGCCCGCGAACGACTGCTCTACGATGGGCTGCTCGACCTGCTCGCGGAGAGCCTCGAAGGTCTGCAGCAAACGGTCGCAAGCCTCGCGGAGATCGACACGCTGACGAATCTCGCCGAGCGCGCTGCGACACTCGGTCTCGTAAGGCCGGAACTCGTCGAGGATCCGCAGATCGACTACCGCGCCGGCCGGCATCTCGGCGTCGAGCAATCGTCCGAGGCGCCGTTCGTTCCGAACGATGTCAGGCTCGACGAGCAACAGCGCATGCTGATCATCACGGGCCCGAACATGGGCGGTAAGTCGACCTACATGCGCCAGACGGCGCTCATCGTGATCCTCGCGCACATCGGCAGCTTCGTGCCGGCCGAGGCCGCGGTCATCGGCGCCGTCGACCGGATATTCACGCGCATCGGCGCCGCCGACGACCTCACGGGCGGGCGCTCGACCTTCATGGTCGAGATGACGGAAACCGCCAGGATCCTCAACAACGCGACGCGCTCAAGCCTCGTGCTCATGGACGAGGTCGGGCGCGGCACGAGCACCTTCGACGGCCTGTCGCTGGCCTGGGCGGCGGCGCGCCACATCGGCCGCGAGCTCGATGCGTTCACGCTCTTCGCAACGCATTACTTCGAGCTTACGAGCCTGCCCGACGACCTGCCCGGCTGCGCGAACGTTCATCTCGACGCAACCGAGCACGGCCGCGAACTGGTCTTCCTGCACAGCGTGAAGCCCGGTCCCGCGAACCAGAGCTACGGCCTGAACGTGGCGGAACTCGCGGGCGTGCCGCGCCGCGTCATCGACGACGCGAGGGGCTATCTGAAGCTGCTCGAACGCGAACAGCAGGCGCTCGCCAAAGCGAACCCGCAGCAGGAACTCGGCTTCGAGGCGGTTCCGGCCGAAACCGACTGGCTGCGGGAGCGGCTCGAAGCGCTCGATGCCGACAGCCTGTCGCCGCGCGAGGCGCTCGAACTGCTCTACGAACTCGTCAAGCTCGCCAGAAATTGACACGAACTCAGGTCCCGTCCGTAGCCTGCATTGGAGGCGGCACGGGGGCGGTGTGGGATAGACCGGATTGTCGCGACCCCGCCAGGCACGGTCTCAAGCCAGCGTCGTGCGCATCGCCTATCCTGTTGCAATAGTGTGCGCAGCAAGGAATACGGCGGGTTCAATCGCTCAGTCGGAGGCCACCAACAGGCGCTCAAGGCCTTCGCGGTTCGTCCACGACCACGCCCGTTCGATCGCTTCGGCAACGGGCAGCCAGCAGTAGCGGCTGTGCTCGAGCGCGTTGAGTTCGATCTCGACAGCGGCAGAGACTTCCAGGTACCAGAGATGCTCCACGTTCTCGCTAACCTCCGGTGCGAATCTCGCGCGCCATTCGGCGAGGATCGGGAACGATCTCTGCACGCCCGCGTCCTGCAGTCCTGCTGGATCCAGACCCGTCTCCTCGCGAACCTCGCGGGCGGCCGCCGCGGCAACGGATTCCCCCCACTCGAGGCTGCCGGTCACCGATTGCCAGAACCCGGCCGGGCTCGCACGCTCGAGCAGCAGGCACTCGAGTTCGGGCGTGTGGATCACGACGAGAACGGATTCCGGGCGCTTGAACGCGCGCTCGACGGAAGTTTCGCCTCGATCTGCGGTCACCTGCCTACGCTCGCAAGTAACGCGTCGACCGGTGGGGCGTGCCAATCACGACGGCATCGTTCGGCGGCCACGTGCTGCCTCGACGACGACCGCGGTAACGCCGCAGGCCCTCAAGCGCCCCGGCGCGTACGCAGTCCGATGCCAAGCTCCCGAAGCTGCGGAGGATCGACGGGGCTCGGTGCACCGGTCAGCAGGCAATTCGCAGTCTGCGTTTTCGGAAACGCGATGACCTCGCGAATGCTTTGGGCACCGGCCATCCACATTATGAGCCGGTCGAGCCCGAACGCGATCCCGCCGTGCGGCGGGCAGCCGTAGTCGAGCGCCGTCAGGAGGAACCCGAACTTGGCCTGAGCCTCTTCGGCGGAGATGCCGAGCAGCTCGAACACGGCCGACTGCATCTCGGGCGAGTGGATACGCATCGAACCGCCGCCGATTTCCGAACCGTTCAGGACCAGGTCGTAGGCGCAGGACACCGAACCGCCCGGATCCTCGATCAGCGCCTCCGGGGAAGGATCGCGCGGCGCCGTGAACGGGTGGTGGAGCGAACTCCAGCCGCCCTTTTCGTCGCTCTCGAACATCGGGAAGTCTACGACCCAGAGCGGCGCCCAGCCTTCCGCAGTCAGGCCGAGGTCACGACCGAGCGCGTCGCGCAGCGCGCTCAGCGAATCGTTGACGACGGCGTTCCTGTCCGCGCCGAAGAAGATCAGGTCGCCGGCCTCGGCCCGAACACGCTCGAGCACGCCAGCGATCGCTTCGTCCGGCAGGAACTTGAGAATCGGCGACTGCAGGCCGTCGCGCCCGCCCGGGGCATCGTTGACCTTGATGTAGGCGAGGCCTTTCGCGCCGTAGCGTCCGACCAGCGCCGTGTAGTCGTCGATCTCCTTGCGCGTGAGTCTGCCTCCGCCCGGCACCCTGAGCGCCGCGATGCGACTCGCGGGATCCTCGGCCGGCCTCGCGAACACCTTGAATTCGACACCCCGGAAAAGATCGCCGACCTCGACGAGTTCGAGCGGGTTGCGCAGGTCCGGTTTGTCCGAGCCGAACCGGGCGAGCGCTTCCGCGTAGCTCAGCCGCGGGAACGGGTCGGGCAGCTCGACGTCGAGCACGGCACGAAACGTGTGCCGGATCAGCGCCTCCATGAGTTCGATGATGCCGTTCTCGTCGAGGAACGAGGTCTCGAGGTCGAGTTGCGTGAACTCCGGCTGGCGGTCGGCGCGCAGGTCTTCGTCGCGGAAACAGCGCACGATCTGATAGTAACGTTCGATGCCCGACATCATGAGCAACTGCTTCATGAGCTGCGGCGATTGCGGCAAGGCGAAGAACGCGCCGGGCTGCGTGCGGCTCGGCACGAGATAGTCGCGGGCGCCCTCGGGCGTCGTCTTCGTCAGCATCGGCGTTTCGACATCCACGAAGCCTGCCTCGTCGAGAAACGCGCGCAGGGTCCGTATCACGTCGTGGCGCAGACGCAGATTCCGGTACATCGGTTCGCGCCTGAGATCCAGATAGCGGTAACGGAGCCTGAGCTCCTCGCTGGCGGGCTCGTCGTGATGAAACGGCGGCGTTTTCGCCTGGTTGAGCACGGTCAGCCGGGTCGCGACGATCTCGACTTCGCCGGTCACCATGTTCGGGTTGGCGGTGCCTTCCGGCCGCTCGCGAACGCGGCCCTCGACCGACAGCACGTACTCGCCGCGCAGCCGCTCGGCAACCGCGAAGATGTCGGGGCTGTTCGGGTCGAAGACGATCTGGACGAGCCCCTCGCGATCGCGCAGGTCCACGAAGATCACGCCGCCATGATCGCGGCGGCGATGGACCCAGCCGGCGACAGCAATATCGCGGCCGATAAGCGAGCGGTCAACATGACCGCAGTAGTGACTGCGCATGGGTCTTGCTTTGTGAAAGGACCCGCGACGCGGGAAGCCGGCGATGTTAAGGCGGCGGCTCCGAACTCGCAAGCGGAGCCGGCGCAGGCTCCGCGCCCGGCGCCGGATGCAACGGATGCCACGGCGGCACAACGACTCCGAGCGAGATGATCATCTTGAGCGCTTCCTCGACCGACATGTCGAGCTCCTTGATGTGGTCGCGCGGCACGAACAGCATGAATCCCGAGGTCGGGTTCGGCGTCGTCGGCAGGAACACGGTCACGAGCGACACGCCCGTGCGGAACTCGACCTCCTCCGGTTCCTCGGAGGTCTGGAAGGCGATGCTGTAAAGCCCCTTTCGCGGGTACTCGATCAGCAACACCTTCTTGAAGGAGCTCCCGGTGTCGCTGAACACGAGCTCGGCGAAATTCTTCACGGCGCTGTAGACGGAGCGCACGAGCGGGATCCGGCCGAGGAGGCTCTCGTAGAGATTGACGAGCCTGCGGCCGACGAGATTCGCAACGAAACTGCCCGTGACGATCAGCACGAGCAACGCGAGAATCGCGCCGAGACCGGGAATGCGAAACCCGAGCAGGGCTTCTGGACGAAAGGCTTCGGGCAGGAACAGCAGGACCTGGTCCGCAAGGTCGAGCAGCAGCGTGAAGACGAGGATGGTGGCCCCGACCGGCAACCACACCAAGAGCCCCGCTACCACGTAGCGGCGCAGGCGGATCATTGCCTTACCGGCCAATCAGGCGGCCTCGGTACCGGTCTGCGGACCCGCAGATGCCTTCCCTGCGCTGTCGGATTTGCCGCCGGCCTCGGGTTTCTTGCTTGCTGCGGCAGGCTTATCGTCGGCTTTCTTGTCGGGTTTCGCGTCCTTGTCCTTGTCGGGCTTGGCTTGCGCGTCGGCACGGTCGGCCAGGTTGCGCTTCGTCTCCTTGTCGGACTTGAAGTCGGTCTCGTACCAGCCCTTGCCCTTGAGCCGGAAGACGGGCGCGGAGATCAGCCGCTTGAGCGCGGACTCGTCGCAACTCGGGCAGTCCGCCAGCGGTGCGTCGGCAATCTTCTGCAACGCATCGAGCGTATGACCGCAGGATTCGCAACGATATTCGTAAATGGGCATGGGCCCGCCTCGCGTGGCCACGGAACGGGCATATGTTTTGGGCAAGCCGCCCGGATTTCAAGGGGGCGCCGCGGTTTACCTGCCGGGTCGAAACCGGCGGCGCTGCTTCGTGTGCTCAGGCAGCCTCAGCCGCCTCACCCTGTGTGAACGCCAGTTCGCCCGCCTCCACAGCAACGCGAATCGTGTCGCCCGGCCCGAAGTCCCCGTTCAGGATCCGCTGCGCGAGCGGGTTCTCGATCTGCTGCTGAATCGTCCGTTTCAGCGGCCTGGCGCCATATACGGGGTCGAAGCCCGCTTCGGCGAGCCGGTCGCACGCTTCGGCATCGAGCACGAGCCCGATGTCGCGCTCGCCGAGCCGACGGTGCAGGTGCTCGAGCTGGATGTCGACGATCCTGCGGATATGCTCGGCTTCCAGCGGATGGAACACGACGAGATCATCGACGCGATTGAGGAACTCCGGCCTGAAGTGCTGACCGACGATCCCGAGCACGTCCTCCTTCATGCGCGCGTAGTTCTCCTCCCCGGCCAGCTCCTGCACGCGCTGGCTGCCGAGATTCGAGGTCATGACGATCACGGTGTTGCGAAAGTCGACTGTGCGTCCGTGTCCGTCGGTCAGGCGGCCATCGTCGAGCACCTGCAGCAAAACGTTGAAGACGTCCGGATGGGCCTTCTCGACCTCGTCGAGCAGCACGACAGAATAGGGTTTGCGCCGCACGGCCTCGGTCAGGTAGCCCCCTTCCTCGTAGCCGACGTAGCCCGGCGGGGCGCCGACGAGCCGCGCGACCGAGTGCTTCTCCATGAACTCCGACATGTCTATGCGCACCATGGCTTCCTCGGTGTCGAACAGGAACGCCGCGAGCGCCTTCGTGAGTTCCGTCTTGCCGACGCCGGTCGGGCCGAGAAACAGGAACGAGCCGTTCGGCCGGTTGGGGTCCGACAGGCCCGCGCGCGAGCGGCGGATCGCATTGGACACAGCTTCGAGCGCCTCGGACTGGCCGACGACGCGCTGCTCGAGAAAGCTCTCCATGCGGACGAGCTTGTCCTTCTCGCTTTCGAGCATCTTCGACACCGGGATGCCGGTCCACTTCGAGACGATCTCGGCGACTTCCTCCTCGGTCACCTTGTTGCGCACGAGCCGCCGGGACGACTCGTCGGCGCCGAGCGCCTGCTCGAGCTGCCGCTGCAACTCCGGGATGCGGCCGTATTGCAGTTCCGACAGACGGGCGAGGTCGCCGGCCCGTTGCGCCTTCTCCATTTCCTGCTCGGCGCGCACGAGCTCTTCCTTGATGTGCGCCTCACCCTGCACGGTCGCCTTCTCGGCCTTCCAGATCTCCTCGAGATCCGCGAACTCGGCTTCGCGCCTGTCGATTTGCGCTTCGAGATCGCCGAGCCGCTTCTTCGAAGCGTCGTCGGACTCCTTCTTGAGTGCCTCGCGCTCGATCTTGAGCTGGATCAGGCGCCGCTCGAGCCGGTCCATCTCCTCGGGCTTCGAATCGATCTCCATGCGGATGCGCGATGCCGCCTCGTCGACGAGATCGATCGCCTTGTCCGGCAACTGCCGGTCGCTGATGTAGCGGTGCGAAAGCACGGCAGCACCAACGATCGCAGGGTCGGTGATCTGCACCTTGTGGTGGACCTCGTAGCGTTCCTTGAGGCCGCGCAGGATCGCGATCGTGTCCTCGACCGATGGCTCGTCGACGAGCACCTTCTGGAAGCGCCGCTCGAGGGCGGCGTCCTTCTCCACGTACTTGCGATACTCGTCGAGGGTGGTCGCGCCGACGCAATGCAGCTCGCCGCGCGCGAGCGCGGGCTTGAGCATGTTGCCGGCGTCCATGGCGCCCTCGGCCTTGCCGGCGCCGACCATTGTGTGCAGTTCGTCGACGAAAAGGATGATCTGCCCTTCCTGCTTGGCGAGGTCGTTGAGCACGGCCTTCAGACGCTCCTCGAACTCGCCGCGAAACTTGGCGCCGGCGATGAGCGCGCCGAGATCGAGCGCGAGGATGCGCTTGGACTTGATGCCCTCGGGGACCTCGCCGTTGACGATGCGCTGGGCGAGGCCCTCGACGATCGCGGTCTTGCCGACGCCGGGCTCGCCGATGAGCACGGGGTTGTTCTTGGTGCGGCGCTGCAGCACCTGCACGGTCCGGCGAATCTCGTCGTCGCGCCCGATCACGGGATCGAGCTTGCCCTGCTCGGCCCGATCGGTCAGGTCGATGGTGTATCGGTCAAGCGCCTGGCGCGTGTCCTCGGCGTTCGGATCCTCGACCGTCGCGCCGCCGCGCACCTCGTCGATGGCTTTCTCCACCGCGCCCTTGACGGCGCCTGCCTCCTCGAGCAGCCCCGCGAGCGGGCCGCGCGATTGCAGGGCCGCGAGGATGAACAGCTCGCTCGAAATGTAGGCATCGCCGCGCTTCTGGGCGAGCTTGTCTGTGACGTTGAGAAGCTTGCCGAGGTCGTTGGAGATATGCAGCTCGCCGCCTGCCCCTTCGACGGCGGGCAGCCGTTCCAACGCCTCGCCGAGCCGCGAGCGCAGCACGTTCAGGTTGACGCCGGCCTTGCTCAGCAGCCCCGACGCGGCGCCGCCATCCTGCTCGAGCAGCGCCGCCATGAGGTGAATGGGCTCGATGAACTGGTGATCGCGGCCGACCGCGAGCGACTGCGCGTCGGCAAGCGCAAGCTGGAACTTGCTTGTCAGTTTGTCCATGCGCATGAGCGCGGCCTCTGAACGTTATCGGGTCGTCTATTAGATGCGGCCAGCCGCGGCGATTATCAACCGGAGAGCCAGATCAGGCTTGCCATGCGCCCGCAGGGCGCTTCGCGCCGGTGCGAGAAGAAGCGTTCGGGTTCGCTGTAGGTGCACGATCCGCCGCCGTGGATCGACGTCACGCCGAGCCGCTGCAGGCGCAGGCGCGCGAGCGCGTAGAGGTCGGCCTGCCAGCGGCCGCGCGCATTCGGGCGAAACGCCATGGCCGCATCCGCGTCGGCGCCGGCATGTGCGACGGCGGCGGCGGCGGCATCCGCGTCGGTGTCGACGAACGCCGTGCGCACATCGTCGCCGACCTCGTAGGCGTTCGGGCCGATCGCAGGTCCGAGCCACACCAGAAGCTCCTTTGGCGGCGTCTTCATCGCTGCGACGGCGGCCTGGAGAACTCCCGAGGCAAGACCGCGCCAGCCCGCGTGTGCGATGCCCACACGGCTGCCGCTGCTGTCGGCGAGCAGCACGGGCAGGCAATCCGCAGTGAGCACGGCGCAAACGACGCCGGTCCGGCCGGTCACCGCGCCGTCGGCCGGACCGGACCACGACTCGTCAAGATCGACGACCCGGCGCCCGTGCACCTGCGTCAGCCAGTTCGGTTCCGCCGGGAGCCCGAGCGCCGCGGCGAGCCGGCGGCGATTTTCGGCCACGGCATCCGCTTCGTCGCCGACGTGCGTGCCGAGATTCAGCGTCGAGTACGGCGCGCGACTGATTCCGCCGTCGCGGGTACTGACCCACGCCCTGACGCGCGCGGGCGCCGGCCAGTCCGCCTGGTATGCGAGCGCGCTCATCGGAACCGAGCCTGGCGCCTTCGCCCGGCCGTGACGATCAGGTTCATGTCCACTGGAAGCACGCCCATTCAAATCCGTGTCCACTGCCATCGCACTCATCGGACTTTCGCCGGGAACTCATTTTCATGGGGCTCTCGCGGCCTCCTCGTCCTCGCGCAGCGCCGCAAGCAGTTCCTTGAAATCGCCCGGCAACTTGCTCTCGAACGAAAGCGGCCTGCCATCGACGGGATGCTCGAGGTCGAGACTCGCGGCGTGCAGCGCCTGCCGCGGGAACGCCTCGAGCGCCGCGCGCAGCGATTCGCTGGGTGCGCGCGGAAAGCGAGGCCTGCCCCCGTAGCTGCGATCGCCGATGAGCGGTGCGCGGATGTGCGCCATGTGGACGCGAATCTGGTGGGTGCGGCCGGTATCGAGCTTCGCCTCGACGTGGGTGTGGGCACGGAAGCGCGCGAGCACTCGATAGCTCGTGCGCGCCGGGCGGCCGCGCTCGCGCACGGCCATCTTCGTGCGTTCGCGGGGATGCCGGTCGATCGGCGCATCGATCGTACCGCCGCCGCTGAGTACGCCCTGGCAGAGCGCCTCATAGACCCTCCCCATGCGGCGCGTTTCGAGCTGCCCGACGAGCGCCGCGTGAGCCGCGAGCGTGCGTGCGACGACGAGCAGGCCGCTCGTGTCCTTGTCGAGCCGGTGCACGATACCGGCGCGCGGCACGGCCGCGAGCGCGGGATCCAGGTTCAGGAGCGCGTTTTGCAGCGTCCCGGAGGCATTGCCCGCACCGGGGTGCACGACGAGGCCGGCGGGCTTGTCGATGACGAAAAGCTGCGCGTCCTGCCAGACGATCGTAAGCGGAATCGGTTCGGCGCCGACTTCGGCGAGCGGCTCGAGCTCCGTCTCAAGCACGAGCTCTTCGCCCCCGGCAAGCCGCGATTTGGCTTGCGCACTCATGCCGTCAACCGTCAGACGGCCGTCGTCTATCCACGTCTTGAGCCGGCTGCGCGAGAACTCCGACATGAGCAGCGCGGCCGCCTGATCCAGCCGCTTGCCCGCGAGATCCGCCGGCACCTCAACCTTTCTCGAGATCCGTTCCATCGTCGTCAATGCCGTGACGTTCGTGCGCGTCAGCGCAGCGAGACCTGAACCTCAATCGACATGCCTTCCACCTGCAATCGCCGGCCTCGCCGGAACTTTTCGCTATACTTCGGCGCCGAAAGGTCCATGGACGCACGCGTGTTGAAGACTATCAGATGCCTGACGCTGGCCGCCTGTGCCGTCAGCCTCCTTGCCGGCTGCGGCCGGCGCGACGACGTCATCCAGGACTTCGGCGCCGAAGGGTTCTACGATCGGGGCTTCGAAGCCATGGAGTCCGGCAACTTCGCCGGCGCGATTGCCATGTTTCAACAGCTCGAAGCGCGCTATCCCTTCAGCAACCTCACGCGCCAGGCCCAGCTCGATCTGATCTACCTCTACGACCGCAGTCAGCAGCCGGAGGCTGCGATCGAGGCGGCCGAGGAGTTCGAACGCGAGAACCCGACTCACCCGCGCGTGGACTATTGCCTCTACATGAAGGGGCGCGTCTTCTTCGACCAGGCGCCGAACATCCTCGAGCGGATGTTCAACGTCGACATGACCATTCGGCCGCCGAAGGACACACTCGCTTCGTTCGCGGCCTTCCAGGAGTTGCTCAGGCGCTTCCCCGACAGCCGCTACGCCGACGACGCCCGCCAGCGCATGGTGTATCTGAGAAACCGGCTCACCGCGTACGAGAATCACGTCGCCCGCTACTACCTCGAACGCGGCGCTCACGTCGCGGCCGTCAATCGTACGATGTACGCGCTCGAACACTACCCGGGCTCCCCGGAACTCGAAGACACGCTCGCGCTCATGATCGAGGCCTATGACCGGCTCGGGATGACGGATCTCGCCGTCGATGCCGAGCGCGTGCTCATGGAAACGTTCGGCGAGCCCGCGCAACCGCTCAGACTCGAGTAACGGCCTGCAAGCCGCGGGCGAAGCACGCTTTTGCCCGATCGCCCGATCGCCCGATTCATCGGGCCGACTTGCGACCGCCGCGTTCCCCGGAACGCGTCGGGCAAGCAACGACGCTCAATAGCCCGAGGTGATCGGGTAACGCCAGTCCCGGCCGAAGGCGCGGCCGCTGATTCTCACGCCCGGAGGCGCCTGGCGGCGCTTGTACTCGTTGCGCCTGACCATCTGCAACACCTCGACGACCGTGGCCCGGTCAAAGCCGAGCGCGGCGATCTGGTCGACCGACTGGTCCTCTTCGATGAACGACTCAAGGATCGGGTCGAGCACCTCGTAGGGCGGCAGCGAGTCGCTGTCCTTCTGGTCCGGGGCAAGCTCGGCGCTCGGCGCGCGTTCGATGATTCGCTGGGGTATTGCGGGGGACCTCAAGTTGCGGTAACGGGCGAGCGCGTAAACCATCATCTTGCTGCAGTCCTTGAGCGGCGCGAAGCCGCCGGCCATGTCGCCGTAGAGCGTCGCGTAGCCGACCGCCATCTCGCTCTTGTTCCCGGTGGTCAGCAACATCTCGCCGAGCTTGTTCGAGATCGCCATGAGCAGCAGCCCCCTCGAGCGCGCCTGGATGTTCTCCTCGGTCGTGTCCAGAGCGCGGCCGGCGAACACCTCCCCGAGCGTGTCCACGGCAGCATCGACGAGCGGTCCGATCGGCAGGATGTCGTAGCGTACGCCGCACAGTTTCGCCTGCTCGGCCGAGTCCTCGAGACTCATGCTCGAGGTGAAGCTCGAGGGCATCATCACCGCGTGCACCCGCTCCGGGCCGAGCGCGTCCACTGCGACGCAGAGCGTCAGTGCCGAGTCGATGCCGCCCGAGAGCCCCAGCACGACGCCCGGAAAGCCGTTCTTCTCGACGTAATCGCGCGTGCCGAGAACCAGCGCCGTGTAGACGCTCTCGACGGTCGGCAGTTGCGGCGCGATGACCTGCGGTTCGATGACGGCTGCGCCGTCGCCGGTAGCGACTTCAACGACATGGATACCCGCCTCGAAGGCCGGCGCGCGAAACACGACCGTACCGCCCGCATCGACAGCGAACGAGCCGCCGTCGAACACGAGTTCGTCCTGGCCGCCGACGAGGTTCAGATAGATCAGCGGAACGCCGTTCTCCCCGGCACGCTCGCCGAGCACGCGCTCGCGCTCGTCGGCCTGGTCGAGATGGTATGGCGAGCCGTTGATCACGAGGATGATCTCGGCGCCGGCCCGCCGGCAGTCGCGGCAAGGTTCAGGCGTCCAGGCATCCTCGCAGACGATCACGCCGAAGCGGCAACCGCCGACTTCGGTCACCGTGGGATCGGTGCCTGCATCGAAGTAGCGCTTTTCGTCGAATACGGCGTAGTTCGGCAGGGCGCACTTGCGGTGGTTCGCGAGAAGCTCGCCGTCGCGGAGCATTGCGGCACTGTTGTAGATGGCGTCGCCTTCGTACTCGGGGTAGCCCAGACACATCGCGATCCCCGTGACCCCATCGCGCACGCGAGCGAACGCCGCCTCGACGCGGTCGCGCAAACCTCGGTGGAACAGCAGGTCCTCCGGCGGATAGCCGCTCAGTGTGAGCTCCGGAAAAAGCACGAGTTCGCAGCCGAGCTCGTCGCGGGCCTCGACGGCCGCATCGAGCACGCTTTGGGCATTGGCGTCGATCGCGCCGACACGGGTGTTGATCTGGGCGAGCGCGATCCTCACGGTCGCGTCATGTTGCGGGGAGCTTAGCCACTGCCTGCCAGCGCACCGGCCATCGCTTCGCCGAGATCGGCGAGCGAGCGCACCGTCGCAACGCCCGCTGCCTCGAGCGCCGCGTACTTCGCCTCCGCCGTACCCGTGCCGCCCGCGACGATCGCACCGGCGTGCCCCATACGCTTGCCCGGCGGCGCGGTGACGCCGGCGATATAGGCGACCACGGGCTTGGAGACGCTTTCGGCGATGTATTCGGCCGCGGCCTCCTCGTCCGTACCGCCGATCTCGCCGACCATGATGATGCCGCGGGTTTCGGGATCCGCCTCGAACAGTTCCAGGCAATCGACAAAGTTCATGCCGCGAACCGGATCCCCGCCGATGCCGACGCAGGTCGTCTGGCCGAGCCCGCGGCCGGTGGTCTGGTGTACGGCCTCGTAGGTCAGCGTTCCCGACCGCGATACGATGCCGATGCTGCCCGGCTCGTGGATCGCACCCGGCATGATGCCGATCTTGCAGGCGCCCGGCGTGATGATGCCGGGACAGTTCGGGCCGATCAGCCGGCAGTCGTAGTCGCCGAGCACGGCCTTCACGCGCACCATGTCGAGAACCGGCACGCCTTCGGTGATGCAAACGACGATCCCGATGCCGGCATCGGCCGCCTCGAGAATCGCGTCGGCGGCGAACGGCGCCGGAACGTACACCATGCTGACGGTGGCCCCGGTCTCCCGCTTCGCTTCGGCGACCGTATCGTAGACGGGCAGACCGAGCTCGGTCTCGCCGCCCCGGCCCGGCGTGACCCCGGCGACGACCCGCGTTCCGTAGGCCAGGCAGCGGGCCGTGTGAAAGCTGCCTTGCCGCCCGGTCAGGCCCTGGCAGACGACCTTCGTATCGGCGTCGACCAGTATGCTCATTCGGCCCGCTCCGCCGCCTCGATCGCCTTGGCCGCGGCATCGGTCAAGCCGGACGCGACGACAATATCGAACCCGCTGTTGGCGAGGAGTTCCATGCCCTCCTTCGCGTTGGTGCCCTCAAGCCGCACGATGACCGGCAACTTGACGCCGGTGTTGCGCACCGCCGCGATGACGCCCTCGGCAATGAGGTCGCAGCGCACGATTCCGCCGAAGATGTTGACGAGCAGCGTCCTGACGCGTTCATTGGTCAGGATGATGTTGAAAGCCTCCTCGACGTTCTCGGCCGTGGCGCCGCCGCCGACATCGAGAAAGTTCGCCGGCTCCCCGCCGTGCAGCTTGATGAGGTCCATCGTCGCCATCGCGAGCCCCGCACCGTTGACGAGACAGGCGATGTTTCCGTCGAGCGACACGTAGCTCAGATCGTGCTCGCGCGCCCGGCGCTCGCGCTCGTCCTCCTGCGCCGGGTCGCGCATCGCGGCGAGCTGCTGTTGCCGGAAGAGCGCGTTGTCCTCAACGTTGATCTTGGCATCGAGCGCGACGATCCTGCCCGCGGTCGTCACGATCAGGGGATTGATTTCGACGAGGCTCGCGTCGCACTCGTGAACGAGCCGCACGAGATTCGTGAGGACTCGACCGAGCGAAACGCTCCCGGCCGCATCGAATCCAAGTGCGAAACCGATCCGGCGCGACTGATGGTCGAGCAGACCTGCCGCCGGGTTCAGCGTCACCGTGAGAATCCTGTCCGGAGACGTTCTTGCGACTTCCTCGATATCCATGCCGCCGGCAGCCGAAGCGACGATCGCGACCCGTTCGCTGCCGCGGTCGACGAGCAGGCTCAGATAGAGCTCGCGCTCGATGTCGGAGCCGCTTTCGACGTAGACCTGGTCGATCGGCAGACCCTCGGGACCGCTCTGGTGGGTCACGAGACGCTGCCCGAGCATCCCGGCGGCAAGCTCTTCGACCTCGTCGAGCGACCGCGCAAGCTTCACTCCCCCCGCCTTGCCCCTGCCGCCCGCATGCACCTGTGCCTTGACGACCCAGAACTCCCCGCCGAGCGCTTCGGCGGCATGCAGCGCCTGGGTCGGCGTCGCCGCGACCCGGCCCTCGGGCACGGGAATACCGTACTCGCGGAACAACACCTTCGATTGAAATTCGTGGAGGTTCAAAGCCGATCCCTTGCAGAAAACTGGAGGCTGGAGACGGGCGCCATTGTCCGCGAATCCTATGAGTTCCGTAAAGACAAGGTACCGACGAGTAAATGAAATTGCTTGGATCGGGCGGTGGCCGGTTCTCTACCGAACAAAGCTGAGAGGGCGTGGATCCCCACGTTCCAACCGGTCACGCCGGGTTGCATCCTGTCCGTTCACTCGCCACCCCACCGGTCAAGTATCCGTTGAGCGCAATCACGTTACAATACGCTTTGGTTCTGGCTCACCATGTGGACACTGCGGATGTCTGGCGACTTCCTACAACAGATTCACAAAGACCGCAGGCGAAAGGAAAATCCGTATGCTTACCTTATGGGCGACGGCACGTACGATGCCCTTCCTGCCCTTTCGACAACAAGATCTCGCACCATCAACGATCCCGAAGGGGTAGATTCCGCCAGCGATCTGCACTCGCTGCGTCGAGCAGCCAACGACAGCCAACCGCGTTCCAGAAAAGGAATCGCGGCGCTAGTGCGCGAACTTCATAGCCTGTTGTGGCGAAGCCGACGTGCGCTGTTCCCAGACCGGCGCCACGTGGATCCTCTGGAGCTTCTCGATCCGATTCTGACACTTCGGTTTCTCGGCTTCGAATGCAATCTGGTGGAGTCCCTCGGCCAGTACGCGCTGGAGGGCCAGAACGTCGAGGTGGCTGGAACCGTAGACGCCTCAGGACGAAGTGTCGAAGTGTCCCGACAGTTCGAGCCGCCGGTTCGAAAGTTCACTGCAGCGCACGAACTCGGCCATGCAATTCTGCACCCAGCGCAGGCGCTTCACCGCGACCGCGCATTCGATGGAACACAACTTCGCGATCCACGCGACAGGACGGAATGGGAAGCAGACGTTTTCGCCACGTATTTTCTAATGCCGGATAAGCTGGTCCGGGCCAGGTTCGAAGCACTGTTCAGGACATCGGAGTTTGTTCTGAACGAAGAAACCGCGTTCGCGTTGAATGCTGGCGATATCGAGGAGTTGCGCGCCCGATATATCGAAACGCGGCATCTGTCCAGACTGCTCGCAAAGACGACCTATTACGACGGTTGTCACTTCGACTCGCTTGCGCAACAGTTTGGCGTCTCTTTTGAGGCCATGGCGATCCGTCTCGAGGAGTTGCGCTTGATCAAGCTCTAGCGCGTGCACTCCCGCGAGGAACGCGACCACTTGGCGGGCGCTGCAGCACACTCATCGGAAAAAGAACAATGATGCGCGATTCGCCCGTCGCCAGGATGAACTTCGGCGCGCAAGCCAACGATTCCACACCATGACGGCGTTGTCCCCCGAGCCGGGCCGAATCGCCTTTGTGCGTCAGCGCCGGTATCTCGTCGAGAACGTGATGCAGCCCCCATCGCCTGGTGAGGCTACTCTGGTCGATCTTTCCTGCCTCGACGACGACGCACAGGGCGAGCCGCTGTCGGTCCTCTGGGAGCATGAACTCGACGCCCAAGTGCTCGAGGACGATGGCTGGTCGACGGTCGCCCGCAAGGGCTTTGACGACCCAGCGCTCTTCGCCGCCTATCTGCGCACATTGTCCTGGAACTGCGTGACCGCGACCGATCCCAATCTCTTTCAAGCTCCGTTCCGCGCCGGCATCCGCATCGACGCCTACCAGCTCGATCCGCTCCGGAAAGCACTCCGCTTACCGCGCGTAAATCTATTCATCGCCGACGATGTCGGCCTCGGAAAAACTATCGAGGCTGGTCTCATCGCCCGTGAACTTTTGTTACGCCGACGGATCGACCGGATCGTAGTGGCGTGTCCGCCGGCCATGCTCGACCAGTGGCAGGACGAAATGGAGGCACGTTTCGGTCTTACCTTCGCCATTCTCGACCGGATGTACGTGACCCGGATGCGCCGCGAACGTGGTTTCTCCGTCAACCCGTGGACCACACATACGCGCTACCTGATCTCTCACCGTCTTCTCGTGGACGAGACTTACGCTTCGGGCTTGCGCGACTGGCTTGGCGAGTTCGCGCCGCAATCGCTGCTGATTCTCGACGAGGCACACAACGCGGCGCCCGCCAGTGGTGCGCGTTATGCCATCGACTCCCAGATCACCCGCGCCATTCGCGACATCGCACCCCGATTCGAGCATCGTCTCTTTCTCTCCGCAACACCGCACAATGGCCATTCGAACAGCTTTTCCGCGCTGCTAGAAATCCTGGACCCGCAGCGGTTCTGCCGTGGCGTGCGCGTGCTGAAGGGGCAGCTCGACGAGGTGCTGGTGCGCCGGCTCAAGTCGGACATCCGGGAACTGGAGGGCGGGTTCCCGAAACGCACCCTCGATCCCGTGCAGATTGACGGGCTGCCGCCGGATGCGCCCGAACTCGTGTTGCCCAAGCTGCTCGACGCCTATCGGCTTGAACAGGAAAAACGGCTCAAGAACGAGTCGCGCTCGCAGCAGACCGCCGGGGCGCTGGTGATCGGCGGGCTTCAAAAGCGCCTGCTCTCGTCCATCGAGGCATTCGCGAAGACACTCGCCGTGCACCGCAGGAGCGTCGAGCGCGCGCTGGAGCGGGCCACGAATGCCCTTGCCATCTCGGCAGCCCAACAGGCCGAACTCGAACGACTGACGGTCGGCCAGGACCCCGATGCCGAGATCGCCGATGCCACGGACGGCAATGTGGATGCGGCAAACGAAGCGGACAGAGCGGACATTCCCGACAACGCCACTGCACAAGACGCCACCAACGCGCGCGACCCCCAGGAAGACGACTTCGCCGACTTGATGAAGACCGCCACGGCCGCATCCACCGACAGTAGCCACGAGGATACGCGCGCGGCGCTGGTGCGCGAGCTGGCCCTTGTGGACGAGATGCGCGAAATCGCCGAGGCACACCGCTACGACGCCGATCCCCGCGTGCGAAAGCTCATCGAGTGGATCGACGCACACATGTGTCCGGTTCTTTCCGCGGATCGAAACGAAACCCCGCTGTGGAACCAGCGCCGTGTGCTGATCTTTACTGAGTACGAGGACACGCGCCGCTGGCTTCAGCGCTGCCTGGAGGAAGCCATCGCCCACTCCGACAGGGCCAGCGAGCGCATCGGAGTCTTCACCGGCATGACCTCGCGCCATCGCCGGGAAGACATCAAGCACGCCTTCAACACCGAGCCGGGGGATCACCCGCTGCGGATTCTCATCGCGACCGACGCGGCCCGCGAAGGACTCAACCTTCAGCGTCATTGCCAAGACCTGTTCCATTTCGATCTACCGTGGAACCCGAGCCGTCTCGACCAGCGCAACGGGCGAATCGATCGCAAGTTGCAGCCCGCGGACGAGGTGTTTTGTCGGTATTTCGTGTTCAAGCAGCGGGACGAGGACCGTGTCCTGCAGGTTCTGGTCAACAAGGTCGAGACGATTCGCGAGGAACTCGGCAGCGTCGCGAAAGTCATCGAGGATAGCGCCACGCAGATGATTGGCGCCCAGGGCATGCGCCGCGACAGCATCCAACGCATGATGACCGATCTTGGGAACCTCTCCGCCGGCGAGCGGCAGATTACCGTCGAAGAAGAACTGGAGGACGCGCGTCTGCGCCAGAACAGGCTTCGCGAGGACATTGATCATCTGCGAACCCGGCTCGAACGCTCGCGCACGCACATTGGCATCACAGCGCGGCAATTCCGCCAAACGCTGTCGATGAGCCTGCAACTTGCCGGCGCGCCCGGCATCGCGGAGCTTGACGCCGAAGTTGAAATTCCACCCGATGCCCCACACCGTTTTTCATTCCCGGCAGAGGACGCGGTGCTCGCCAGCGACCCCGGCTGGACCGTGGCTCTGGACACCTTGCGCGCACGGCGGCAACGCGGCGAAAGCCTCGGAGAATGGCGACGGCGAGCCATCATCCGGCCCGTCGCGTTCGTGGACACGGGTCGGCTCGGTGAAAACGCCGTGCAGCTTCACCTCGAACACCGCGTGGCGCGGCGCCTGCTCGGCCGATTCACCTCGCAGGGGCTCATTCACCACGACTTGTCCAAAGCCTGCCTGACCGTGGCCGCCGATGCGGTCCCGCGGGTCGTGCTGCTTGGTCGGCTTGCCGTATACGGGCCGCGCGCCGCCCGCCTTCACGAGGAACTCGTGCCGGTGACGGCGCGCTGGGTCGATCCGGACCGGCGGCAGGAACCATTGACGCCCTACGGTCGAACGGGCGAGCAAACCACACTGACATCGCTTCCGACCGCGCTCGATGAAGCGGGCCGAAGCAGCGTTTCCGATCAAATCGGCAAACGCCTCGCGGACGCGGCCCCGGACGACATCGGCGACTTGCTGCCGCACCTGGAGCGCCGCGCGTCAGACGTCGCGGAACAAGCTAGGCAGCGCCTTGCCGAACGATCGGCGACCGAGCAGCGCAGCATGACCGAACTGCTGGAACGCCAGCGCAAAAGGATCGCAGAAACCGCCGGCAAGGACGATCGGCAAATGATGTTCGACTTCGATTCGACCGAACGGCGTCAGCGCGAAGCTGACCGCCGCGCATGGAGCCGGCGGCTCGAAGCCATCGAGAAGGAACTCACGACCGAACCGCAGCGCATCGCCGACACCTACAAGGTGCGCGCGGTGCGCGTCGATCCCATCGGCCTTGTCTATCTCTGGCCGCGGACGGGTTGACCATGGCGGATCGTCAACGCCGGAACCTCATCTTCGCCCACCAGGAATGGCTCGGCTTCGTCCAGCCCGTGGGACTCGTGGTCTCCCCGGGCGTCATGGTGGATGCGCAGGTCGTGCCGGACCGCAACATCTCCGGACGCCAGCGCGAGTTCAAGGAACTCATCGTCGAGGACGGAGAGACCGCGACTCCCCGTTGGCGCGCGCCCGACCTACGCCGAGTTTTCTTGGACTTCCTGGGTTGGGAAGACCGCGATCTCATCGACGCGACCCACCATCGGGACAGACTCGAAATCGCCCTTCCCGAGTTACAGGCGGTCCTTTCGGCGACCTGGGTCGTACCGGCAGGCGACGACGGCGAAACGCCATGGATGATGCTGGTCCGCGTTGAGCAGAACGGCGCCGAGCTCGACAAGCCGCCCGACGATGGTTCCGGATGGAACGCCACCCGCAACGCGCGATTCGAGCGGCTGTTGCGGGAGACGGGCATTCCGCTGGGCCTGCTTTGCACGGACGAGCGCATCCGTCTGATCCATGCGCCGGGTGGCGAGTCGTCGGGGCATTTGACCTTCGAGTTCTCCCAAATGGCGCTTCCCGCCGGCAGGCCGATCCTGGCCGCGTTAGACATGCTTCTATCGGCCGATGCCCTGTTCAGCAGTCCTCCGGAAGCGCGACTGCCCGCGCTGCTGGCCAGGAGCCGTGACGCCCAGGCGGAAGTCTCCACCAAACTGGCCCGCCAGGTGCTCGCCGCGCTCCACGAACTGTTGCGGGGATTCGTCTCGGCGGACGCACGAGGCGGTGGATTGGTGAGGGACCTCGCGCGGGACGATCCCGAGCACCTCTACGGCGGGCTCATCACCACGCTGATGCGCCTGGTTTTCGCGCTCTACGCCGAGGATCGCGGTCTGATGCCCGATTACCCCGTGTACCAGCAACACTATTCGCTGGGCGGACTGTTCGGGCGCCTGCGCTCCGATGCGGCAGCCTGGCCGGACACCATGGACCAGCGCTTCGGCGCCTGGGCGCAACTTCTTGCTCTGTTTCGCTTGATCTATGGCGGCGGCCGCCACGCCGGACTCGCGTTCGTCGCCCGCAAGGGCCGGTTGTTCGACCCGGACCGGTTCCCGTTTCTCGAAGGGCGGCAGCGCGGTGGCGAATCGGAACACGAGCCTGCGCCGGTGGTGTACGGAACGAGAGAGGAGGCCACACCGCAGCTTCAGCACGTAGCCGACGCGCCTCCGATACCCTACCGCGTCGTCAAAGACGACCACGCCCACTCTCCTGTTCCAGATCCAACTTCGACCGGCGACCACCCTCAGGATGCTGTGGTCGTGCCGTTCCCCGGTAGGCGCAGGATGAATGAAACGCCTGGGATTCCGATGGTCCCCGACGCGACCGTCTGGAAGGTTCTGCAGTCGCTGATGGTGCTGGACGGCGAGCGGCTGTCCTACCGCACTCTGGATGTCGAGCAGATCGGCTCAGTTTACGAAGCCGTCATGGGTTTCCGCGTCGAAATGACCACTGGCAGGGCCATCGCCGTAGCGTCTCCGAAACGAACCGGCGCGGCGGTCATCGCCGATCTCGATAGCCTGCTCGCCCTCGAGGGAGGCGAGCGCGCGAAAGCGGTTCAGGATGCAACCGGCCGGAAGGTGACCGGAAAATCCCTCGCGGCTCTTCGCAAATCGTCCACCATTGCCGACCTCGTGGTCGCGCTTGACAGGGTGGTCGATCGCGATGCGACGCCGGACGTGGCGCCCGCCGGAACGCCCGTTCTCCAGCCGACCGACGAGCGCCGGCGCTCCGGCAGCCACTACACGCCGCGTTCCCTGACCGAGCCGATCGTTTCCGAGGCCCTGCGACCGATTCTCGAACGACTGGGCCCCAAAGCCCGGCCAGAGGAGGTTCTCGACCTCAAGGTGCTTGATCCGGCGACCGGCTCCGGCGCCTTTCTGGTCGAAGCCTGCCGCCAGTTGTCGACCCGGCTGGTCGAAGCTTGGAGCATCCACGGCGGCCCGACGGGTCTTCCGGCCGACGAGGACGAGCTGCTGCACGCCCGCCGCCTGGTCGCCCAGCGGTGTCTCTACGGCGT